>MNXP01000054.1 GCA_001872625.1 Bacteroidetes bacterium CG2_30_33_31
AAAGATTGGTTTCCAGATTGATGAAAGATTGATGAAAGATTGATTTCCAGATTGATGAAAGATTGGTTTCCAGATTGATGAAAGATTGATGAAAGATTGGTTTCCAGATTGATGAAAGATTGATGAAAGATTGATTTCCAGATTGATGAAAGATTGGTTTTCAGATTGATGAAAGATTGGTTTCCAGATTGATGAAAGATTGATGAAAGATTGATTTCCAGATTGATGAAAGATTGGTTTCCAGATTGATGAAAGATTGGATTCCAGCAATCTCCAACCAATCTCCAACCAATCTTTTTCCAATCAATCTCCAACCAATCTTTTCAATCAATCTTTTTGTCAATCTTTTCAACCAATCTTTTCCAACCAATCTTTTTTCTTCAATCTCCAACCAATCTTTTTTCTTCAATATTGACTTTCTTCAGGTTCAAAATATTCATAGAGTTTATTCCTAAATTTTTCACTTTCTTGTGACTAAATCGAAGTACCTCGTCATAATAAAGTATTACAAAAGGAGCTTCATCAGTAACTAATTGATCCATTTGCCTATATAAATCTAATCGCTGACTTTCGCCTTTGCTGTTGCGTGCTTGTTCAAATAACTTATCAAAAACCTGATTAAAATAATGAGTGTAGTTTGCTCCGTTCGGGCAGAAATTTTTGCTATAGAATAGAGAGAGATAGTTTTCGGCATCGGCATAATCACCAATCCAAGAACCTCTAAAAAGTGGAATTTTGCAATTAGCTATCATTTGCCTCAATGCTGCAGGTTGGTGCACATCAATTTCTATATTCATTCCAATTTCGCCAAGTTGTTGCTGCATAAACTTTGCTATATCTACATAGGCTGAAGTCGTTGATAATGTGATGCTTGGAAGATTTTTTCCATAAGGGAAACCAGCTTTTGCTAGCAATTCTTTTGCAAGTTCTGGATTGAAATCATAGCCCTTAGTTTTTTTATTTTCAAAACCTGGCATTCCCAGTGGCACAAAGCCATTTTCTCCAGCTATTCCAATATTATTTCTTAAATACCGAATCATCTTCTTTCTGTCGAAGCCATAATTTATCGCTTGTCTTATAGCTTTAATTTGTAGTGGAGAAGTTTTGCTAATAAAAGCTTTATCCATTTGAAAACCAAGATATTCAGTATTCAAATATGGTTTCGATTGCATGTTCAAATCCTTGGCATATTTGGGATTTAGACTACCATCGGCTTGCAGAAGTTCATCTTTGTAACTTGGGTCTATGCCCGACATAAAATCGAGATTGCCTTTGATAAATTCCAAAAATACCGACTGTTTGTCGATGATGAAACTTACAGCTACGGCATCGAGGTATGGAAGTCTGTTTCTGCCATCAAATTCAAAATAATGTTTGTTTTTCAGCATTACCAACTTCACCCCATCTTCCATCATCTTAAAATAAAATGGTCCAGTTCCTACAGGGTTTCTGCCGAAATCTTCACCATAAAAATCGACGGCTTCTTTGGGAACTGCTGAAAAATATGGCATGCTTAATCTTCCCAAAAAAGGTGAAAATGGGCTCTCTAATTTTATTGTTAATGTACTGTCGTTTAATGCTTTTACTTCATAAATACCCTTATCATTTTTGACAATATTATTGAGCCAAACTGCCCCAGGCGACAAGGTTTTTGGGTTTAGAATCCTTTTGATGCTATATTCAAAGTCGGAGGCAATAACCTTTCTGCCTTTGCCATTTTTGAAGTGAGACCAATTGTGGAAAAAAATATCTTGTCGAAGGTGAAAATTATAAGTAGTGCCATCATCAAGAATTTCCCAACTTTTGGCTATGGACGGAATAACATGCAGGTTTTCATCTAATTGAATAAGTCCGTTGAAAAGCTGGTTGCACGCCCATATATTAGCTTGGTCGCGGGCAAATGCTGGGTCAAGGCTTGTTATTCCTGAAGATTCGTTATATCGAAAAACAGATTTCCCCTTCATAGGTTCAAATCTGTTTCCGCAACTGTAAATTGCCAAAAGTGAAATAATTACTATTGGAATAAATATCTTAATCATGCTCCAAAATTATGGAAAACTTAAATACAGATATTTTATTTTCCATAAGAATAAAATTAATCTGGAATCAGTAAATAATGAAGTTTAATGATTTCTGTTGCTATCATTAGAATATTTGTTACCGTTTACTTCATGGTTTTTGTGCCATGGCTTTGAACTTCCTATTCCATTATTGGAGCTTCTATTTCCTCCGCCATAATTAGGTGAATTTGTGCCTGCATTAGTACTCTTGTTTTGGAAGGTAGATCTTTTTCCACGACCATTTTGATTTTGTCTTGGATTTTCAGTCTTTTCCTCTTCATCATCTACATCATTCACAAAAGGATGGTCGGTGATTACTGGAATTTTTTGACCTATTAAGTTTTGAATATCACGAATATACGACCTTTCTGATTTTTCACAAAATGATATAGCAATGCCGCTGGCACTGGCTCTACCAGTTCTGCCAATGCGATGAATGTAGGTCTCAGAAATATTTGGTATGTCGTAATTCACTACTAAGGCTAAGTCTGAAATATCAATGCCTCTTGCAGCAATATCTGTTGCAACCAAAACGCTAATATCACCATTTTTAAAATTTTCTAAAGCTCTCTGACGTGCCGACTGCGATTTGTTGCCATGAATAGCATCAGAATTTATATTGGCTTTTTCTAATATTTTAACTATCTTATTTGCACCATGTTTTGTTCGAGAAAATACCAATGCTGAATCCACAGGATTTTTTAAAAGCAGATGAACTAATAACTTAGCTTTCGATTTTCCTCCCACATAATACAAAGCTTGTTCAACCCTTTCGGCAGTGGCTTGTTCCGGTTTTATAGTTACTCTAAAAGGATTTCCTAGAATTTTTTCGGATAGTTTTACGATTTCTTGTGGCATGGTTGCCGAGAAAAATAGAGACTGACGTTTTATGGGTAATTTGGCTACAATTTTTTTAATATCATGTATAAATCCCATGTCGAGCATGTGGTCAGCTTCGTCCAAAACAGAAAATTCTATATGTTTTAGGCTTATAAAGCCTTGGTTCATTAAGTCTAACAATCTACCGGGAGTAGCTACCAATATATCTACACCTCGACTTAATGAGATGGTTTGGTTAGCTTGTTTTACGCCACCAAAAATGACAGCACTTCGCAAACCCGTATATTTTCCATAGGTTCTAAAACTATCATAAATTTGAATTGCCAATTCTCTGGTTGGAGTTACAATTAATGCTTTTATAATGCGCTGAGCATTGTTGCTTTCTCTTTTCAAATACAAATGTTGTAGTATTGGTACTGCAAAAGCTGCGGTCTTCCCTGTTCCAGTTTGTGCACAACCAAGCAAATCTTTTCCCTTTAATAATACTGGAATGCTTTGAGCTTGTATTGCTGTGGGAACTGTATATCCTTGTTCTTCAAGAGCTTTCAAGATAGGATCAATAATTTCTAATTCTTTAAATGTCATAAATATTTCCTTTAAACCGCAATTTTTTCTATTCAAAAGTTTGATTCCCCTTTGAGCGGTTTTTGTTTTTAATTGTTATTGAATGTTTGACATCGAAATTTAAAATGTAATATTTGGGATTTGACTTGAGCTTATTAAAAATAAAGATATTGGTCTTTAAATTCACCTGATAGAATAGGTTTTGAGCTTGGTAAGTAAAATAACAGCTTTGTCACAAAGAGAGTTTTCGGTGTAAATTATTCATTAATTTGAAATTTCGCTTTTTAATGATTTTCCTTTGTATTGATAATGTTTTACGGAATTCATTTTTAGAGCGCGGCAAAGGTAATCATTTAATGGCTACTTGTATATGATATTAATTGTGTAGCTATTTGCCTTCGATTCCCTGTGGATTTTTTATTTAAGATTTGTTCAATTAAATAATTCCTATTATTTAATAATCAACTTCTGTCCTATTTGCAAAATTGAATTTTCATCTATTCTATTGAGTCTGCAAATCTTTGCGGTACTTGTATTGTATCGCTTTGCAATAGCATAAAGCGTATCACCCTGATTTACAAGATAAATATTCTTAGATTTCTTAATTTCTTTTTTTTCAATTTGCTTTTTAGCATGAAAAGTATTTTGCAATGAATCTATTTTGATATCTTTATTCATATTTATTTCCTTACCAAAAGCTCCATAGCTACCATCAATTGGCCTTTTGTGAAAATCCTCTAATGTGATTTCATAATTATTAATATTCATTTTACTATCTTCAGTGCGGTCAAACTGAAAAAGCCATTTGTACATCACTGGCATATAAAATACATGAACCATATCAGCATGATTTAAACCTGGGAAATAATTCGCTCGTGTATAATTCAATCTTCCATCTTTTTTGATGGCGTTTTCTATACCCTTCGACCTACTTGCAGGAACATCTCTGTCGGCTAATCCGTGCATAATCCATAACGGTACTTTAGCCATATTTGCTGCATACTTTTCATTGCCAGCGCCACATAATGCTATGGCTGCAGTAACTTCATCAGGATATTTTCCAACAAAATCAAAAGTTCCATAGCCTCCCATACTCATTCCTACTACATAAATTCGGCTTGAATCAATATTATAATTGGCTTTAATCCATTTCATTACATTCAAAACTTTATCTGGATTCCAATGCTCGCCTCGAGGACATTGTGGAGCAAGCACAAAAGCATGAGGATTGATATTCGTCCTTAGGATTGCATCAATAACACCGTACTTTTTCACCCTATTTAAATCACTCCCAGAAAGACTGAAGCCATGTAAAAATACAATCAGCGGAGTTTTTTGCTCCGAATTTTTATATTCATCTGGTATGTTTAATAAAAAATTATATCCTTGATTAACATTATTATAGAAGCTTTTGGTTTCACTTTGGGAAAATAATAAAACCGATGAAAAAAGTGTAGAAAGTAGTATAATTAAAATTATTCGCATTTTAATGGTTTGCTGCAAAATTAATAATATTTTAGAAATATGAAAATTTATAATCTCAATTTAACTCTTTTACTTATCATGAAAAATTATTTGAAGACTTTTCTTTTAAATTTCAAACTCAATTTAAAAAAAAAATTAAATTTGAACTCGTCTTTTAGCACAATATTTTCAATGCAAACAATAATGAGCAGAATATCATTTCGAAGTATTTTTATGTTAATAGTATATTTGGCTTTGTTTATTTACGTCATTCTTCGAGCAAATTCTTTATCTTTTACCCACGATGAAAGTCTAACTTACGATATCATTAAAGGTGGCACTACTTTCGTAAATACTCCTAACAATCATGTTTTGAATACTTTATTGATGAAAATAAGCAGCCAATGTTTTGGTGAAAGTGAATTAGCTTTACGATTGCCAAATATTTTGGCATTCGGAATTTACCTCATGGGTATTTTTACTATTACACTAAAATCGAAAAATATTGGACTAATCATTTTAGTCAACAGCTTAATATTATTCAATCCTTTTTTAGTCGATTTTTTTTCACTTGCAAGAGGTTATGGACTTTCTTTGGGCTTTTTGATGATAAGTTTATTTTTTGTGCTTAGAAGAAATTTCGACTGTCCCAATTTTCAATTCTTTTTCAAGGATTATTTTTTGGCAGTAAGTTTTGCTTCCCTGTCAGTATTATCGAATCTTTCTATGATTAACTTCTTGATTTCTATTCTGTTGATATTTTTATTTAAGTATATAATTTTATTAAGAAAAACTGATGATTTATCCATAAAACTCCATTTATTCTACGCCCTAAATACTATCTTCGCCTTTATCAGCATTCATTACGGGCTAATACAACTCATGTATTTAAAAGAACATAATCAACTATATTTTGGTACAAATAATATGCTTGAAAGCCTGAATTCCATCGTCATAGGCTCTTTGTATTTTTCCAATTTATCTTACTATTATTTCATAAGTTATACAATTATTGCCATTTTAGTTTTTGGAATAATTTCCCTGATAATCAAAAAAGATATCCTTGGAAGATTTTCTATCATTGCCTTGCTTATTGTCTTTTTGATTTTTGGCCTGCTTGCCGAGCATTATTTGTTTGCTGCAAAATTTCCTTCAGGTAGAACTGCATTAATTTACATCCCACTTTTTGCATTATTTATCTACTATTTTGCCCTTCACATTTTGCATTTTTATCATCCAAAAAAAATTATCTTTCTGCCTCTGATAATTATCCTTTCAAGCATTTTAATTTGCCATTTTTTTTCAAATATCAACTTGAAATTCACCCAAGCTTGGAGATATGATTCACATACAAAAGACGTAATAAATATTTTGGAAAACCATGCCAACACTTCAAACGACAGCCTAAGCATTTGCAGTAATTGGCTTTTTGAACCTTCAATTAAATATTATATTCAGTCAAGAAATTTAAAAATTAGGCTTACAAATTCAAAAGATTTTAAAGAAAATGCTGATTTCAATTATGAATTTGAAGAATATTTGACATGTAACAACATGAAAACCTTAGCTTATTACAATGATATTCATGCTCGACTACTGATGAATTCAAATTTTAAGAAATTTAAAATCAACATAAATTAGACTCTCCAGCAAAATAAAATAAGATTTCAAACTTTCTAAATCCAATTTCCAAGCAAACTTTTACTGAGCTTTGTTTTTAGATGGCCAAATTTCATATTAAACATCAGCAAAACTTTTTGTTAAATTTCACAAAATAGCTCTATTTTTGAGACTTATTTGAAACTAAATTTAATATCATGAGCATAAGAACAATAGTTAATCTTCCAGGCGACGGAATTGGTAAAGTAGTGTTGGACGAAACCCTCAGAGTTTTGGAAGCAGTAGATTTTGAAGCAAATTATATAGAAGGTGATATCGGATGGGAATATTGGAAAATGGAAGGTAATCCATTGCCTCAGAGAACAATAGATTTATTGGCCAAACACAAAATTGCACTTTTTGGAGCCATTACTTCAAAGCCAAAAGATGAAGCGGCTGAAGCCCTAAACCCAAATTTGCGAGATAAAGGATTTATTTATTCAAGCCCAATCGTTGGACTTCGTCAACATTTTAACCTTGATATATGCATCCGACCCTGCAAAACTTATTTGGGAAATCCATTGAATTTTATTCGACGTGGCGCCAAAGGTGAAATAGAAGAACCAGCTGTAGATGTTGTCATTTTTCGACAAAACACTGAGGGACTTTATAGTGGCGTAGAATGGTCGAATCCTTCTCAGCAAGTACATGATGCATTTATGACCAATACTCGTTTTGCCAAAAATTTTGGCAGCACTCCTAAGGAAGAAATATCTATTTCTACAAGAATCTTTACTCGAAAGGCAACTGAAAGAATCCTTAGAGCTGCCTTCAATCATGCAAGAAATTTTGGATATAAATCTGTAACACTTTGCGAAAAACCAAATGTTATTCGTGAGACTTCGGGAATGATGTATAAAATGGCGATGCTTCTGCAGAAAAATGATTTCCCCGAAATAGAACTTTGGAATACAAATATTGATGCTCAGATGATGTGGCTCACCAAAAACCCTGAAAACTATGGGGTTATAGTGGCAGGAAATCTTTTTGGCGATATTATCAGCGATGGTTTTGCTGGATTAATCGGCGGACTCGGTTTTGCCTGTTCGGCACAAATGAGCCAAGAAGGAATTGCCGTTTTTGAACCTACTCATGGCTCTGCACCTAAATATGCCGACTTCGATGTGTCTATAGTAAATCCAATAGCAATGATAGAATCAGCTTGCATGATGCTCGATTACATCGATGAAAAAGATAAGGCTGCACGTATCAGAAAAGCCGTTGCTGAGGTCATTGCTGAAGGTAAAGTTCGCACTTATGATATGATGAAAATGAGCGGACGCCCTGATGTTATTAAAAATGGTGCTGCCTCTTCTCAGGAAATGGTTGACGCAATTATTGATAAACTTTAAAGATTATGGAAACCAAATCAAAAGCATATCAACTTTGGAAAGAGGAGTTGTTATGGATAAAAGATAGCACGCTCAGAAAGAAAACCGCTCGAACTTGGGATCTTGCTTTTGAGCGCTCTGTGCTTACTCCCAATGACCTTAATAAAATCCCATTCACTCTTTTGGCGGGTCCAGATTTAAAGGTAACTTTTATGGACCATAAACGCTCGGTAGTTCATATTGCAAGAGATGCTGGCAATAAAATTAATGCCATGTATCATGGTGAACTCATAGTGGAAATGGATATTCTAATAGCTGGAGCAATACTTGCCGATGTTGGAAAACTCCTTGAATATGAGCTTGATAAAAATGGAAATGCTGTGCAATCTGATTATGGTAAATATGTACGTCATCCCTTCAGCGGATTAAGTTTGGCTGAACAATGTGGCGTTCCAGCAAGTGTTTGTCATATTATTGCTACTCATGCTGGCGAAGGCGATATGGTTAAAAGAACCACAGAAGCTTATATCGTCCATCACGCTGATTTTATGACTTTTCTTCCATTTAAAACAAAATTAATTGTTGATAAATAGCTATGAATCTATTTATTGCAGCCATAGCTCCAGTATTAATAATTCTAATTTATATTTATCTTCGCGATAAATGGGAAAAGGAACCACTACGAAAACTTTTCATGGCTGTTGTTTTGGGCGCACTCACAATTTTTCCTATTATGTTTGTGGAAATGGCTTTGTCGA
Source organism: Bacteroidetes bacterium CG2_30_33_31 (assembly GCA_001872625.1). Classification (GTDB taxonomy): domain Bacteria; phylum Bacteroidota; class Bacteroidia; order Bacteroidales; family UBA1556; genus UBA6267. Next base: position 8,677 of record MNXP01000054.1, read on the forward strand.
AAATATTGCCTTTTTTTAATCTTAATAGCAGGTTATCAGCTTTTTATAATGCTTTTATTGTGGCTGGCCTTACAGAGGAAACTTTTAAATATTTAGCACTTCTGTGGCTCATTTGGAAAAGCAAAGAGTTCAATGAAAAATTTGATGGAATTGTGTACGCAGTATTTATTTCTCTTGGATTTGCCATGGTCGAAAATATTTTTTATGTGTTCAATAGTGGCATCAGCACCGCAATAATGAGAGCTGTCACTGCTGTTCCAGCTCATGCCATTTTTGGTGTTTCTATGGGCTATTATCTCTCTTTTGCACGCTTCAGCCTATTCAACAAAAAAAGAAATTTTGTTCTTGCTTTGTTAGTTCCTATTGGACTTCATGGAATTTATGATTTTATATTAATGAGCAATGAACCTGGCTATTATCTCGTATTTATCCTTTATTTTTATTACCTTTATAAAAATGGTTTTAAAAGACTTAATGAATTATCAAGTATTTCAAGATTTAGAAAATAAAACAAAAATGATATGAATATTATTGAAAAAATATTTGCCAATCACTCAACAAAGGAGATAGTTTTCCCTGGAGAAATCGTAGATGTGATGATTGATGCCCGAGTGGCAAGAGATTTTGGAGGCGCCAATGTTGTCAACAATTTGATTGACAATAAACTTGGTATTCATGATGCCACAAAAACATTCTTTACTTTTGATACCAACCCTGGTGGTTCCGACCAAAAATATGCTGCTAATCAGCAGTTTTGCCGAATGTTTGCACGCGAAAATGGAATTAAAGTTTTTGACATAAATACTGGCATTGGAACTCACCAAGCTATCGAACGTGGTTTGATTCAGCCTGGAGGAACATTTGTCTCAACAGATTCTCATGCAAATATCTTGGGTGCTATTGGTGCTTTCGGACAAGGTATGGGCGACCAAGATATGGCGGCTGTATGGGCAAAGGGTAAGGCTTGGTTTAAAGTTCCCGAATCGGTAAAAATTACACTGATTGGCAAAAAACCAAAAAACGTAGCTGCTAAAGATCTAATATTAAACTTGTTGAATATTTTTGGAGCCAATAAACTTCTGGGCAAATCGGTAGAAATTTATGGTGATGAAGTTGATAATTTTTCTCTCGATGAACGTATTACAATTTCTTCTATGGGTACTGAAATGGGGGCCATTATAGTTTTTTTCGCCCCAAATGAAACAATTTATAAACATCTTGAAAAATTAAGCGGCCTAAAATCTCCTAGGATTGCTGCTGATGATGATGCTCATTATTCTGAAATTTATGAAATTGACATAAGTGCGTTTACATCTATGGTTGCTCGTCCTGGTCATCCTCATGATGACGCAACGGTGGAAAGCGTAAAAAAAACCAGAATTGACTCGGCATTTATTGGAAGTTGTACCAATGGACGTATGGAAGATTTGCGAATTGTAGCCGATATTCTAAGAGGCAGAAAAGTTGCTTCGGGTGTGGTTTTAAAAATCGTACCTACAACAGATGAAATATGGCAACAAGCTTTGGATGAAGGTCTTATAAAAATATTTAAAGATGCTGGGGCATTAGTTTCTAATGCTGGTTGTGGAGGTTGTGCTGCTGGTCAAGTAGGACAAAATGGCCCTGGCGAAGTTACTCTTTCAACAGGAAATAGAAATTTTGCTGGCAAGCAAGGCAAAGGAGAAGTGTATCTTGCTTCACCTGCTACCGTTGCAATTTCTGCTATCGCCGGATATATTACCGACAAGATTGAAGTTTTTGATAAACCTGTAGAATTTGTTTCTACTGGACTGAAACTCAATCCACAAAAGAATGTGGCTAAAATTTTAAAAGAGAAACCTTTAATAGTGGAAGGTAGAGCTTGGCTAATTTTAGAAGATAATATCGACACTGATATGATTTTCCATAATAGATATCTTGCCATTACAGATTTATCAGAAATGGGTCAATATGCATTCGATAATTTGAAAGGTTTTGAAAATTTTGCTAAGAAAGCCAAAGTAAATGATATCGTTATTACTTCAAAGAATTTTGGCGCAGGAAGCTCTCGCCAACAGGCTGTAGATTGTTTTAAAGCATTGGGAATTTCATGTATCTTGGCGGAGTCTTTTGGCTCAATTTACGAACGAAATGCAATAAATGCTGCCCTGCCAATTCTCACTTACACACCAGAAATGATAATTGCTTTGGGCTTGAAAACTGCTGATGAAATAATTGTTGATTTTATGAATGGCACTGTAATAAATAAAACCAATAACAAAAGCTTCAAAATCAATACTTTCTATGATGTTCAAAAAGAAATTTATTTGAATGGCGGTTTGCTTTAGGCTTTAATTTAAAATGATGAAAAAGTCCCGATTTTACAATTAGTATTTTTGTTGAATCGGGACTTTTTGTTATTTTGAATCCAATATATTATAATTCATCAATCCTCTTTAGGTTTTTGCACTACTTCCAAATCACCGCAATCCACTGTATATCCGTATAAAAAGTCTAATTTAACTTTGTAAACCTTTTTAAGAAGATTCCTTTTGAGTTTGAGGGTAGGAGAAAGCTCACCAGTCTCAGGACCCCATTCCTTGCATGTCAAACTAAATTTTATTATCTGTTCATGCTTACCTAATTTCATGTTGATTCTATCAATCTCTTCTTGATATCGTTTGATAACTTTGGGGTTATTTACCAATTCTACATTTCCTCTAAATTTTATATTATTTTTGAAACACCACCCATGAAGATAATGAAATGAAGGGCTTATGATTGCAGCAGCAAATTTTTCACTTTCGCCTACTACAAGCAATTGCTCTATTAATGGTGATTCTTTGAAGATATTTTCAACCACTTGAGGAGCAACATATTTGCCCGTTGAAAGTTTAAAAATTTCTTTTTTTCGGTCAGTGATTTTCAATATTCTATGGTCGCTAAGCTCCCCAATATCACCGGTATGGAACCAACCATCTTTGTCGATTGCCTCAAGAGTGCGTTCTGGATCTTTATAATATCCTTGCATCAAACTTGGGCCTTTCATAAGAATTTCGCCATCTTCGGCAATTTTTACTTCCACATTGTCAAGCACTGGTCCAACCGTTCCAAATCTAAGCAATGGATAATTAATATGGTTTACTGAAATTACTGGTGAAGTCTCTGTTAAGCCATAACCTTCTAAAAGTGGAATGCCAGCAGCAGTAAAAATTCTTGCCAGACGAGGTTGTAAGGCAGCGCCTCCAGAAACCACAATTTTAACTTCTCCTCCTAAAGCTTCTCTCCATTTGTTGAATACCAGCTTATTAGCGAGTTTAAGCTGTAATTCGTACCAATAACCATTGGCATTATTGAGCTCATACCTCAATCCTAAATTTACCGCCCAGAAAAATATTGAACGTTTTACGCCTTTCAATTCTTTGCCTTTAAGTAAAATTTTGTCATATAATTTTTCTAAAACTCTCGGCACTGCTGCAAAGCCATGAGCATGAATCTCGTTCAAATTTTTCCCTATTGAATCCATATTTTCAGCGTAATAAACTGCCACACCTCTTGCTTGAATAAGATAATTTACCATTCTTTCAAACACATGGCAAAGAGGAAGAAAGCTTAGAAATCGTTCGCAACCATCGGGCAAAATGCTTTGAGAATATTCTACATTAGACATAAAATTATAATGTGTCAACATTACGCCTTTTGAGCGACCTGTAGTTCCAGAAGTATATATTATTGAAAGTAAATCATCCTTTGAAATGGAATCTTTTATTTTCTGAAGTTCAGCTTCATATTTTGATTTATTTGCTTTGCCAAGTTCAATAATCTCCATCCAATTAGGAGCTCTTTCAACATTGTCAAAAGTACATATTTTTTCAATTTTTGAAATCTTTGCACCAAGAGGTTTAATATTTTCATAATGCTCTTTGGAAGATAAAATTACCAATCGAGCATCAGAATGTTCCAAAATATATGCATGTTCATCAGTGCTAATATTTGGATATACAGGCACATGCACGCACCCAATCTGTCCCAATCCCATATCCACAAAATTCCATTCTGGACGATTGTTAGATATGGTTAATATTTTATCGCCTTTTTTAAAACCTAATTCAAGTAGTCCATAACTGAAATTATCGGCCATTTCTTTATATTCCTTAATGCTAAAATTTTCCCATTGACCATTTCTTGATATGGACAGGGCAATTTCGAGTTTGTTCTCTAATGCATTGTAGTCTAAGATGTCAAAATTTCTTTCGAGTTTCATAATAATTAGATTTTAGTAAGTTAAGATAAAAAGGTAAAATGTGTTTGAGCAAATTTACAAAAATATTAATCTAATAATAAAAACTCAGATTAATATTTTTTTGCTTATTATTTAGACTTGAATGTCCAAGTAAATTGGAATTCAGAAACAATTTCTCCATCGGTGTCTTTACCAATAGATTTAACGATAACTATCTGTGCTTCATTTGTTTCTATAGCATTTCTTACGGCATCTGCAATGGCTTTTCCTTCATTACAAATGAAGAAAATTTTTGAACGAGCTTTCTTTAAAAATGTCGCCTGCATATCAATTACAAGCATGGAAACGGGTGATTTAGCGCTCATTACCTCTGCCATTGCCATGGCTCCAGTAGATAATTCTGCTGCCATGGCTTGCACAGCAAAATAAACAGAATGGAATGGATTTTTTGTTAAATAATTAAATGGAACTGAAACGATTGCCTCTTTTTGGCTAATTTCAATTACCCTCATGCCACTGAGAAATCCCATAGGCATTTTTTTTAAGAAAAATAGTTTTAGCCGTAATTGATTGTTTGCCATTTTGCGAAAATCTTGCTTCAGTTCCATTTTAAAATTTATGTATTTTGATTTTATAAATTATAATTGTTGGCTTCTATTAGTGATTCAGCGATACGTCTTCTTGCTATCACTACGTTTATCGATGCAGCTTTTGTAAAGCGTTTCATGCCCATCATCATGCCAGCTTGTTCGTCGCCTTCGGCAAAAGAACAAATTGCATCTATTCCATATTTATTAATTTTTGAGGCTGTATCGAACATAAAGACGTCTAAAATATCCTTATAAAGAGAAATTTTTGATTCATCATATTTTGAATATAATTTCTCAACACGCAGAGCTGTAGATTCAGCTGCATAAGTAAGTATAAGCATATCAGCGAGATTCATCATTATTTCTTGCTCGTTTTGGAATTTGTCCATAAGTTTTTGCAAGGCTGCTCCAGCTACCATCAAAATAGATTTTTTGAAGTTGACAATCATTTTATGTTTTTCTTCAAAATAATCTGTTGATGTACTTCCGAAATCTGGGATTCCCATGAGCTCTGCTCCAACTTCCTTAGCGAGGGTTAGGAGGTCTATTTCTCCTTTCATGCCGCGTTTTATAAGTTCACCCACAGCCACCATTCTGTTAATTTCATTTGTTCCTTCAAAAATTCTGTTGATTCTGCTATCGCGATATGCCCTTTCAACAAGAGTTTCCGAAGAATATCCCATTCCACCATGAATCTGAACAGCCTCATCAACAACATAATCTAAAGCCTCTGAACCATATACTTTAGCTATGGAGGCTTCTATAGCATACTGCCGAATTCCTTCCACACTTGCCAAACCTTTGTCCATTCCGCCAGCTACTAAAGAAACAATTGCATCATCAATATTTTGACTTGCACGGTAGGTTAGAGATTCATTGGCGAAAGTCCTTATTGCCATTTCTGCTATTTTGTATTTAATAGCTCCAAAATTTGAAATTGGGGTGCCAAATTGTTTTCTTTCGTTTGCATATTGAATTGCAATACTTATAGTTTCTTTTGATGCTCCGACAGTGGCGCCAGCGAGTTTTATTCTTCCTAAATTTAAAATATATAAAGCGATTTTAAAACCACTATTACGCTCGCCAAGAAGGTTTTCTACTGGAATTTCAGAATTATCGAAGAAAATTTGAGTTGTAGAAGAGCCTCTAATTCCCATTTTATCTTCCTCTGCACCGATTGTAAACCCCTTTGTGTCGCGTTCTACAATGAAAGCACTTAAATTTTTATCATCTTCAATTTTTGCATATACAATATATAAATCGGCAATGCCGCCATTGGTAATCCACATTTTGCCACCATTCAGAATGAATGATTTTCGATCCTTGCTATAATTGGCCTTGGTTTTCGCATTATTTGCGTCGGAGCCTGAATCTGGTTCTGTAAGTGCATAAGCTCCAATAAGTTCGCCAGAGGCTAATTTGGGAAGATATTTTTTCTTTTGAGTTTCATTGCCAAAATATAAAATTGGCAAGGTTCCTATTCCAGTGTGGGCGGAATAGGCCACGGCAAAGCTGAAACCTTTTCCCATTTCTTCCACGGTGAGCATAGATGTTACGAATTTCTGCCCGAAACCTTCATATTCTTCAGGTACAGCTATTCCTAATAGCCCCAGTTCACCAGCATCTTTCATTAATTTCTTTAGCAATGCACTGTCGTGATGCTCTAATTGTTTTATATTTGGTAGAACCTGAGTTTTCGTAAAATCGGCACAGGTTTTTGCCATCATTCTTTGTTCTTCATCAAATTCCTCTGGAATAAAAACCTCTGTGGCTTTTGTTTCTCTTATCAAGAATTCGCCACCTTTTAAAACTTTTTCGTTTGACATAATATTTTGATTTATAGTTAATATATAATTTAAAAATTGTTTTATTTATGATTTAGCATTTAAAGCATTTCATAAATTCCAGCAGCACCTTGTCCCGTTCCAATGCACATAGTTACCATACCGTATTTTTTATTGCGACGTTTTAATTCAGCCAATAATTGCACAGTAAGTTTGCCGCCAGTTGCGCCCAGAGGATGCCCCAAAGCAATAGCACCACCATTTACATTTAAAACGTCAGGATTTATTCCAAGCCCCTGTGCCACTGCTAATGATTGACTTGCGAAAGCTTCATTTAGTTCAATAAGGTCGATATCATTGAGATTCATTCCGGCATGTTTTAGTACTTTAGGAATGGCTTTCATTGGCCCAACACCCATCTTATATGGGTCAACACCAGCAACTTGATAATCAACAAGGCGAGCAATTGGTGTTAAATTATAGCGTTTTAAAGTTTTTTCAGAAACTATCAAAACGAATCCAGCACCATCCGACATTTGCGAGGAATTGCCTGGTGTTGAGGAGCCATCAAGAGAAAAGGCAGGTTTCAATTTTGCTAAACCTTCAAGAGTGGTACCTCTGCGTGGACATTCATCAGTATCAAAAATCGATTCCTTGGTTTTCATTTTGCCATCTTCGTAGTAATTTTCTCTTATAGTTATTGGTGCAATTTGCTCTTTGAAATAACCATTATCTAAAGCGTTAAAAGCTTTTTGGTAGCTATTTGCAGCAAATTCATCTAATTGCTGGCGGCTCAATTTATATTCTCGACTAACCATTTCTGAAGTCAAGCCCATGTTTAGAAACCAGTTAGGATTTGTCTTTGCAATTTTTGGATTTGGTATTAGTCGCCAGCCACCAATATTTATCATCGACATGCTTTCAGCTCCTCCTGCAATAATTATATCTGCTATTCCGGCGGTAATTTTTGAAGAAGCTATTGCTATAGTTTCAATTCCTGAAGAGCAAAATCTGTTAACAGTTGAGCCAGGAACATCCACGGATTCCATAGTCATCAGCGATAAAAATCTACCCATATTCATTCCTGATTCCGCTTCAGGGAAAGCATTTCCTACCACAATATCATCGATTTCCGATTTTTCTATCTGTGGAAAATCTTTGAGCAATCTCTTGATTACTGCTGCTGCAATATCGTCGGGGCGTGTAAAACGCAAACTTCCTCTTGGTGCTTTTCCAATTGCCGACCGATATCCACCTACTATATATGCATCCATAATATTTTTGTTTTTAATTTTTATAATGATAATTAATTTCTTAGGATTTTACCTTTGGTAATCAGGCTGTTGATTCTTTCAAGGGTTTTCCTTTGCATGCAAAGTTCCATAAAAGCCTTTCTTTCTAAATCTAAAAGATATTGTTCGGAAACTTCGGTAAGGGTTTGTGAGATGTCGCCTCCAGCCATAACTGAGCCTAATTTTTCAGCAATCATGCCGTCATGTTCCGACATATAATTTCCGGTTTTGAAACCGTCGGATCCTGCGTAAACCATTCCCATGACCTCAAGGCCTAAAACTTTAATATCATTGCGTGGTGCTGGCTGGGTATATCCTTTTTCTACCATTTGCAATGCAGCTTTTTTGGCATAGGCAAGCTGATGGGCACGGCTTACAACTACTTCATCTATTCCCTTGCGAAGATAACCTAAATCAAAAGCTTCGTAAGCGGAGCTGCTAACTTTTGCTTGTCCAATACTTAAATATCTGTTGAGAAATGCATTGGTTCTTATATCGCCTGTAGATAAACTATCTCCTAATCGTAAGGCAAATTCTTTAGTTCCGCCGCCACCTGGTATAAGTCCAACGCCAAATTCAACCAAGCCCATATATGTTTCTGCATGGGCAATAACTTTATCACTGTGCATGCATATCTCGCATCCTCCTCCCAAGGCCATATTATGAGGAGCTGCAATCACTGGGATTGAAGAATATCGCATTCTCATAGTAGTTTTTTGAAACCATTGAACAGCTAAGTTTAGGTCTTCCCATTCTTGTTCTACAGCGAGCATATAAATCATTCCAACATTTGCTCCTGCGGAGAAATGGTCGCCTTCGTTGGAAATTATAACTGCTTTATAATCTGCTTCTGCCATATCAATGGCTTTGTTTAATCCTTGTAGAACTCCTTGTCCTATGGTGTTCATTTTTGTATGAAATTCTACATTTATTACACCATCACCCAAATCAAATATTGATGTGTCGGTATTTTCCCAGAGAACATTCGTCTTTCGTAGAACTTCTAATGAAAGTCTGCCTGCTTGACCAGGAATTTCTTTATATGATTTAGATTCAATATCATAGCAATATTTCAAGCCATTTTCTACTTTATAAAATGTGGTGATTCCAGCAGCCAACATTTCATAAATCCATGGGGCAGCTTTGTAGTTTGCATTGTTCATAGCCTCAACAGTTTGGGCGACTCCAACAGAATCCCATGATTGAAATGGCCCTAGTTTCCATCCAAAACCAGCATTTAAAGCATCATCAACTTTGTAAATATCTGGTGTAATTTCGGGAATGCGATTTGAAGCAAATTGGAATAGGCTATAAAATGAATCACGGAAAAAATCGCCAACTTTGCCTTTATCATTTAGGAATATTGGCATTCGCAATCTTATATCATCAATACCTTTGGTTTTCTCAAATATTGAAAATTTAGGTCTTGTATCTTCTTTATATTCAAGGGTTTTAAAATCTATGGTCAAAAATTTCTTCTCGCCGTCAACATCTATTCTTTTAAAAAATCCTTGTTTTGTTTTTGAACCTAACCACTTATTATCAAGCATTTTTTGAAGATATGTTGGAATTTTAAAGTCTTCTTTTGCTTCATCATTTGTTTGCTGGTAAATATAATCCGACACATGGACAAGAGTATCGAGTCCGACAACATCAGCAGTTCTAAAGGTTGCAGATTTAGCGCGGCCTATAATTGGCCCTGTTAATTTGTCAATTTCAGAAATAGTTAAATCGTATTTATCTACATTATTTAAAAGGTGCATAATAGAAAATGTGCCTACTCTATTAGCAATAAATGCAGGGGTATCTTTTGCAATAACTGGCGTTTTGCCAAGATATCTGGATGAGAAATCCATCAAAAACTCTATCACTTCGGGTTGGGTTTTTGATGATGGTATTATTTCGAAAAGCTGTAAATATCTTGGAGGGTTGAAAAAGTGAGTTCCGCAAAAATGTTTCTGGAAATCATAACTACGATTTTCAAGCATTTTTTCAATGGAAATCCCTGATGTATTGCTTGTTATCAATGATCCAAGCTTACGAAATTTGTCAACTTTCTCAAAGACTTGTTGCTTAATATCTAAACGCTCTATAACCACTTCTATCACCCAGTCACTCTCCTTAATCTTTGCCAAATCATCGTCGAAATTGCCTGTGGTGATGCGCTTTGCAAAAGCTTGGCTATAAATTGGAGATGGTTTTGAAGCCAAAGCTGCTGCTAAGGAATCATTTACAATTCTATTTCTTACAGCTTTGCTCTGAAGAGTAAGATTTTTAGCTTTCTCATTTTCTGACAGTTCGCGTGGAACAATGTCGATAAGTAGAACTTCTAAACCGATGTTTGCAAAATGGCAGGCGATTCCTGAACCCATAACGCCTGAGCCTAAAACTGCTACTTTTTTTATTCTTCGTATCATAGTTTATAAATTTGATGGAATATTTTCTGAAAATCCTGATGTGTATAATTTATCTGTTTCTATTTTGATATGTTGGTTTATGATTTTAAATACATTAAAAAAAGCTTGTAAATCTGCCTCGCCTATGTTATTTAAAAGTTTTTCGTTAAACTCTAAAACAGTTTTTTTGGCAATAATTCTTTTTTCAAGACCAAGTTCGGTAAGGAATACTCGAGTTATTCTCTTGTCATTGTCGTCCAATTTTTTGTAAATACTTCCATCGGATTCCATGTTTTTTAAAATTCTTGTTAGGCTGGAAATCTTCATTCCCAATAACTTAGCTAATTTTGTTGAAGGAGTTCCTTCTTTTTCTACGTAAATTAAAATGTAACCCATTGTCTGCGAAATTCCATAGCTTGCAGCTATTGCATTGTACATTCTGCTAAGCGCCATGGAAGTGGTTTTTATATAAACTTCGAGTGTATCGTTTAAGGTCATAAAATGTGTTGAAGGTGTATGACAAATATACATCAATTAGTACGCATGCGTACTAATAGTAATAATTTTTTTAATAAAATTTTTTAATTAGCTGTATTACTGTAATATAAAAATAAATATTCTCGTTAAATACACAAAAAAGGAACTAAAATTATGTTGTTTTTCATCAATTTTACTGCTCAAAAAATGTAAAATTCATCAATTATGTTTTTGTTAATTAATTAGCAATATGAAATTGTGTTTTATTATTTTGTTTTTTTATTTGTTAGGAAAAGGATATTTTTTACTTAGGAGATTTTGCAAAAAAAAAGCTGCTCGTCAAAGGCGAACAGCTTATACTTAAAGGGAATGTTTATTCTATTTTTCTTCTGAGCTTTCAGCTTTAGCATTTTTTGCTTCTTCTTTGTCTTCGATATTCTTTAAAAATTCTTCAGCTTTTGCTTTTTCATTTTCTTGGAGCTCGACTTTCAAATCATTTAAGATACCCAAATCGCCAAGAGTTGTTTTTTCAACTTTGTCGTTAAGATTTTTGACAGCATTTGAGGTAGTAGCTTTGTTACTATTTTCCTTTTCTTTTTCAACCGCCCGTTTATCTTTATAGATTTTAGAGTGGGAGAGAATGATTTTCTTGTTTTCTTTATTAAATTCAATAACTGAGAATTCGTTAGTTTCATCATTAGCAAGCTGAGAACCATCTTCTTTTTGCATATAGCGTTTAGGTACAAATCCTTCAACACCATAAGGTAGAGTTATAATTGCACCTTTATCGCTTATTTGAGAAACAGTACCTTCGTGAATACTGTCGTTAGCAAAAACAGTTTCGAAAACATCCCAAGGATTTTCTTCTAATTGTTTGTGACCCAAACTTAATCTACGGTTTTCGGAATCGATATCGAGTACCACAACGTCGATTTTCTCACCAATTTTTGTAAACTCTGCTGGGTGAGAAATTTTCTTCGACCAGCTTAGGTCTGAAATATGAATTAATCCATCGACTCCTTCTTCAAGTTCAACAAAAATTCCGAAGTTGGTAAAGTTACGAACGATTGCATTTTGTCTTGAGCCGATAGGGAATTTTGAAATTATCAATTCCCAAGGGTCTGGAATTAGTTGTTTTACCCCCATCGACATTTTGCGTTCTTCGCGGTCGAGAGTAAGAATAATAGCTTCAACTTCATCGCCAACTTTTAGGAAATCTTGAGCTGTTCGAAGATGTTGCGACCATGACATTTCAGAAACGTGAATCAGTCCTTCAACGCCTGGTGCAATTTCGATAAATGCGCCATAATCAGCTATTACAACAACTTTACCTTTAACTTTATCGCCGATTTTTAAATTAGCATCTAAAGAATCCCAAGGATGAGAAGATAGTTGTTTCATGCCGAGGGCAATACGTTTTTTGCCTTCGTCGAAATCAAGAATAACGACTTGAATTTTCTGGTCAAGTTCAACAATTTCGTTAGGATGATTGATACGTCCCCAGCTAAGGTCAGTAATATGAATAAGACCATCGACTCCACCGAGGTCAACAAATACGCCATAAGAAGTAATGTTTTTAACGGTGCCTTCGAGAATTTGTCCTTTTTCAAGTTTGGACATAATCTCCACTTTTTGTTTCTCAAGTTCATCTTGGATAAGTGCTTTATGGGAAACAACAACGTTTTTGTATTCGTTATTAATTTTAACAACTTTGAATTCCATTGTTTTACCAACATAAACATCATAATCGCGAATAGGTTTCACATCAATTTGTGAGCCTGGCAAGAAAGCTTCGATGCCAAAAACGTCAACAATTAATCCACCTTTTGTGCGGCATTTTACGAATCCATTTATTACTTCTTCGCTTTCTAATGCATCGTTTACGCGATCCCATGATTTCAATATTCTTGCTTTCTTGTGTGATAAGAGCAATTGTCCATTACTGTCTTCTTGGTTTTCGATATATACATCAACTTTTTCACCTATAGTAACATTATCCTTGTATCTTAATTCGTTACGAGAAATAACGCCATCGGATTTATATCCGATATTGACGACAATTTCTCTTGAATTGATAGCCATGATGGTGCCGCTAACAACTTCTTTGTCATTGATTGATTTTAAAGTTTTGTCGTAAACATCAGCAAGGGTTTCTCTTTCCGATTTTGAGTAAAGGTCTTTATCCTGCTCATAAGCATCCCAATTGAATTCTTCAAGACTAATGGCAGATGCTTTTTCAGTTTTTTTTAAGGTAATTACTTCAACATCTTCTTCAGTAATGGCATCAACATCTTCTTCAGTTGTTGATTCGGTTTCTGCTACAGAATCTTCTTCAGTTTCTTCAGTAATTTCATTTACTTCGATAGGAGTTTCAACATTTTGTTGAGCTGTTTCATCAGAGTGTTCTAATGTGATTTCAGCTTCTTCTAAATTATTAATTTCTTCAGCCATAAATAAGGCATAAAATTGTGACTGCCTAAAATATCAGTCTGGTTAAACATTTAATGAATTAGTACCAAAAAAGTTAAGGTTATAAAAACCCATAAATTTTGGGGCTGCAAAAGTAGAATAATTATTTTAATAATTCGCCTTTAGGAAGAATTTTTTTATCAATTACTCAACTCATCAAAAAAATCTCAACAGAATAATTGGTTTTTTATTGAAATAATAATTTGAATTCTGCTTTAACTGGTTGATGATCAGAGTTTACAAATCCATTTGGAATATTTTCGAGACTAATTTTTTCGATATTTGGCGAAAGCAAGAAGAAGTCTATAACTGTGGTTAGGGTTTTCCCTTTAGTATATGGGATATCAACTCGTCTGTTTGTTGGATTTTTATTGTCGAAAGCCCACGTCCAGCCTTCTAAATAATCTGCCTTTATATTTATTTTGTCAATGTTATCCATTGGTTGATTTTTAAATTCAGGTTTGAAATCTGGAGGACATTGATTCCAGTCGCCACCTACGATTATATAATTTCCTTTAGCATATTCGGCTTTAAGAAAAATAGATAATTGCTTCATTTGCTTGATTCTTAATGTGCCATCGTCATAGGCTGAATTGTGAGTGTTGATTACAATTAATTCCTTGTTATTAGATGTTGGATATCTATTTACAAGGAAGCATCTATCGAGCATAAATAAACCTTTTGGCCATGAATAGTTGCCTATATAACTGTGTCTTACAACTTCTTTTGGTTGGTATTTGCTTATTGTCAAAATTCCACTTTCAACGGAGCCCATTGGGTTTGTGAAAGGAACTGGAACAAAAAATACATTATAATTCATGCCAAGAGAAGAGGAGTAGCCAACAAAATCGTTTGAAAATTTTTCAACCTCATTTATATGATACGACCTCATGGAATTTACATCTACTTCTTGCATTAACAAAAAGTCGATGCCTTTGTAATTTTTAAGAAAATTTTCGACTCCTAAAATATTCTTTTCTACTACTTCTTTTTCTGGATAAACTTGTTTGCCTCCATCATAAAAAAAGTCCATTTCCTTATTTAAACCACAATAACCAATATTCCATGAAAGGAAATTTAGTTGATAACCGGCAGAATCGATTTGAATTATATCTGCTTTGTTGGAGGTGGAGACAACAATTTCTTCTTCAGGATCATAATCAGAGATGGTGGCATAGGCTATTATTGAGCCCAAAACCAATGCTATGGCTAAAATTATAAAACCAAAAATCTTTAAAGCTTTTTTCATAGTGTTTGAGTTTGTATTGTCAAAAGTAATTATTTTATTTGAGATATGGATTCATAATATTAAATTTTTACAATAATTATTTCTATATCTTCGTGCATTAATTTTTAAGAATTCTTTATGGTAGAGGAAAGTTTAATGAAAATTGCTGTTTTTCCAGGAAGTTTCGACCCAATAACTGTAGGACATGAGAGTGTAATTAATAGAGCTTTAGCGCTTTTTGATAAAATAATAATTGCTGTTGGAGTAAATTCTTCAAAAAATAATATGTTTACTATCGAAGAAAGAATTGAGTTTATTGAAGATACTTTTTCGACGGAGAATAAAATTCAAGTTGTAAATTATGAGGGACTTACTGTTGATTTTTGCAAAAAAAACAATGCCAAATTTATTTTAAGAGGTCTTCGTACGGCAGCTGATTTTGAGTTTGAAAGAAGCATAGGCCAGGTAAATACCATTATGGATTCGAGCATCGAAACAATATTTTTGCTTACCTCAGCAGCCCATGCACCCATAGCTTCATCGGTGGTGAGAGATATTATCAAAAATCGTGGTGATATAACTGATTTGGTTCCAAAAGCGATTGAAAAGTATTTCAAGAAATTGAAATAATAAAATATATCAATGTTTCGTTAAGCATCGAATAAATTCTGAATTATGAAACTCCAAATCTCCATTTTATTATTTTTTTTTCTTGCGATAAACCTCATTAGCAGTGCCAAAACAACTATTAAAATAAATTTTCCAGGTAGCCAAGGCAGAAAAGCTTTATTGTGGACTTATTCTGATTTCATCTCTTATCAGCAAATAAAAAATAGTGAAACTACAATCGACAGTAATGGAAAGTTTAATTTTTCACTTACCAATTCGCAGATAACTTTTGTTACTATTCAGGTGGAATTTCTGAAAATCGAATTTTATGTGGAGCCAAATATGGATTATGAAATTGAGGTTGATAAAGTTGACTTTAATAACCGAGATTTATTCCCTCAAGAGATGATTGGCTATTTAAATCCTCAATTTAAAATAGTGAAACCTACTAAACATGAGCTTAATAGCGAATTAGCTATGGTTACCAAGGTTTTTGATTCATTTTTTGATACAGCTTATCTTTACCTTTATCAATCGCGTTTGCCACAGGAAACTGTTGAAATATTTAAGGCTCAAGCGGACTCAATAAAATCTATCATAAAAAGCGATTTTGTTAAGAAATTTATAGAAATTCAACTTGCAAATTTGGATTTAATAACAAGGAAAGTTAATACAAAATATATTGTCGATAATTATTTTAAAAGTACCAATATATTGTATAACAACAGATTATATATGGATTTCTTTAATTCTTTTTGGTCTAAATACCTTCTTACAAGCATAAAAGGATTAAAATATGGGGAACTTGACTCTGTAATAAATAATGGACAAAGCTATTATTCATTGACGCGTTTAATAGAGAAAGACGAGTTTTTAAAAGAGCCTAAATTACGTGAGTTGGTGGTGCTTCGCAATCTTAATCAAATGTATGCCGACAGAAGATTTAGCAAAGTTGCCATTCAAAATATTTTATCGGATATTGCAGCCAAAGGACTAAACGCAGAAAATAAAAAAATTGCTACAAATATTAGAAAATCTCTTATGTGGAATGCTGAAAGTAAAGCAGCAGATTTTGCATTGCCAAGCTTTAATAATGAAATATATTCCCTAAAAAGCTTTGAAGGAAAATATATTTACTTAAATTTTTGGGATGATAAATGCCCTAAATGCTTGGCAGAAATGGATTTAGAAAAGGAATTAGTTTACGATTTTGACGATATTATTAACTTCGTGAGTGTATATGTGGGTCCTGATACTAACTTGGCAAAAACGATTATTGAGAATCGTGATTACAAATGGATAAATCTGTATTACAATCATGATTTTGAATTTCTTAGAAACTATAAGGCCGAAATATTACCTTTACATATTCTAATTGATAAAAATTCTAATATGGAATGGTTCCCTGCAGCTTTGCCCAGCGAAGATTTCAAGAATCTGTTTCTTGAGATGTTGAATGAAAAAAAAGGAAATCTTAAATAAACTATTTTGTATTAAAAAGAATTTCTCTAAAGCTTTTTCAACTATTTTTTCCATTTAAAAGTTTTAATTAAAACCTTAATGTCTTTTTCAATATCTTGAATTACTGGCGATAAAGAATCATTTTTTGGAGCCATATTAAAATATAATGCCCCTCTTAGAAAATTATTTACACTGTCGGTAAGGTAGAAATTTATTGGCGAAGCAACATTATTTCCTTTGATATAATAGATTAACCCATAGAGTTTTCTCGAATTATCAATCACAGCTTCCGATTCAATATCAGCTGCCATGGAGGCATGTTTAAATGCTAAATCATGGCTTTCATTAATATATTTCGATAAGGAAGTATCCATTTTGATATAGCTGATATAGATTTTAGCTTTAAATTTTGGATAAAAAATATCCAACCAATATGGATTATTATCTTTAAAAGAATTAATCTGTGCATAATCGGCATAATCAAAAGAGTAGGGGAGCTCCTTTTGATTCAGGTTATAATAGTTGTGTTTTGGAATATCTATTCTGAAATTTCCTACAGGTTTTGGAATCACATCGCTGGTACATGATAAAATGCTTATCCCTAAAAATATAACTAATGCACAGGTATTCAATTTCATAACATCTTCAATTTTATGCGTTTGATTCGGCGATTGTCCATCATTAAAACTTCAAACTCAATATTATTATATTTTATAATGTCGTTAATTTTTGGAAATTCACCTTTTAATTCTAATATCAAACCCGCAATTGAATCTGATTCACCTTTAATTTTATCAAAGTAATAAGCATCGATATTTATAATTTTGCAAAGGTCGTTGATAGAAGTTTTGGCATCAAAAACCCAAGTTTTCTCATCAATTTTCTTATAACTTAGGCTATCCTCTTTTATGTCGAATTCGTCGCTAATTTCTCCAACTATTTCTTCAAGAATATCTTCGAGAGTAACTATACCAGAGGTTCCACCATATTCATCGACTACTATGGCGAGATGGATTTTTTTCTTTTTAAACTCTTGAAGCAAGTCATTAATTTTTTTATTCTCAGGTACAAAGAAAGCTTGTCGAATTAAATCTTGCCAATGGAATAATTTGTCGTTGAGGTGTGAAAGTAAATCTTTGATATAAAGAACACCTTCTACACCATCGTAATTTTCTTTGAAAATAGGAATTCTGGAATAGCCTTGCTCTTTTATTAATTCAATGAGTTGTTCGGTAGGTGTAGAAATATTAACGGCAAATACATCTACTCGAGCTTTCATTATTTCTTTTACATCAGTTTCTCCAAAAGTGGTGATGCTCTTCAGAATTTTAGCTTCTTCCAACTCACTTTTATTATTATTAGCGTTTGCAATTTCAACAATTTCCGACAATTCGCTCATCGTTAGTGATGCTTTTTTCTTAAGCATTGATTTATCAATAATATTGGTAGACACCACAAGAACATGCACCAAAGGTTTGAAAATTTTGCCCAAAATACTTAAGGGAGTAGCCATTAATCTTGCAAAAGGTTCGGATTTTTGGCGTGCGTAAATTTTTGGCATTATTTCACCAAAAAGCAACATTATTGAGGTTATAAAAATAACTTCAACAAAAAATCCTAAAGCTGGAAAGGATGAGAAATCGAATAAAACATTTGACAGCCAAGCTGATATTAAAACTATTGCTACATTAATAAAATTATTGGAAATCAGAATAATAGCAAGCAAATGCTTTGGCTTTTCAATTAATGAAAGTATCATTTTGTCCGATAAATTCTCTGAATTTTCTATTTTTTTTAAGAAACTGTGGTTAAGAGAAAAGAATGCAATCTCAGCACCAGAGATAAGACCTGAAAAAATTAATAGCAAAATAATAATTATAAATCCATATATTTCTGAAATATCAAAGGGTTTAATAATATCAAATATGGAAGATATATTATTAAGGATTAAGAAATTAGATAAACTTACACCCATTTAAAAATTATTAAAATGTTGGTGGCAAAAATATAATAAATTAATAAGACATCTCATAAAATATCTAATTTTGCCAGCATATATCAAAATTTTCAAATTTCAGAGATTATTCGATGGCAAAAACTAAAATTAAAAGGGAAGATATTCATGATATTAAAGACAGTAAAGAGTTGATATTTCCAAAAAATTATGGAGAAGGGACTTCTTTTGTTGTAGGCGATGATGACGAAAACAGGCTGATTGTTAAGTACTTCCTTCGTAATATCGACAAGAAATTTATCGCTAAAGTCTATTTTGGTGCAAAAACACAAGGGCCAGCGTCGCATGTTCATGGTGGAGCAATGGCAGCGGTTTTAGATGAAGCTATGGGTTTGGCCGCATGGGCTGCTGGCTTTTCTGTGGTCGCCAAAACTATTTCAGTTGATTATATTTCCTTGCTGCCTCTGCACACTTTAGCTACAGTGGAAACAAATGTTGAAAAAGTTGATGGTCGGAAAATTTTTATGTCTGCAAAGTTAATTGATGAGCTTGGCAAAGTATATTGCTCATCTACTGGATTATATATCACATTGCCCTTGGGAACTTTTAGTGCCGATGGATTTCATGAAGAACTTCTTAAGCAAGTTTTATAATGGATATTTTGAAAAAATAGCATAAAAAAATCCCCGCTTATAATATATCAGCGAGGATTTAATTGCTTTAGACCTTCTATTTTTCAGGTTTAATAATTTCAACAGAGCGTTTAATAAATTCAGCCAAGTCTTTACCTTTTAATAAGTTTTGAGATAACATTGCTAAATCAATAAGCTGTTTCACAATCTTTTCCTTGTGTTCTTCATCATTATCATTCACCAGTTGATAAACTAATGCATGATTTGAATTTACAACCAAATTGTATTGGTCTGGAAGTTCGCCATAAAATGACATTCCGCCGCCACCACCCATAGCTTGCATATCTTTCATACGTCTCATAAATTCAGGTTGATTAATTTGAACTGCTTGTTCATCTTCGTTCATACTTTCAAAAACCACAGAATATGATTTGGAATCTAAGGACTTTTCAAAAACGGATTTTATCTTATTTTGCTCATCTTCAGATATTTTTGATGGAATTTGCTCGTCTTTTTTGATGAGTTTATCAATTGTATCAGCGTCAACACGAGAGAAACTAAATTTTTCTAATTTCTGTTCCAATTGATTTATAAAGTGGCTATCTAAAATACCATCCATTAGCAGCACATCGTAATTGCGATTTATGGCAGTTTCGATATAACTATATTGAGCATCTAAATCATTGGAATAAAGAGCTATTAATTTGCCATCTTTATCTGTCTGAAGTTCTTTTATTTTCTCCTTATATTCTTCAATGGTAAAATATTTTTCGTCTAAGTTTCTAAACAAAGTAAATTTCTCTGCTTTTTCATAGAATTTTTCATCTGAGAGCATTCCATATTCTATAAAAACTTTAATATCGTTCCATTTTTTCTCGAAAGATTCACGGTCATTTTTGAAATTATCTTCCAGTTTATCAGCAACTTTTTTGGCTATATGGTTAGAAATCTTCTTTACATTTGAATCGCTTTGCAGATATGAGCGCGACACATTCAAAGGAATGTCGGGAGAATCGATAACACCATGAAGAAGTGTCAAAAATTCAGGAACAATATCTTTTACGTCGTCGGTAATAAAAACTTGATTAGAATAAAGTTGAATCTTATCTTTCTGTATTTCAATATTTTTCTTGATTTTTGGGAAATAGAGTATTCCCGTCAAATTAAAAGGATAATCAACATTTAGATGAATCCAAAACAGAGGTTCATCGAATTGCATAGGATAGAGTTCGCGATAGAAATTGATATAGTCTTCATCTTTCAATTCGGTAGGAGATTTTTTCCATAAAGGCTTGGTATTATTGATTATGCGTGGAATTTTTATTTCCTTCTTTTCAGCTTTGCCGTCTTTATCTTTCTTTTCATCATCATCCACCCATTTGGATTCTTCGCCAAATTCAATTTCTACAGGTAAAAATTTGCAGTATTTATTCAGAATTCCTAAAATGCGCTGTTCATCTAAAAACTCTTTAGATTCCTCAGAAACGTGGAGTATAACTTCCGTTCCTCTATTTTTTTTGTCTGAATCTTCTATAAGATATTCTGGGCTGCCATCACATTCCCAACGAACAGCCTTTGTTCCAGGTCCTTTTTTATAGCTTTTCGATTTTATTTCCACTTTTTCGGAGACCATAAATGCTGAGTAGAAGCCAAGACCAAAATGACCAATAATATTTGTGCCATCAATATCTTTAAACTTTTCAACAAACTCTTCGGCACTCGAGAATGCAATCTGATTTATATATTTTTCAATCTCTTCTGCCGTCATTCCTATACCACTATCAATAATTTTTATGGTTTTTCCCTTGGAATCTAAGACAATTTTAATTGTCAAATCTCCTAATTCTACATCAGATTTTCCTCCTCTTACAAGGGCTTTCATTTTCTCGGTAGCATCTTCAGCATTAGATATTAATTCCCTTAAAAATATTTCATGATCAGAATATAGGAATTTTTTTATAACCGGAAAAATGTTTTCGGTTTGCACATTTATCTTACCTTTTTGCATATTATTTCTGTTTATAATTGATTTGTATTTTGAGGCTCGATATTAGTCAAAGGTTATGCCAGCACCCTAAAACTGACATATTGGCAAATTTAAAATCAAATTTTTTTTGAAATTTTTCTCTGCAATATTTTATAATTTAAAAGTATTAATCATTTTATCTTTGCTAAATGAGTTCAATCGAAAATTATATAATATTTAACGGCAAAATACTTAAGCATAAAGCATTTACCTTGAAAACCAGCAATAGGAGTTTTCTCTATGGCGATGGATTATTTGAATCGATTCGCGTAATTGATGGTACACCACTTTTTTTGTACGACCACTTGTCGAGATTACATAGTGGCATGAAGTTGCTTAAAATGTCTTTTGAATATGATATAATTCCTGATTTTGAAAACCTATTTTATGAACTTTTAAAGGCTAATAAAATTGATACTGGAGCATATATTAGGCTTAATGTCTTTAGAAAAGATGGTGGTAAATATTTACCAACAAATAGAAATGTTGATTTTTTGATAGAAATATTTAGGATTCAAAATGAATTTTTATTGCAAACCCAAAAAGTTACTCTTGGAATTTTTTCAGACCTACTAAAACCAATAAATATCTTAAACTTAATAAAAAGCAATAATGCTCAGTTTTTTGTGATGGCATCGATTTATGCAAGCGAAAATAATTTTGATGAAGTGCTGATTTTAAATGAGAACAAACAAATTATTGAAGCCACATCTTCCAATTTATTTGCAATTATTGGAAATAAATTAATAAGTCCACCCTTGGATTCTGGTGTTCTTCCAGGAATTATGCGTAAGCAAGTGCTGAAATTATGTGATGAATTAGGCTTCGAAATATTAGAGCAATGTCCTACCCAAAGTCAGCTTATTGAGGCCGATGAAATTTTTCTCACTAACGCAATTATTGGAATAAAAGCTGTTGATTTTTTTATTAATAAAAATTACGCTAAGACACAATCTACCAAATTATTACAAAAAATTAGTTTGATAAAAGATACTTCTCTTTAAAGTATTTTGCATTCTGTACATCAACTTTTAGAACTGCGGGTTTGCGGGTTTGGGGGTTTGGAGGTTTGGAGGTTTGCGGGTTTGGGGGTTTGGGTAGGATGATGAAAATGGAATTTCTTTCAATGTTCTTATATTCCATGTTAATCCAAACATGGTAGAAATTTATTGTTTTATTTTTGAGATTCTAATTTATTAGTTTTTTCAAAAAGCTCCCTTAGATTATCAAATTCTTTGCGGTAAACAATTCCAACTCCTTGTGTATATGGGGCTTTCTTAAGAAAAGGTTCGTCGTAATTAGTTCTATTAAAGGCTTTTGCTTTTAAGTTTCCGTTTTTGGTAATTTTATATTCCATATCAAAATCACCAACAACTCTTGTAGAATTTTGGTCTTTCATATCTCCACCAGAGCCAAATTTGCCATCAATCAAAAGTCTATCGTTGAATGCTTGATACGACATAGAAACAGCAAATTCTTGACTTGTAACATCATCACCAGGAACATAAGAAACTCCAATATCAACATCATTTGACATTTTACTTAGCCAATTACTAACTTGATTTGCAAGCATTTCAGTGGCATTTGAGGCTATGGAATTTGGATTTGTGGCATTGCTGTAACCACTTGGTGCTTGAAATGTACCTAACATCAAAAGGCTAATGAAATTCTTATTCATAATATCCTGATTTGTTTCTCCAGAACTCGCAAATAAAACCATATTTACCAACTCTTTTGTGGTGCTGCTTTCCTCAGGAAGTTCTATGTTGAAGGCGATATCGGGCGATACCAGATTGCCATTAATGTTAATTACACAATCTACTTTTGAACGACGTTTGTAAACGGAAGAAGTATCAACCATCCTTAGCAAATCATAGAGTTTAGCCTCAGTTCGATAGACAGCTTGAAGATTCATTTTCGCATTCATAACATCTCCATTCCAACGTATGCTTCCACCGGGTTTCAAATAAAAATGTTTGTTAATTATATTTCTCATGGTGAAAAGATAATCTCCCTTGGTGATTTCATAAGTACCATACATATTTACGTTCATAAGTCTGTCAATAGTCATTCTTATATTGCCAGCACCATTGGCTGTAATTATATCGCCAACAGTCTCATCCATTACAAGTTGAACTGTAGCCTCAGGAGTCATATCGAATTCTAATTTCAGGCTCATATTATATTCTTCATCTGTTTTCTTAGGTGCAGCTTTTAAAGTGGTATCTTTTACAATAAAACTAATAAATTCTGTCGTCTGCACTGAGGAAGATTCAGACATTGGAATAGCTATCTTACTATTGCGCAATGGTTTAACATATATGTCAAATTTTAAATCTGTCAAAGGGCCATCGATTGTTATTTTTGCATCGCCTACGCCATAGCCATAAAATAGCTCATTATCTACTTTAGTGGTATTTAGCAAATTAATGTTTTCTGCATCCACCGACAGCTCCATTCTCATATCTGCAAAATTTTTATGGTACATTTTGAAGGTCAAATCGCCCGAATGAGATTTACCGCTGCTGTATTGTGAATCATGAATTTTTGCATGTTCAAAGCCAAAATAATTAGGTTTAAATACGAAATTATCATTGATAGAATATTCAGTATTTAAATAATCGACCTTCAAAGCATTAATGTTGGTTTTCAAAAATCCACTGATAAGAGGCGCTTCTAAGGTGCCATCAAGTTTAAGATTGCCTGAAGCTGTGCCTTCAATTTTTGAGCTAAACGAAGATAAATAAGGCTGAATACTCCTCAAAGGAAAATTGCTGGTGATAATTTCTAAGTCTAAATTTTGTTCTTTACTGTATGGGAAATAATATCCATCAACGCTTACAGTATTCATTGGAATTGATAATTTATTATTCAGAATATCAACATTTAAGCCTACGGCTTGAAGTTTGTCGTTCCAGAGTGCCTTAATCGATAAATCGCCCAAATATGATTCATTGAAATTAAGATTTTCTACTTTAAAATTAGAAGTAAAATTTGGATGATCCCAAAGTTTCGACAAGTCCACATAACCAGTTACTCGACCTTGCAAATTTGTTTGATATCCACGCAGAAAAAAGTTCAAAAAGCTCAGTTCAAAGTCATTAAAACTTAACTTCATTAAATCTGTTGGTGAGTCTGAAATTATGCCATCAATATTTAAGCTATTTAGTCCTGATACAAGTCTTAAATCACTGACATTCAAATAGTGGTGCTTATATATAATATTGTTATGCTGTTTAAGCCGCCAAAGTGAATCTTCAATAAAGACGTCCAATTGAGTTATTGAGGCTTGAATGTTTTCGCTTCCCAAAAAGTGTACTCCACTTTTAATAATTGCCCTTTTGGTAGAATCGCCACTTTTGCCTATGGAGAAAGAAATATCTGCACTATCTCTAAATACTCGAGAAATAAGCTGTAAACTGTCAAATTTTAGGCTGTCGTTTATGACAAATTTTGATGCTCTTACCAAAATGTTGAATGTGTCCAAATGGCCCGAAATAACTGATGATACAGATTTAAATTTTTTGCCAACGTAAGAAATTTCTGGCACTTTCAATTTTATATCGAGCAAATGTTTTTTGGCATTAAATAATCCATTTAGGTTAGAATGGTCAGAAATCATCAAATCGGGATAAAAAATTTCTGACAAATCTTTTGTGTTTTTTAGATTGAAGTTAAATTTAAAAAACTGATTGCCAACTATATCAAGGTCTTTTTGTACTTTCTGAGGCTTATACTTTTCACCGTTTAAAAGCGAAGGGATAAAATTATCGAGCAAATAGGTATAAACTTTTGTTAAATCTTTGAAGTTGAATTCACCATTTATTTTGCCGTCAATATATTTTGAGTCGATGGAAATATCGCGGTTTACACCTTGGTTCGAGCTGGCAATAGTAATATTTCCACCTTGATAAAGTTTGTCATTATAGAGATAAATTATTGAGTCAGCATCAATATTTCCTCTAATATTATCAATGCTATTTCCTTGAGCGTCAACTATTAAATGTCCACTTATTGTTCCGAAGGAATCAGCATTCGACATAAAAAGTCGGTCGAGGCGGGCATTAGCAATTTTCGCATCAAATTTATAAATTGGTAGTTTGTAGGCGAAATTATAACTTCCAGCAGCCACCAAGTGGAAGAGGCTATCCTGAGAAATTACCTTGGCAGAAATTTCTCTATTTTTAATATTCCCAACCACACTCGAATGGCGATAGGTATATTTAGCAATTCTAATATTTGACACATCAAGATTAATTTCGGCAACAGCATCTTTTGTCAAACCTTGGCCATTAATTTCACCATTCAAACTTAAATTTCCTATATTTACTCCACCGATAAATTTTCCTAAGTCGAAATTTTTTAAGTCAATTTTTCCGTTGTAAGCCAGAGAATTAGAATCTTTTAGAGGTTTAAGTAAAATGTCGGTTTCAAGACTTCCAATAGCTGTATTAAATTTTGCATTGGCCACAAAATCATTATAAAATCCTGTAAAACGGCCATTGATATTTATATTTTGAAGAGATTTAATATTGTCAGGCAACGGAATAGTTTCTTTGTTGGGCAGCAATATAGAATTTATATCATTGCTATTGGTAATGAACTTATTAACCTTAATATCGATAAAGGATTTTTCAATATCTGGTAATCCAGCAAGGCTAATTTTTCCATCAAAATGAGTGATTTTGCCATAATCAAACTTAAAGTTTTTCAATTTTAAGTTGGCTATGCTGCCAATGATATTACCAGAGGCCGAAAAGACATCATTCATTCCTTTTAAATCGGGCGCAAAATATTTTATATCTGCAATATTAATTTTGGAAGAATCCAGCTGCGTATTGAAATTTATTTTATTTATAAAATCGAGCCAATCTCCCCAATGATTATATTTGAATTCAAATTGAGAGTTTATCTCCGAATTTGGTGTAAGGAAATATAAATCGTTGATTGTGAGTCTGTCGGAACCTAATATTACATCTCCGACCATATTTTTTATTTGAAAACCAGAAGTTTCTTTAATAGAAAATGACTTGAAATTAGCAAAGAAATAACCTGTATCGATTCTAAAATCTCTTACTGATGCGTTGATATTGCTAACGTCTAAATGGTAATAATCTATGCCATTAGGGTATTTTTTTTCATTTTCATCGTCCAAGATATATCTGCCATTTCTTATAATTATTTTGTTGATTCCAAAGATTGAAGGCTTTGATGCTGTGGTATCTGTGGAGGCGAAATGGTCGATGATAAATTGAAAGTTTACATCTTTTTCTCCTTTATAATATCGCATGGCAAGATATAAATCATTGATTTCCAAATTAGAAAGTACAAATTTATTTCTTTTTCTTTGAAATGAACTAAATCTACTTATCAATTCTTTGGCTTTGAAAAAATCATTTTTATGGTGGTCTTTTATAGTAATATTTTGCAACACAACATTCATAAACCACGATATATCAACGCCTTCAATACTTACTTCTGTTTGCAAATCTTTAGATAGTTTGTCGGCAATTTTTGTTATTAGCCAAGTTTGCACCGAGGCAGTTCTAAAAATGAAATACGAGATTATCAATAGCCCAAGAAAGGCTAATAAACTGTATCTCAATATTTTCAAAAATGTTTTAATTGTAAATCTTTTGAGTTATTAATTTTAAATAACGTTTCAAAGGTAGTTTATTTTGTCGAATTGGAAAATTATTTTAGCTACCAAAAATTTATAATAGCTTAGTCCTTAATTTGTTCGGCAAAATAGCTTTCTAATTCGTTCAAAGTGCTTGTGGAGGTTTCAATATCTTTAACAATATCGCCCTTGTGCAGAACAACTATTCGCTTGCAAACATCTGTTACATGATTTAAATCGTGACTCGAAATAAGCATGCTGATATTTTTTTCTGTGGACAATTTATTTAATAATTTCTTTAAAATTATTTGAGATGTAGGGTCAAGATTGGAAAATGGTTCGTCAAGAATAATGATTTCAGGATTGCTCATGATGGCAGCTGCAATTCCAACTTTCTTTTGATTTCCTTTAGAAAGATCGCGTATATATTTCTTTTTTTCTAAAATCTCATCGCCAAAAAAATCACGAAAAGATTTCAAAAATTCTTCGATATCGCCAGCGGATAAGTTGTTGAGCTTGCCCACAAAATCGAAATATTCTTCAGGGGATAAATAATCTATCAGAAATCCTTCATCGAGAAATGAGCCTGTATAAATTTTCCAATCTTCACTGCCAGCCACATTTTTGCCTTTAGATTCTATATGGCCTTCGTTGGCACGAATCAAATCCAGTATCAACCTAAAAAAAGTTGTCTTTCCGGCGCCATTATTTCCAACTAATCCAAAGCTTTCTCCTTCTTTAATCTTCAAATTTGCAATGTTTAAAACCACCACGCCAGAATAAATTTTCTTTAATCCTTTTACTGTAATAATATTTTCCATAATAATTTGTTTTTCAATGTTATAATCTATGATTGACGAAATCCTTCAGAGATTTTATACCTATTTTTTTCAAAAAATTTTACTGCGTATTTTATAAGTATTTTGTGGCTCAAAAAACCAGAAATGCCTATAATTGTGAATATTAATAGAGATGTATTTACATTAAAAAAAATCATCAATATTTTGAAAATTATTGCTGGGAAAGCAATAAGTGGAACTGCGGCAATAAAATTGTTGATGCCAATACCTTGATAATTCATGGAAGCACCTTTTGCTAATTCCATCCGCTTTCGGTTGAAGGAAGCTGTGAATAAAAGTAATGGCGCATTTATGCCAATATTATAAATGAATGCTACCGTATTTATCAGCAAAATGTCTTTGCCAAAATATACGTATGGTGTTGTTAATATGAACATTAATAATGTAGGTGTAGCAATCAGATAATATTTAGCTGTAAAGAAATCCTTTCGACTAATGTTCGATGATTGTAAAAAATCGAAATGTCGACTTTCCCATGATAAAATATATTGACCATAAGCCATCATAAATCCGCCAGTAACGAATATTCCTACAAAAACAAGCCATCCAAAACTATTTCTGTATAAATCTTGAGGATAAAAAAGGAGACCATAAAGAAGAAACATTGGAGTCATATATAATATTGATTTTGAACGTTTGTGCCGAAGAAGAAGTTTAATTTCATTTAATACAAGTTGGCCTACTTTGCCATAATTGCCAATGATTGTAAATTTAGAGGAGATGCTTTCTGATGCATTTTTTGTGGAAGGCAAATCTTCTAAATAGCTGTTTTTTATGATGTATTTATAAGATAAAATGAATGAAATTATTGACAAACCTATTGGTATCAAAATCAATGAAAAGTTGTTTTGCAATGCTTCAAAATAGCTTTTGCTTAAGTCGGAAAGTGAATATAATTTCATATTTTCTAAAAGAAATGCCATGACTATAATTCCAATTATTATAAAGAAAATCAAGGAGTTATTATTAGATTTTCTTTTCAGCCATAGTAAGCTAAAATTGCTTGTCATATCGAAAAAGAATATTGCTCCAAACCATACCAAAGCTGTGATGGAGGAGTATTCGTGGCTCATAAATTTTATGGCAAAGGGCAAAAAAAGTATGAAAGGTATGAAATTAAAAAATGTTGATAGCGAACGCAATTGAACATACATTGCGATTTTTGACCTTTTGATAGGGAGATGCAAAAACTGCCCAATTTCCGCCGTAGGTAAGTTCTGCATAAAAAATCTCGATAGAAAAGTCAATAGAAAATAATATAAAAAAATGCTTTCAAGCATAAGCTCTGGTGCACCTTCGGGGTCAATGGACAAAAGAATTTCATCGAGAAAATATCCTAACAAAACAAATTCTGCGGTCAGCATAAAAAGTATAAAACCTATGAAGATATTTAATGCTAAATTTTTTTGCCAGATTGACGAACGTGCTGCTTTTTTTATTTGAAGAGCAATAAAATTTTTAATCATAATAAGATGAAATAAATTAAGAAACCAAAAATATGAAAAAATGGAAATTCTTTTATCATAAAAGAATTTCCATTTCTAAAAGAATTTTTTTCTAATGATGGTGGTCTTCTGGACCATGAACATGACCATGTTGAAGATCTTCTGCTGTAGCTTCGCGAACATCCACAATTTCGCCTTCAAAATATAAGTCTTGACTTGAAAGAGGATGATTAAAGTCCATTTTCACTGTATTATCACTAATTTCCTTAATAATGCCATGCAAATGATTTCCCTCGTTATCTTGCATTGGCAGCATATTGCCAATTTTTATTATTGAGTAATCTATTTTGCCTTCATTTTCAAAAATATTTAATGGCAAATCAACCACCATTTCTGGATTATTAAGACCGTAAGCTTGCTCTGCGGCAATGCCAAAAGAAAATTTCTCAGCTTTGCTTTTGCCTTGTAGCTCAGCTTCAAATTTTGGAATCATCATTCCCACACCATAAAGAAAAGTCATTGGCTGGCTGCCATAAGTTTCTTCTATCAGTTCACCGGATGCGTCGCTTTTTGTCAAACGGTAATTTAAACTGACTACTTTATTCTTTGCTATCATAAAAAAAATTGTATTTCGTTTAAGGGGCTAAAATATATAAATATTGCATCATTTTGCGGCGAAATTTATTTAAAATATTTAATCAATTTTTTGAATTTCTACTATTTTCCATACACTTGCACGGCTCATCCAATTATTAAAATTGAAATTTGAAATCCATTTTGGAAATGTGCTATAAACTATTTTGCTGTGGTAACCCACAAAATCATTGTTGGAAGAAAAATTCCTCTCCAGCAAATATATTTGTCTTTGCTTGTTGATTTTTAAATAATTAGAAATCTGAACATTGTCTTTAAGAACCACACATTTTACTTTGGAAGATTCATAAAAATGAGTTTTAATGCCCACCATATCATAAACATTTTTTTCTTTACACAATAGTATCATTTCATTTTTTGATGAATTATTATATAAAAATTTATAGCAATTTATGGAATCTTGTGCTGGTGTAAACATGATGGAGGCCAGGATGATGAAGTTAATTGCAGCGGCAAAAATAAAGATATATCGACCTATTCTTTGAAGTTTCTGTTTGGCAAAATATGACTCAATTCCAATGTTAGCAAGGTAAATTAATATAAATACCATGGGAAATAGAAATCTTAATTCTTTGTGTCCGATGGCAAAATGGCCTATTAAAAATGGGATTAAAATCCATACAAAAATGCTTCTTGGCTTTTTGTAAATGCCAATAAGGAAAAAGCCTAATAAAATGATACTTATTGGAGGCACAGCTTTCAAAATAAATAATATAAAATAATACCACCATGGGTCAGTTCCATAATCTGCTGCTTTATTTTCAATGATATTTGCTAAAAAATAATTTACAGGGCTTAGTTCAAAACTTCCATAAAACCAATAATCGAGATATATGCAAAATGTAATGGCGAGCATGCCAGAGACTATTAATACTGAAAGATTTTTCCATTTCATCTTGCCAATTATTACTAACCACAAACCAATGCCAAGAATGGCCAAGCCCATTTGAAAACGAAAGTAAAATGAAAAACCTAAAAGCATACCAGCAAAAATAAGCTGTAAAATGTTTTTATATAAAGGGCTGTCGTTGAACTTGATAATTAAATAAACTGCTGAAAATAAAGTCAAAGCTGAATAATTTTCTGACGAAAAGCGAACGCTGAGGAGAGGCACAAACCATAGAAAAAGGCTCATCCATATAAAAATCTTTCGGGCTTTTTCGGTAGAGAATTCTTTGATTAAGAGTAGGCAAAATTTGCTTATAACTAACCATGAAAATATGGCGGTGAGAATTCTGAATATCAGTGAATAAGTGAATGGATTTTGAATGCTTATAATATTTAATCCTTTGATTATTAGATATCCTAATGCTGGTTGCAATGCTGGACGTATTCTCTCGTGGAATTCCCATGGTAAGTCTGCGGCAGGAGTCTGTCCGAGTTTAAAATTGCAAAATTCAAGAATTTGAAAGTGTTCGTCAGGATGAAAACAACCCGTGCTGAAAAATGCTGTGATTAGAAATACCAGCAAACTAAGAATAAAAATGTTTCGATAAGATGACTTAAAAATTTCGCTCATTATTTATTCTATAAAGGTTTTGTAATATTTAACTCACAAATTTTCAATATAATTGTTGACAATTTATCGCTTGCGAAAATATAGAATTATTCAGCTATTGTGATAGCAAGGCAAAACTTTTAGCAAATTAATTTTTTTGAGATGAGGCAAATTCTCTCAATAATGGACGACAGCGAAAAAAATTTCCTAATTTTGCCGCCACTATGAATGAACCGATAATCTTGGCCATTGAATCTTCTTGTGATGATACTTCTGCTGCAATTTTGCAAGGTAGGCGAGTATTAGCAAACGTAATTGCATCGCAGGATGTACATAAAAAATATGGCGGAGTTGTGCCCGAATTAGCTTCACGAGCTCATCAACAGAATATTGTTCCGGTGGTGGATAATGCGTTAAAAGAAAGTGGATTAACGAAAAGAGATTTATCGGCAATTGCTTTTACCAGAGGGCCGGGCCTTCTTGGGTCTCTTCTTGTAGGCACCTCGTTTGTAAAAGGTTTGGCTTTGGGATTGAATATCCCTTTGATCGAAATTGACCATCTTCAAGCACATATTTTAGCGCATTTTATCGACAGTGGTGGCAACAATGTTCCAGCTTTTCCTTTTCTATGCCTTACTGTTTCTGGTGGGCATTCCCAAATTGTTCTGGTGCGCGATTATTTCGACATGGAAATCATAGGTAAAACCATTGATGACGCCGCTGGAGAGGCTTTCGATAAATCAGCAAAAATTCTTGGATTGCCTTATCCTGGTGGCCCTCTGATAGATAAACTTGCCGCCGAAGGTGATGCCTTATCATTCAATTTCCCGAAACCAAAAATCCAAGGTTTTGATTATAGTTTTAGTGGCCTGAAAACCTCATTTCTCTATTTTATTCGTGATGAACTAAAGAATAATCCACTTTTTATTGAAGAAAATAAAGTAAACCTCGCCGCTTCTATCCAAAGAATTATTGTGGAAGTGCTGATGGATAAATTGATAAAAGCTTCTAAAGAGTTACAAATCAATCAGATTGCTGTTGCTGGTGGAGTCTCAGCCAACTCCGAACTTCGAAAACAAATTATGCTGGGGCAAGCTAAATATGGTTGGCAATCGTTTATTCCTCCCTTCAATTTCACTACTGACAACGCTGCAATGGTTGGTATTGCTGGATATTATAAATATTTGAAAAAGGAATTTATAGGTTTGGATTTCGCTCCTTATGCTCGAGCATTACATAAATCTTAGCTGTTCATTTCATGTTGTAGCATAATTTCTTTTCAATCAGTTAAAAAATTTATTACAATTATCTTTCAGCTCTAAAATTCTGGAGTTAGTTACTCCAAAAGAATTTTCTTCACAATGGATTTATCAGCGACAGAAATCCTTACAAAATAAAAACCCTTATTATAATTTGGAATCAACTCCTCAGGCTTATTAGAGTTCATTTTAATTAAGCTTAACCCATTTTCATCAAAAATTTCTAAAATACTGTTAGATAAAGACTTATTGACGATATGAATATTTTTTTCATCAGAAAAAACTTTGAAATTTGCTTCCAATAAATCATCTTGTTTTTTGAAATTAGTGGAGCTATTTATATGATATTCAATATTTTCAATTATTGTTCCATCTTGTCGTTCGGCAGTAAATTTAAGAGTGTCATTGTCGATATTGAATTTGCAAAAATGATAGGATTTTTCGGAAACAATAATGCTATCTGAACTTGCTTTGGGATTATAAAGCGGTGCGCCACCACCGCCAGTAGTGATATGCATAACGCCATTGACAGAGGCTCTTGCATAATAATGATTATGGCCGGTTATAACAAACTGAACTCCATGTTTTAAGCATAGTGGTTGAATTATATTTTGCACTTTTAAATTATTAGAATGACCGCCAGCAGTCCACCCCGGTTCATGCAGGAGAATGAATTTCCATGCTTTATTGCTACTTGCCAAATCGTTCAAGAGCCAATTATACTGACAGCTTCCAATAGAATAATCGGTAAATTGATCAATAATGGAAAAATGCACTGGCCCATTATCGAATGAATAATAAAATCTTCCATTGGTAAACATCGGGTAGGGAAAATATTTTGCATAAAGGATTCCTTGCCCCTCGTGATTTCCTAAAGCGCTGCAATAAGGCAAGTTGGCTAACATTTTTTGAAGATATAAATATTGTGGGTCGAAAAATTGAGAATCCCAATCTGACTCATTATTGCCATTGGAAACAAAATCACCACTCGAAACAATAAATGTTTGAGATAATATATCATGAGCAATTTCTTCCATAATTTTTTTAGCAATTAAATTATGTTCAGCTGGATTTGTTCGTGTGTCGCCATAAGCATAAAAACTAATTTTTTTAACATTGGCGGAGGTATTAGAATAGAAACTACCCTTTTTTGTTGCGCTGCTGTCAATGCTTACTTTATAATAATATTTTGTGTTTGGCTTCAAGCTCGAAAGCATCATTTTGTGAAGGTGTGAGTTTCCATATTCACTGCTAATTTGGGAGTTTTCATAAAAATTTGTGTCGGTGCCCCAATATATAGTACAAGTTTTCGATTCGTTCAACTGCCACAACAACAGCATTTTAGTATCATCGTTAGAAAAAAGTAAATATGGAGCTTTTATAAATGAAGATAAGAATGAAAAATCTAATTGCAAATCAAATCTCATTTTGGATTTTGATTCTTTACTTTTATGAACTTCTACGGCAATAGTATTTTTCCCGGATTTTAGAAAATTAGAAGGAACTATATATGTGAAATAATGCTTGGAATTGTTTTCGTCAGATTCCATTGATGCTGTGCTTGTGTATGTTATATTACCATTAGGCATATTCGAACGAATCATTTCATGTCCATTTATATAAATAATTGCTCCATCATTTCTCAAAATCTGAAAACGTAATCCTTTCTGCTTTTTTGGATTTTTAATTTTAAACGTCTTGCGAAAGTAGAAAGTTGTTGAATTATTATTTTCGAAATTTCCTGAGATAAAGTCTGAAGAATGAGCCCATTTATTGTCATCAAAGGTTGGATTTCGCCAACAACTATCTTGGATGGAGTCATAAGGAAGATATTTCCAACTCGATTGCTTAGAAATTATTTGGGAACTACAACTCGATATCCAAATGGAAAAAAAAAGGAGAAAAAAAATAGATTTCATATTGAGAATTTATATCTTATGTGGTGGCAAATTTAACAGAAAATATTGTTTAAGTATTTTTTGTTTTTATGAATTTAAGATTTTCAATGCTAATGAGTTAGAGCGATTTTAAAATTTCTTAAAACTGATTTTAGAGCTTTCATTAATTTAAAGATTCAAAACTGCTATGACGAAAGATACTTTTTTTAAAGCAAAAGCGAATTTTAATCTACTTTTGATAAGTTGTAATAGGAAATGGCAGGAAAAATATCAAATTGATTTAATGAGGAAAGATAAAAGGCTTTATATAATTTTCAGCATCACACTTGTTGCAGTCATGGGAGTAGCAAGTTTAACGCCGGCATTACCAAAAATTGCTGAAACTCTGCATATTACTAAAGTACAAGTAGGCTTATTGATTAGCGCTTTTACATTTCCAGGAATATTTTTAGCGCCAATAGCGGGGATTTTAGCCGACCGTTGGGGTCGAAAAAAAGTACTCATACCATCATTATTTATCTTTGCTATTGCTGGTTCGACAGCTTTTTTTATTCATAGCTTTCATGTTTTGGTGCTTCTTCGAATTTTTCAGGGAGTGGGTGCTTCTGCATTAGGTTCCTTAAATGTAACTTTAATTGGCGATTTTTTTAAAGGAAAGGATAGACCCAAAGTTATGGGATATAACGCCAGCGTTTTGAGTTTAGCTACTGGTTTTTTCCCTTTGATTGGTGGCATGTTGGCTGGCATTGCTTGGTATTATCCTTTTTTGTTGCCAATATTTGCAATACCTGTAGGACTCATTGTCATATTTTTTTTAGAAGAGCCTGAATTTGAGAAAACTCCAAATTTAAAAGTTTACCTAAAAGCAATTTCCAAGAGTATTCAAAGAAAAGAAGTTATTGCAACTTTTGCCCTTAGCGTTTTGACTTTTTTAATTCTTTATGGTGCAATTTTAACGTATATCCCATTTTTATTAAGTCAAAATTTTAAACTATCGGCACCGAAAATTGGCATAGCTTTATCTTTGAGCTCACTATCTACCGCAGCAGTGGCAAGTCAAGTGGGAAAATTAACAAACAGATTTGGAAGCATAACACTCTTAAAATCAGCATTTATATTATATACAATCACCATGCTGATGGTTCCATATATTCACAGTTTTTATTTCTTTATAATTCCACTTTTATTATTTGGGTCTGCACAGGCATTGAATATTCCAAGCTTACAAACACTTTTGGCGAACCTTGCTCCCGATGAACAAAGAGGATTATTTATGTCTATTAATGGGATGGTTTTGCGTTTGGGACAGACCTTAGGACCTCTTGTGATAGGATTGGGATTTGCCATTGGCGGATTTGAAGGCGCTTATTTTCTGGCGGCTTCCATTGCTGTGGCTTGTCTTATAGTTATTTACACATCTTTTCATACAAATATTAGTAATTAAATTGCCCTATGAATTTGACAATAGACATTCTTTCATTTATAAATAGCCATTCCGAAAAAGATTTTGAGCCATATTACCTTTATGACATTAATATTATTAGACAAAATTGTCGTAAATTTCAAAATATTCCTTACCAAAATAAGGAAATACATTTTGCTTCTATGGCCAATGTTAATCCTAATTTTCTTCAAATTGTTAAGGAAGAAAAGGTAAAAGTTTTTGTAAATTCCACCATGCATCTACAGTCTGTTCAGCAAGCAGGTTTTCGAAAATCGGAAATAATTTTTACTTCCTCAGCGCTCAGCGAAAAAACTATGAAATTTGTTGAAAGTTGTGAAGTTCAAATTAACCTTGATTCGCTAAAACAACTCGAGCTTTGGCAGAAATTATTTCCCGAAAAGTCTGTTGGAATCCGCGTAAATATTGGTGACGAAGTAAAACCTTTTTCTACACGTGCAGGATTTTTTATTGGCAAAGAAAGTAGATTGGGTTTCAACATGCAAGATATCAATATGATAAAAGATAAATCAAAAATAAAAGGATTGCATCTTTATGTAGGAACAGATGTTTTTGACATAAATTATTTTATTGATTGCTACAAAGAACTTATAAAAATTGCATCTTTCTTTCCAAATCTTGAATATTTGAATTTTGGTGGCGGCTTTGGTGTTTCTGAAAATGGTAAACAAAAGTTCGATTTTCCAGAATATTATTTAAGAGTTACAAATCTTATGAATGAAGTTTCCGAAAAATATGGCAAAAGCATGAAACTTATTGTGGAACCAGGAAGAATTATCGGTGGAGAAGCTGGCTATTTTGTGTGCAATGTCACTGATATTAAAAGACGAGAAAACAAACGACTTATAGGTTTAAATGCTTCTACAGTTCAGTTTACCAGACCTTTAATTTATCCTGGGACAGCCAAACATCCAGCAATTATTATCAGAAATGGAAATATTTTAGACTCGCAACAGAAATATAACTCTACAGTTTATGGCTGTTCCACATACTCGCGCGATATTTTTTCCGAAGCAGTAAATTTACCTGAATTAGAAATTGGCGACATAATAGTTTTTGGCATAGCAGGCTCATATTTAGCATCTTCATATTGTCAATTCTTAGGATTTCCAAAACCTGATGAATATTTTTTATGAAAGTAGAATTTATTGATGGCAAGTCGGCATATAAGATTTTTTCTAAAGTTGCTGCCGATGTTTATAAGGGAAATAAGTTTTTTAAAGCTACAGAAAGCAGTGTAGAAAAGCTTTTGTTGAATTCTGATAGCGCCTTCAATAGCCATTCAATTATCAAAAAATTTGTCCTAAGTGATGCTAATAATCTTGTGGCTCGTTTTGCTTTGATTCACGATTTTCGTCTTCCTGAATATATTCAAGTGTCATTCTTTGAAGCGCAGCCTGCCTTAGGCAATATCTTTGACCTTATAAAAAATGAGATTTATCATCATTTTCCTAAAGTCAGAAAAGTTGTTGTGGGATTAAATGGACATTTGAATTATGGCGCTGGAATTTTGCTAAATCATTTCGA
This sequence comes from Bacteroidetes bacterium CG2_30_33_31, assembly GCA_001872625.1. GTDB lineage: Bacteria > Bacteroidota > Bacteroidia > Bacteroidales > UBA1556 > UBA6267. Next base: position 46,040 of record MNXP01000054.1, read on the forward strand.
TGAAGCTCCGCTCTTTGGACTTCCTTATAATCCAGATTATTACTCTGAGTATTTCAAAGATTTGCATTGTCGCAAGATGTTTACTTTTAGATTTAGCATGGAAGTTTACCAAGCGTGGGCACAATCCTATTCTGTTCAGCGCGAGCTTAAAGGGTTGAAGCTTAGATTTATGAATAAACGAAATATCAAAGAAGAAAGCGCAATTTATACTCAACTCAATAATCAATCTTTTTTGCAACATCCTTACTGGGCAAATCGCGACAATCAAGAGGATTTAGACTTGTTTTATCCTTTTCGATTTCTGTTAGATAACGAAAATTTGATCTTTGCCGAAGTCGATGATAGACCTGTGGGATTTTTTTTATGGTATCCCGATTTTAATCAATTAGTTGATAGTCAGCGTGATTTAAATGTTTTTGACCTTATAAAATACCGTTTTGGTAAGTCAATAGATAGTTTTCGATTTACCGAAATTGGCATTATTCCAGAATATCAGCGCAGCCCTGTGGCTTTGGCATTAATTAATAAATCGCTACCGACTCTTTTAGAAAAAGGCTATAAATATTGTGAAGGAGGTTTTATCTTCGAAGAAAACCTAGCATCAATAGCTTTTGTCAAAAGGATTTTGCAACGTTGCTATGGCAAAGAACCAGAGGTTTATCGTAAGTTTGCTACTTTTGAAAAAAACATATAATGTTGGAATTTAAATATATACAAGAATCTTCAAATCTCCCTGATGAATGGGATATGCTTGCCGATAATTATTTTCAACGCAAAAGATTTCTGCTTCACAGTGAAAAATATAATCCTTGCTACCAAAGATACTATTTATGTTCGGAGAGTGGGAAATTGGTAGCAGCCGCAATTGTTTACTCCCTAAGGCTTGATATTTTTACTTTCGTGAAAATTAAAAGCCCAATAAAAATGAATATTATTGGGATTCCTTGTTCGGTTTCAAGTTCAGGAATCTTTGGAAATAATAACACAATCGAAGACCTAAAAGAATATATTTATAAAATTGAGCATGGTTTTGTTATAAGCTTAAATTTGATTTTAAAACCTTTATCCACGAAATTTGCCTCTGGAAAAACATTGCCAACTATTATATTATCAAATAATTATGAAAATTGGGAAGAATATTTGGCTTCTATGCGGTCGAATTATAGAAGAAGATTGAAGCAAATTAATGAGCCAAATAGCAGGTTGATATTTGAAAAAATTCCATGTTCAGAATTTACTACAGCGATGTATCAGCAATATCTATCGGTGTTTATGCGCAGCAATGGCAAGTTGGAAATGTTGAGCTTCGACTTTTTCAAAAACCTCCCTGAAGAATTTATTTTAAAGGTCTGCAAAATTGACGAAGCCATAATAGGCTGGAATATTGCGCTGTCCTCTGGAAATATTTATTACTTTTTCTTAGGTGGAATTGATTATAAATACAATAAAATTTACAATACTTATTTGCGTTTGCTTTCGTCACTCATCGAAGATGGTATTAATAAAAATGCCGAAATAATTGAACTTGGTCAAACTGCTGAGATTGCAAAAATGCGCATGGGCGGCATAGCAGAAGCTCGCTTTATGGAAGCTCACCACAGTAATTTATTATTTCATAAGGTGTTGAAAATTAGCAGCCCTATGCTTTCTTATAAACGTAAACTGGAAAATACTAAAGCATTTAAAGACAAGCCTTATGAAAATATTAATGATTAGACCTAAGCCTTCGAGTGAAACTATTGGACTGCAACATCTAATGATAGTAGAGCCTTTGGAGCTTGAAATTTTATCTGCTTTAAAACGTCCTGTTGACGAGGTTGTGATAGTGGATATGATTCTTGAAAAGAACTCTTTTGAATCTTTCGTAATATTGCACAAGCCTGATATTTTGTGTATTACAGGATATATTACTAATGTTTCCACCATAATTTTATTTTGTCAAAAAGCTAAGAAAATCTCTCCAAATATTATAAATATTGTCGGTGGCGTTCATTGTGAAGTTTGCCCAGAAGATTTTGAAAATGAGGCTATTGATTATAGAGTTGTAAGAAATGCCGCCATAATTTTTACTGATTTGCTTTGTCATATCGCTGGAAGTGGCAATTTGCCCAAAGGTGTATTTCGCCAAGGCGATACTCTTGAAAATACTACTCTTCCAGCATTTGATTTTCGAATTCCTTTTGCCGATAGAAGTTCTGTAGCTAAATATCGCAACAAATATTTCTATATTTTTCAGAACAAAGTGGCACTAATAAAAACTTCTTTTGGTTGCCCTTACCAATGTTCATTCTGCTTTTGCAGAGTTATTACCTCTGGGAAATTTTATCAAAGACCAGTTAATGAGGTTATTGAAGAATTAGAACAAATTTCTGAGAAGGAAATATATATTGTTGACGATGATTTTTTGTTCGATAAACAATGGCTACAAGAGTTTATTTATGAGCTTAAAAATAGAAACATCCTCAAACATTTTTTAGTCTATGGCAGAGCAGATTTCATTGCTAAAAATCCTGAAATGATGCATGATTTAGCTGCAATTGGATTAAGAACTGTTATTGTTGGTTTTGAAAGTTTTTCGGACAAAGAACTTGATTTATACAATAAAAAAACTTCGGTGGAAATGTATAAAGGGACTATGGCTGTGATACATAACGAAAAAATTGATGTGTTTGCAACTATCATTATTCCACCCGATTATGATAAAAATGATTTTAAAGAAATGGTGAGAGTCATTAAGAAATTGGGAATTCATTTTGTCAATCTGCAACCGCTGACGCCTCTGCCAAAAACTGAGGTTAGTTTTCCTGACGATCAAATAATTGTGGACAAGCATAATTATGAAAAATGGGATTTGGCACATATCACCGTGAGACCTACAAAACTTTCGGTGCCCGATTTTTATAGAGAAATTTTAAAAGCTTACGATTCAATATTATACAGTCCAAAAGTGATTTGGAAATATCTTACAACTTACCGTCCGATAATGCTTTTCAAAATGCTTATGGGAGGCTATAGAGTGGCAAAACAATATAAATCAAGAATAAAAGAAGCCGAAAAATATGCCTAAAATACTTTTTATTCAGCCGACACAATATGCGGAATCTGGAAAATTGTGCAAACAAAAGAAGATTAATTTGCCTGGCTTAGCTTTTCCTCTTTTGGCTGCATACACTCCAGCAAATTGGCAGGTAGAATTGCTGATTGAGGTTGTGGACGAAATTGACTTTGATGCTCAGGCAGATATTGTTGCTATTGGCACCATGGGTCATGCTACTTTTCGCGGTTTGGAAATAGCTGCTGAGTTTAAAAAACGTGGTAAAATTGTCGTTATGGGTGGTTATATGGCTTCCATAGCATACCAAGAAGCAATGAAATATGTTGATTCGGTGGTGATTGGTGATGCTGAAATCTCGTATCCCAAGATGTTGAAAGATTTTGAGGAGACTGGTAGAGTAAAAAAATTATATAATTTCCCTATTCATGAGCTAAAAAATCTTCCCATACCTCGTTACGACTTGCTCACTCAAAAAAAAATCGGTCTAATGCTGCCTGTCCAAGCTGGTCGCGGCTGCACTTTCACATGCTCTTTTTGTTCTATTGCTTGCCTTTACGAAGGCAAATATTTGTTCCGCCCCGTTGATGAAGTTATCAATGACATAAAAGAGGTAAAGCGTTTAGGCTTTAAAAGATTTTATCTTATTGACGATAATATTGTTTCAAATCCAAAATATCTAAAAGAACTTTGCCAGAAAATTACACCTTTGAAAATGAAATGGGCAAGCCAATGTGCGATTCACCTTGCCAAAAATGCTGAATTACTGAAGATTGTAAGAGAATCAGGTTGCGATTTGATGAGCTTTGGAGTGGAAAGTATAAACCAACAAGCGATAAATAGTCTGGATAAACCATGGCTAAAAGCTGTTGACCATGAGCAAAACATCAAGATTCTTGCGGAATCGGGCATCACTGTAAGTACTGAAATGATTGTCGGCACCGATTTCGACACTGAAGAATCAATACGAGAGACTTTTGATTTTATTTATAGAAATAGAATTCCAATTCCGCGATTTTATATTCTTACGCCAATTCCTGGAACCGCTCTTTATAATGATTTAAAGCAGCAAGGACGTATGCTGACAGATGATTTGCGACAATTTGATGGCACTCGTTGCGTGCATATTCCTAAAAAAATTGAACCAGAAAAACTGACTGAAATGTATTGGTGGTTAAATAATCAAGTATTTTCAATAAAGAGTATTTTTCATCGAGTGCTTTTCAACAAATTACTTTGGAGAAATCCCAGTATGTTGCTGTTTTCCATTGCAATAAACTTTCATTATAGGCATTATGTAAAAAGAAAAATTACACCAAACATATTTTAGAATGAAGATAACTTTAATAAAACCAAGTTTAGGCAATCTAATTACAGGTTATAACATTGCCGAGGGGAGCATGGAACCTTTGCAACTTGCTATTATTGCAGGACTTATTCTCAAACCTGATGAGGTAATTATGTATGATGAACGCATTGAAAAAATTCCCTTTGACGAACCTACCGATTTGGTTTGTATCACTGTTGATTCCTTTAGTGCCTACCGCTCTTATAAAATTTCTGCCGAATTCCAGAGTCGAGGAATAAAAGTTATTCTTGGAGGAATGCATGCCTCTTTGCTGCCAGATGAAGCTTCCCAACACGCCGATTCCATTGTGGTAGGCGATGCAGAACCTGTTTGGAATCAAATGATTAAAGACTTTAAAGAATCAAATCTTCAGAAAATATACCATGCTCCTTTTGGTTTGCCACAAGAAGGCTGCTTCCCTAATAGAGATATTTTTAAAGGTAAAAAATATTTGCCTGTTTCTATGCTGCAATTTAGTCGCGGTTGCAAATTTAATTGCAGTTTTTGTTCCGTATCGCAATTTTTTAATCATTCACACACCTGCCGCAAAATGGAAGATGTGCTATATGAAATAGAAAAAGATAAACTTAAGACAATTCTTTTTGTTGACGATAATATGGTTTCCAATAAAGCCGAACTCAAAGTTTTTTTGAAAGAGCTTATTCCGCTAAAGGTTAAATGGGCAAGCCAATCGAGCATGGATTTGACGGGTGATAAAGAGCTTATGAAACTTATGGCCGACAGTGGCTGCATTGGAAATTTAATTGGATTCGAGTCAATAAATATTAATACGTTAAAATGGTTCAATAAATCGCCAAACATCAAAAATTTTGATAATTATAAAAAAGAATTAGAAATATTTAGAGATTATGGCTTTTTGACATGGGCAAGTTTTATGATTGGCAACGACTTTGACAACCTTGATACCATAGAAAAAACTGTTGAATTTGCTATAAAAAATAAATTTACTCTGGCATTTTTTCACATTTTGATGCCTTATCCTGGCACCGAAGTTTATAATCAATTTAAAAGTGAAGGCCGATTGCTTTATGATGGCCATTGGTGGAATCATCCCGACTACCGCTACAATCAGGCAAGTTTTAAACCTAAGTTGATGAGTGCAAATCAGCTTAGTGATGCCGCTGTGAAAGCAAACAAAGATTTTTACAGTTTATCTTCAATTTCTCAAAGGCTATTTGATGGTAAAACAAATTTTAGAAATCTTGTTAATATTATGATATACAGTCGATTGAATTATATTATAAGGAAAACAAGCACCTAAAATCGTATGAAACCTAAAATTCTTTTTGCTTCCCCAATCGGTCCTTATACGAAATTAGCTCTCAAGGAAGATCCTATCGACTTTTTCTATTATCGTAATACTTTTGGGCAAAAGATGTTTCAACTGCGCTCATTTCAAAGCTGGCATTCCTTGCATTTTTTGGCTCAAAATATTGCTGTTGATTCGGTAGTTCTCGAAAATCCAACAATGAAGATTTTCCAAAAGGAGATTCATAATGGTGAATATGAGATAATTGCCATAGGTTTTACAATCCTTCTTACAAAAAAGGTTTTGGAAATGGTGGAATGGATTAAGTTAAATTTTCCCGCGATAGAAATTGTTATCGGCGGCTATGGAACAGCTGTTTTTACAGAATCTTTTGAGACTTCTGACAAGCTGAAAAATATGGTAAATTATATTAGCTATGGTGAAGGCTTAGAATTAATGAATTCAATTATCAAGCATAAATGGAATATCAATAATAACAATAAGGTTCTAAGGCAAGATTTACTTCCAGCAAAAAATAGCTTTTTCAGAACTCATATAGAAATTTTTCAGCAGATTGTTCTCGTTGGAGGTCTGGGTTGTGTTTTTGGCTGTTCTTTCTGCGCCACTTCAAGTCAATTCAACAAAAAGTATATTCCACTTTTCACTGGAAAGCAACTTTTCGATAGCCTGTGTGAACAAAGAAAGAAGCATCCTACAATTAAATCAGCTATTATTTATGATGAGGATTTTCTCTTAAATCGCAGGCAGGTTTTAGAATTTATTGAATGTTTCAAAAATAGCGAACTACAAAATAGCGGCATGCTATTGACAATTTTTGCCAGTTTGAAATCTCTTTTGAATTTTAGTCGTGAAGAGCTTATCGATTGCGGAGTAGGCAGCATTTTTATTGGTGTCGAATCTCTCAGCGAAGAAGTGCTGAAAAGGGAAGGGTTGACAAAAAGAAAAGGCGAAGTTGAAGATATTTTTAGGCAGTTGCATTCTTATGGAATTAATACAATTGGCTCCCTCATAATTGGTTGGGATAGTCAAAATTTGATGCTGGCTAAGTCCGATTCTGAGCGTTTTATAAATATGAATCCTACATTTTATCAGGTTGTGCCATTGCATATTGTACCAGGCACTAAGCTCTGGGACGAAATGAAACTTGCCGAAAGAGTATTGCCAAATTATAAAGTGGAGTTCGATGGAATTACGGATTTTAATTTTGAAGCTAAGAGTTTCTCTCACCATGAAGCTCGAGACCTTGTATTTAAAACTTATGATGGTCTGGTAAAAGAGGGAGGGCCATGGCCATTTAGATTTTTTGAAAACCTTCTTTATGGATATCTTAATTTGAAAGAGAAAAATGAAGCCAATTTATTTAATAGAGCAAAAATTTATAAGTCGATGCTCCCTGCTACTTTTATTCTTGCATTCGCCTCACGCTATTTCTTTTTCGGCAAAAACTACCGATACCGTTGGAATCAAAGCATGAGAAAATTTATAAAGCATTCTCCAATGCTATTTTTTTTGGGAACAGTTATCTCGCCATTTGTGGCATTTTTGCTCCTGGTCATTTGGTTTTATGGAAATATTAAATTCCTATTCAGTCGAAAAGGAGATCAACCAGATTTTATCAGGAGAGAATATTTTAGTTAAAATTGTTTAATTAAACATCAATTAACCTTAAAAAAATTGTTGAAAAAAGCTTCTTTTATAATCCAAACAAATATTTCTCTTTGCCTTTCTGTGCCCAATTTTCGGGAACAATTTTCCAGCTGTTAAGTTTGTTAGCTTTAAAAGATTTTTGTTCTTCAATCCATTTCATTATTAAAAATCTGAAGTCTAAATCTGAGCTTACAATTAATCTTTTTGAAAGTTCTTCTGATGAAATTCCAGCACCTTTAGTAAGAATATTGCCACCACCATTGCCTCTATACGAGTTCATCGCAACAGAATAATCTTTTTTCAAATCGAATGCTGAGCCATCTGCCATCGACAAAATACTTATTCTTTTCCCCACTTCTTTTCTTATGTCAACTTCGTAAATTATTCCAGCACCACTATCGAAATTATAAAATGGATTTTCGAGATTAACCTTTCCATTGCTACTCAAAATATCCTGACCCAATGAATCTCTTTTGCACAATAAAATCGAACTTTTCTCATCCGCCATTGTGCTTAGCCAATTGCCATAAGAATATTCCAAAGCGTCTTTTACTTCCTGACCCGTCAAGCGCATTGTGTAAAGGAAATTTTCATAGCGATAAAGCTTGAACATATCGCGAACATACAATTGACCTGAGTCGATTTTAACGGAAATAGAGAACGGTGATGCGAATGAAATGTCGGCTTTAGATAAATTTAACTGAACTATATGAACTAAATCAACAAATTCTGAGGAGCCAAATAGAGCATCTTTCGAATCAATATTATTTTGCAATTTTCCTATCGGACGATTTACGTATTTTTCTACATTATAGAGACTTACATTGAATTTATATTGAAAAAGGCTGTCGGGTTTTATAGCTTCCATTGGTTGAATGCTTCCTTTTATATCCACATTATATTTCTTTTTTACTTTATCATATTTCATACAAATATCGGCAACGCCAACATTAGTTGCATGTGCAGAAGGGTTTAAGATAAGAGTACTATCGCCATTAGAATTTCGTATAAAAAAATTTGCAAATTGGTGGTCGTGACCAGCAAAAATTATATCAAAGCCAGGAACCTTTTCAGCTACCAGTAGGCAAGCATTTTCGTTGAATTTCGCCTTTGGATCGGCGCCACCGTAAGAAGGATTTGTGCCGCTATGAAAAAGGCCAATGAGCAGGTCTGGTTTTTCGTTTTCTTCAATATAGTTTTTCCAATATTTTGCCGATTCTATCATATCGTTGAAATGCATGCCTGACCAAATATTTCGTGGCAACCAATTTGGAATGGCAGGAGTAATTAATCCAAGAATTGCAATTTTAACTCCTTGTCTTTCAATAATTTTATATGGTTTAAAGTATGGCTTTTCGTCAAAATCATTAATAGCATTTGCGGCTAAAATATCAAAGTTCACTTCTTTTCTAAATTTATCATAAACAGGATGGCCTGCTTCTATATCGTGATTGCCAATGGTAGCAACATCATAAGCCATAAAATTCATTACCTTCGATAAAAGATGAATGGAATCTGGAACTTCAAAATTGTAATAATAAACTAACGGTGTGCCTTGCAAAATGTCGCCATTGTCAATCAAAATTACTTCTTGACTTTTGTCTTCCCTTTGTTCAGTAACATAAGTATATACCTGAGCAAGAGAGCCTTCGCTAATTTTTTGGTTAATCAAATCTTTAGGAAATATAGCACCATGAACATCAGTGGTCTCAATAATTTTTAGCTTTATTTCTTTTTGTGTTGTCATAAAAACAGTTTTACATCCAGCAATAAGAATTGCAAGAGTTATCATTATTATCAGTTTCTTCATAATTAGAGCATTTCATAATATATATTCAATTTCTTTGAATCCAAATACTTCAATTTTTTTATCTATCTCCACTTTCAATTGACCAAAATCGTTGATTCCAATAATTTTTCCATGAGTTATTTTGTTGTTAATCATAAATTTAGACTGAATTCCTTTCAAAAATAACTCTTTGTAATAGTTAGTTTTTAAAAGTTCAAACTCATTTTTGGCAATTAGACTCAGATGAATATTCAATTCAGTTAAAATATCTGCCAACAATGAATCCCTATCGATATTTTCTCCCGAAATATTTATCATGGAAATTGGATTTGGCAGTTTTTCTGAAAAGTTTAATTGGTTTACATTCAAGCCAATACCTACTATAGAATCAGATAATGCGTCGCCCATAATAGTGTTTTCAATTAATATGCCTGCAATTTTTTTCATCCCAAAATAAATATCGTTTGGCCACTTTATTTTGAAGTCATTTGCCGATGTTCGTTGCTTTAAAACGTTAATTAAAGTTAAGCTAACAGCCATAGACAAGTAAAATTGCTTGTTTGCTGCCAAAAAGTCGGGCTTTAAATACACGCTTAATAATAGATTTTTACCTTTTGCGCTTTCCCATGAATTTTCGCCATAACCTTTGCCTGTCAATTGATGATCTGCAACAATTACAGTTCCTTCCGAAGTATTTTCAAATTTTATTTTGTCAGATAGATATGTATTTGTAGAAACTAAATTGTCATATTTGCCGATATTAAATTTTATCATTCAAAGGTATTATAGTTGATTGAAAGTTCGATGCCTAATGCTGGCAAAATTAAGAAATATCAAAGCTTAAAAATAGTATTTTTGTAGATTAAATTCTTTTTGATGGTTAAAATAAATAAGAACAGTACAAAATTGGTTAAAACAATAACTGAAGCAATTCAGGATAAAAAAGGTAGTAACATAACTGTTTTGGACTTAAGAGCTTTAGGCTCAGCAATCTCCGATTATTTTATTGTATGCACTGGCAACTCACGTCCGCAAGTGGAGGCGATTATGGACAGCATATTGGAGAAGGTAAAGAAAACCCATGGCGAAAATCCTTTAGGCGTCGAGGGGCGTGAAAATGCTGAATGGATATTATTGGATTTTATGGATGTCATTGTTCATGTTTTTCAGCCCGAGACACGCGATTTTTATAAACTCGAGAAACTCTGGTCAGACGCAAAAGTAAAAAATATATTAGATAATTAATTGAAATTAAGATGAGTCAAGAAAATAATCAAAACGAAAATCCTTCGAACGAACCTCTGAAACCTAACTTTCAAAATGGGAAAAAGAAGGGCTTTAGTTTCTATTGGATTTATGCAATTATTGCTGGGGCATTTATACTTCTGCAAGTTTTTGCTTCTACCACAAAAAAAACCGAAGCAATTCAATGGGGACAATTAAAAGACATTATTACCAAGAGTGATGCTTCTAAGATTGTCGTTATCAACAAAGACGAGTTAGCCGAAATTCATATCAAAAAGGATAAAGTTGCTAATTATCCTGAGCTTAAGAAAAGTGAAGGTTATAGCTTCAATAAGAGTGAACCTGTGCTTGTTTATGATGGTGATTTAGAAAATTTTGGTGAAAGAATTCAGAAAGTTCAGGACGATTTTAAAATTCCTGAAAGTGAAAGAGTGTATGTATCTCGCGAAAACAGAGTTGATTATACAGGTCAAATCATAGGCTGGTTGGTGCCAATTGGGTTAATAATTTTATTTTACGTTTTTATCATGCGCCGAATGTCAGGAGGTGGCGGTGGTGCTGGCGGTCAAATTTTTAATATTGGCAAATCGAGAGCACAGCTTTTCGATGGCAATAAAGTTAGCGTAACTTTTAAAGATGTTGCTGGCTTAGAAGAAGCAAAAGTCGAGATTATGGAAATTGTAGATTTTCTAAAAAATCCAAAAAAATATACAAATCTCGGTGGTAAAATCCCCAAAGGTGCTTTGCTGGTGGGTCCTCCAGGAACAGGAAAAACACTCCTTGCTAAAGCTGTAGCTGGTGAAGCTAAAGTTCCTTTTTTCTCCCTTTCAGGTTCCGATTTCGTAGAAATGTTTGTGGGCGTTGGTGCTTCTCGTGTTCGCGACCTTTTCAAACAAGCTAAAGAAAAAGCACCATGCATAATTTTTATCGATGAAATTGATGCAATTGGCCGTGCCAGAGGAAAGAATCAATTTACTGGCTCTAACGATGAGCGTGAAAATACACTCAATCAGCTTCTTACCGAAATGGACGGTTTCCAAGGAAATCAAGGTGTAATAATTCTTGCAGCAACAAATCGTGCCGATGTCCTCGACAGAGCTTTGATGCGTGCAGGTCGTTTCGACAGACAAATAAGTGTGGAATTGCCAGATTTAATTGAAAGGGAAGAGATTTTTAAAGTTCACGCCTTGCCGCTAAAAATGGCTGGCGATATGGATATAAGCCTTTTAGCTAAACAAACTCCTGGGTTTTCGGGAGCAGATATTGCCAATGTATGCAATGAATCTGCCCTAATTGCTGCACGCCGCGAATCTACAGTGATTGAGAAACAAGATTTTATGGATGCTATCGACAGAATTGTTGGTGGTTTGGAAAAACGAAATAAAATCATTACCAAAAACGAAAAGAGTGTTATTGCTCACCATGAAGCTGGACATGCCTCCGTAAGCTGGCTGCTCGAATTTGCAAGTCCATTGGTAAAAGTAACTATTATTCCTCGTGGCAAAGCACTCGGCGCTGCTTGGTATCTTCCTGAAGAAAGACAAATTACAACCTATGAGCAGATGTTCGACGAAATGACTTCTACCATGGGAGGAAGAGCTGCAGAAAGCGTGATTTTTAATAAAATCTCTACTGGCGCACTCAACGATTTAGAAAAAGTTACCAAACAAGCTTATGCTATTATCACATATTTTGGACTTAATGATCGCATTGGAAATCGTAGCTATTACGACTCTTCGGGTCAATCGGAATACAATTTTACTAAACCTTATAGCGAGAAAACTGCCGAAATAATTGATGAAGAAGTACATATATTGGTAGAAAAAGCATATAAAAGAGCTATCGATATTTTAATTGAAAACAAAGAAAATCTCGAAAAACTTGCTGCTAAACTTCTTTCAGACGAAGTTATTTTTTATGAAGATGTGGAAGAGATTTTTGGTAAACGCCTTTTCGCTTCAAGTATTGAAAATCAGGTTGAATCAATGAAAATTAAAGAGATATCGTCTATTAAGAAAAAATTGCATCAAAAACCTGAAAATGCAGATGCTAAAATTAATAAAGATGATAATTCTTTAGTTGACAGTAAAATTGAAGAAAATGATAATAATACAAAAGATGATGAGATTTCTAGAGAGTCATAGTTTATTGAAATAATTTTTTAATTTTGTATTATGAATGAAACTGCTGGCAGAGAAAAAGTACTTAAAAACATTCGGAATGCAAGCCTTGTGAAGGTTGCCAACAAATATTCGGGGGCAAATCTCGAAGCAGATATTTATAAAATGGATTCTGAAGATGATTTGTTGATTAGGTTTGCTCAAGAGCTTAACGCTATTGGAGGCTCATTTGTATATTGCGAAAATGAAGATGACCTTATTCAGAATCTGAAAGTTCTCCTACAGACAAGAAATACAAATTCTATTTTTTCGACAGATAGAATTATGCATAATATGTTGAAAGGCAGTGGAATAAATCTTGTGGAAGACGAGTCAAAATCTGAAAGCATTAGCATTGGACTTACACGTTGTGAAGCTCTTGTGGCGCGTTTGGGTAGTGTTTTGGTTTCCTCTAAACATGACTCAGGACGTAAATATAATTTTAGTCCCGATTTACATATCGTCATTGCGCAGCAATCACAAGTGGTTGAAACTGTAAAGGACGCATTAGCATTTGTGCGCGAAAAATATGCTGAATTACCTTCGATGCTTACACTCATCACTGGGCCAAGCCGTACCGCTGACATAGAAAAAACTTTGGTTATGGGAGCTCACGGCCCACGCGAATTAATAGTATTTGTACTTGATATTATCAGCCATGAATATTAATGAAAACAACAGCTGGCAAGAAGTATATTCTACTGAACAGGAATATAAAATTGAGATTCTAAAAGCGATTCTGAATGAAAGTGATATCAAATCATATTCGATAAATAAGAAAGATTCGCAATATTTATTTGGACTTTTTGAACTATATGTTCAAGGCGATGAAGTTATGAGGGCAAAGTTAATAATCGAAAAATCAGATCTGTGAAAAATTTTATAACACGCACACTTACAGGAGTTATCTTTGTGGCTATATTAATTGGCTCAATAATCTTCGATCAACTTACATTCATAGGTTTATTTTCGCTCTTAACAATTATTGCCACAATTGAATTTTATAAAATGTTTGAAGAAAGCGATATCATCCCACAAAAATATTTTGGCATTCTCCTAACTTTAATTGTGTTTCTTGCTATTTCTTTTCTCTCAATGAAACTTATACCAGTCTATTTTCTTGGGCTAATAATGCCATTGCTTTTTGTTGCTTTCGTGCTTGAACTTTATCGTAAAAAGAAAAATCCTATTCAAAATATTGCAATAACTTTATTACCAATATTATATATCGGTCTTTCTTTTGGACTTTTAAATATTATGGTAAATTTTTCACCAGCATATAACTATAATATTCTATTAGGATTTTTCTTCCTTATATGGAGCTTCGATAGTTTTGCCTATCTTACTGGTGTTTTGATTGGAAAGCACAGAATGATTGAAAGAATTTCACCAAAGAAATCGTGGGAAGGTTTTATTGGCGGATACACTTTATCTATTGGAATTGCAGTAATCATTAGTGTGTTTTTCAAGGAATTAACAGTTTTTGAATGGATTTTTATGTCTGTCATTATTTCAGTAGTTGGAACTTATGGCGATTTGGTGGAATCGATGTTCAAAAGGAGCATTGGTATCAAAGATTCTGGAAATGTTTTGCCTGGTCATGGTGGAATTTTAGATAGGTTCGACGCGGTTTTTCTCGCTTCTCCTTTTGTTGTTGGCTATCTGGTTTTTATATATAAATTTGCCAGATTATAATACTTATCCATGAAGCTACATAAAGAAGGATTTAAAATTATTATTGTAAGTTTCATTCTACTCGCAATATTTGTAATTATTATTTTTAATTCTTCAACAAATTTTCCAAGTATTGTTTGGACTTTTGCTATTTCATCGGCAATTTTTTGGCTGATGATAATTTCATTTTTCAGATATCCTATTTTTGAAGTTCTGAACGATGAAAATAAGGTTATCAGCCCAGCAGATGGGAAAGTTGTTGTCATAGAAACAACTCGCGTTACAGAGTTCTTAAATGAGGAAAGAGTGCAAGTTTCTATATTTATGTCGCCAACCGACACCCACATGAATAGATATCCTATTGATGGACTGATTAAGTACGAAAAGCATCACCGTGGAAAACATTTAGTCGCTTGGAAACCTAAGTCATCTATTGATAATGAGCATACAACAGTGCTGATAGAAAATGAAAGGTTTTCTGTTTTGGTACGGCAAATTGCTGGTGCTATGGCCAGACGTATTATTTGCTACGCCAAAGTTGGTGATGAAGTTAAACAAGGCCAACAACTGGGATTTATAAAATTTGGCTCACGTGTAGATTTGTTTCTTCCACTTGATGCAAAAATTGAAGTTGAAATCAATCAAGTTGTAAAAGCTGGAAAGACAATTATTGCAAGTATCTAATCGATTTTTTTTATTCCTTGATAAATTTTTTCATCACAATTCCTTTGGGAAGCTTTGCTTTTAAAATATAAACGCCACTTGACAAATTTGCTAAACTAATTTTCGTTTCTGAACCATTGCAAATTACCTTTTTCACTAATTCTCCCTCAATATTAAATATTTCTATTTCAGATATTTGAGTGGAATTAATGATTAAAAATTCCTTAGCAGGATTTGGAAAAATTTTTATGTCATCATAAATATTCTTTATATTATGATTTATTCCTATGGTGTAAAATGTTCGTTCCAAAGTTCTAAAAGTGCAACCGTAACTGTCTGTTGCCAAAGCATAAAAGTTTCCAGATTGATTTATAATTATTGAACAATTGCTCGATAAAATTGAAGTGTCATTATAAAACCAATTGCAATTTTGATAACCAAATAATGATAATGTATCGCCATATTGACTAATATTTGGTGTGATGCCAGCTAATTCTGTTGTATTTATGCTATCCATTGTAGTTTGAAAAGCTATATTTTTTAGCAATAAATCTTCTGCTGTTGCAATTCCAGGATTGTAAGGACTCTGTGTTGGCGAGCTCTTAAAAATTGTTGAATAAATTACGCATGCCGTAAGAAATGAGCCATGTAGTGATGGGTGTGTAAGGTCTGAACCCCATAAATCAATAGCTGAGTAGTTCGAAATTATTCTTAAGAAAGCTGGCCCAATTGGAGCTAAAATTTGTTTTGCGGTATCATTTAGATACTTATAGTTATGATAAATACTATCTATCAAAGAAGCTCCAGTATTTCCGTAAGGAGGATATCCATTTTTTGGCCCAAAACCAGCAAAAAATATTAAATGGGCACAAGGATGATAGTATAAAAGTGAATCACGAATCTTTAAGTGTCCTTCAATAACCAAGCTGGAAGGGGAGAAATGTTGATACCCCAAACAAAATCGACCTTGATTATCTTGCAGTACTAAATAATCCCAGTCGTTGCTTTTTATGAGCGAATACACTATTGGATTATTCATGTGAGCTTGATTGCCTTGAGATATATCGCCGACAGAAATGCCGCCTGGCATATATGAAGCTATAATTACAGATTTCCCTGAGCCTTTGGAAAGTTGGCTGAAAAGATTAGGAAGATCATTTTGGCTTGTAAAGCTATTGCCAATAAAAAGAACTTTTATTGTGTCTTGTGCTCTACTATTGATTACTAAAAATAGTGTTAGTAAAATTAATATTGGTTTCATGCCCTTAAATCTATTTTAAAATATATCAATAAAGATATTGTTCAATTTTGTCATTATTTAAATCGCTTTTCTTTGAAGTAGTTTATTGAAATACTCAAAATTAATTGCAAATATATCCTATAATCAGAGAATTATGGAATTGTATATAAAAAAACCCATTTTCTATTTTATGAAAATGGGTTTTAAATTTCTATAGTATCTCCGTTTAGCTTTTTAAGAGAGTATTGATTTTATCAACACTTTCCTTTGCATCGCCATAAAGCATATCAGCATTTTCTTTATAAAATAATGGGTTTTCAACACCAGCATATCCTACTGCCATCGAACGTTTCATTACAATCACTTTTTTGGCATTCCAAACTTGAATGACTGGCATACCATAAATAGGACTTGATTTATCTTCTTCAGCTCCAGGATTTACAATATCATTAGCGCCAATTACCATAACTACATCGGTTTTTGTCATATCGGTATTTATTTCGTCCATTTCCATAACTATATCGTAAGGAACATTGGCCTCAGCTAAAAGTACATTCATGTGGCCAGGAAGTCTGCCAGCCACAGGATGAATTCCAAATCGAACAACTTTTCCTTGCTTTTGTAGAATTTCTACCAAATCATGAACTGGATATTGTGCCTTAGCCACCGCCATACCATAACCTGGAACTATAACTACATTATTAGCATCTTTCAGCAAATCAGCAACTTCCTGATGGCTTGTAGAAGTAACTTCACCAACCATTGCTGTTGCTTCACCTTTAGGCCCATTACCAAAACCACCAAAGATTACTGATAAAAAAGAGCGATTCATGGCCTCACACATAATGATGGAGAGTATTGCTCCCGAGCTTCCAACTAAAGCGCCAGTGATGATTAGTAAATTATTGCCAAGCATGAAACCTGCTGCTGCTGCTGCCCATCCGGAATATGAATTAAGCATAGATATTACTACTGGCATATCTGCACCGCCAATAGCCATTACCAACATAACACCAATAAAAGCTGATATTCCTGCGATAACTAAAAGGTAAATAAGTCCTTCAGTGCCAGGTGCTGCTGCGAATAAAACTCCAAGATAAATGGAAATGAGTAAAAGAATAATATTTACCAAATGCCTGCCTTTGTATGCGAGCGCTTTTGCAGTAATTTTTCCCTCAAGTTTTCCCCAAGCAATTATAGAACCTGTGAAAGTTACAGCTCCAATAAAAACGCCTAAAACAACTTCGATAAGATGAATTGTATGCTCTGAGCCAATAAGCGACTGAGTTTTTGGGTCGAGATAGGAGCCAAAGCCAACGAGTACTGCAGCAAGACCAACAAAGCTATGTAAAATTGCAACTAACTGCGGCATAGAAGTCATCTCAACTTTGCGCGCTACAGTGATTCCAATAAGTGAAGCAATAGCAATGGCAACAATAATGTAAACCTGACCATGAACATCGCCACCAAATACGGTTGAAATTATGGCTATTGCCATTCCAATTATTCCATAAAAAACTCCTCTTTTGGCTGATTCTTGCGAAGACAATCCGCCCAAGCTAAGAATGAATAATATTGCAGCAAATAAGTATGCTGCAGTTTGAATTTGTGCTGTGATCATATCTCTATTTTCTAAACATTTTTAACATTCGGTGAGTAACAAGGAATCCTCCAACAATATTTATGCTGGCAACCAACACAGCTATAAAAGCAATGATTGTAATTGGATCAGAAATATTATCAGTTACCTGCAACAATCCGCCAATAATAATGATTCCGCTGATGGCATTAGTTACAGCCATTAATGGTGTATGAAGTGAATGCGAAACATTCCATATCACTTGCCAACCAACGAAAATGGCCAGTACGAAAACTGTAAAATGACCCATAAATTCTGCTGGAGCAACTTGGCCAATCAAAAACAAAAAAGCTCCAATTACACCCAATTTAATTGCCATTGATAAGGCAATGCTTTTGGCAGTTTTTTCTTTTTTATCTTCAATTACAACTGCGGCAACTTCTTTTTTTGGACTTACTGGCAATGGCTCTGGTGGCCAGTGTATTTCTCCGTCGAATGTTACCATGGCACGCTTTACCACGTCATCATTCATATCAATTTTAAAGTTCTCAGCTTTTCCCATATCATCTAAAAGATGACATAAATTGTTGCCATAGAGCTGACTTGCTTGGGATGGTAATTGATTAAGTTTACCAATAATTATTACACCATTTTCTGTGGTGATAATTTCATTATTTTTTGTAAAAACACAATTTCCACCTGATGATGCCGCCAAATCAACTATTATGGAGCCAGGTTTCATTGCTGCTACATGGTCGGCAAGTATTAATTTGGGTGCTTCGCGACCTGGAATTTGTGCCGTAGTAATTATTATATCAACCTCTGCAGCTTGTTCCTTGAAAAGTGCCATCTCAGCATCAATAAATGCTTGGCTCATAACTTTTGAATAACCTGAAGCTGTGGCTCCATCTTCTTCAATTTCAACGGTAAGAAATTTTGCTCCCATACTTTGAATCTGCTCGGCAACTTCCTTGCGAGTATCGAAGGCTCTTACTATTGCTCCTAGTGAATTGGCGGTGCCAATGGCTGCAAGGCCTGCGACTCCTGCTCCAATAACCAATACTTTGGCTGGGTCAACTTTTCCAGCAGCAGTAATTTGGCCATTCAGAAAACGACCAAAATAATTTGCACTCTCAATCACCGCTCTATATCCTGCTATATTTGCCATAGATGACAAAACATCCATTTTCTGCGCTCTCGAAATCCTTGGAATAGAATCCATGGCGATAGCATTTACTTTTTTGGATGATAGCTTTTTCAATAGCTCTGGGTTTTGCGCTGGCCATAGATAACTCAAAGTTACCAGTCCTTCATGCATCATGTCAATTTCAGACTCTGTTGGTGCTAATACTTTTAACACTATGTCTGAATTTTGATATACTTCATTAGCTGTTGCTAATATTGAAGCGCCAGAATTTGTAAAATCTTCATCGGTAAAGTTTGCTTTTGATCCGGCTCCTTTTTGGATGAAAACTTCAAATCCTTGCTTAATTAATCTTTGTACTGTTTTCGGTGTTGCAGCTACTCGCTGCTCTTCTTGTACAACTTCTACAGGAATACCAACTTTCATATTTGGATATTTATTTAAGGTTGTTTTAGGGCGGCAAAAGTAGTAAAATTATTTTAATGAAATTAGCGCCTCATAAAATGATTTTGTGAGTAAAATTCTGAATCATTTTCAATTATTAATGCTTAATATAATTGAGCAAGTCTTCACCTATGCCAATGGTGTAGCCCATTTTCATAAAATTTATTTCTCCTTTGTCATTGATAATCATCACTATTGGCAAATGATTTTTTAAAGAGGTTTTGAAATTTGTGTTTAGCGTACTTAGAATTCTAAAATCGTAATCGATGAAAAATTCGGCATTTTTGGGAATGGTGCTAAAATATTCCTTATCAAGAGATTTTGGGTCTATCTCATCTTTAGTAATCAACAATATTTTGTTGCCTAAGTTTTCAAATTCAGTTTTCAAATTACTGATATCTTGTATAATATGTTTTGCTGGCTCTGTATTTGGGTTTATCCAAATAGCTACTACAGATTTTGTGGAAACAATGGTACATGATTTCTTATTTGCCGAAAGCACTTCGGATTCCATTTTTAATTGACCCAATTTTTTAGCTTGTACTGATGCTTTTCTTGGCTCAACATTTATATCTTTTACTTTGCCCAATTCAAGATTGAAAAGTGTGAGTTCCGATAGAACACTTCCATCGGAAAGTCTTGTGCCAGTGCATAATCTATAATACCCAGGGTCAAGTTTAATCTCCTTTGGAAAATCTTTGATGTCTTTATCCCAATCAAATTCGAGTGTATTGAATGCTCCATTTTGAAATGCTGAAATGGTAAAGTTTTTATAATATTTCAAATTGGAATTGCTTGCATAGCTTAAATGTAAAATTGCTTTTTCCAAAACATTTTCGATTTTAGCTTTCATAAAATTCACTGTAACCCACTGATTATTATCGAAATATTGAGGTAGGAGCGTTGCTGCTTCAAGTCGGGCTGGTACGCCAATGCTTCTGCAGGCTTGCACAAAAATTAAATCGCGGCTTATCCCATCGGTTAATTTACTTTCAAAACTTGCTTGGGCACTTATGGGTACATGAGAAAAATTTGTTGAATCGAGCAAGATGCTGTCAAGTATCCAAGTGGAAATAATTTTTGGATTAGAGAGTTTTTTTTCTTGTAATTTGTAACTTAAAAACCGACGGTATGGCAGCAACATTTCAAATTCTACCCTTGGATTTAAAACATATTTGCTCCACATTTCATAGTTAATATTTTTGTTCATTGAGTTAAATGGCACAACATTATTTAGGTGATCCAACAAAATATTGGAGTTAATATCATGAAGGTCTTTCTCGGAGATAACTTGTAAAAGCAAAAGGGCTTCTGTTTTTTTCTCCTTACTGGCATTATTAATAAAGTCAGAAATTTCTCTCCAATTACCTCTGCTATTTTGCATTATTTTATATAAATCATTGAATGGCAGAGAGTTTTTAAGAGCAAGTTCTTGGCAAGAGCTGGAGTCAATAAAACTTTTTTCGTAGTTACTTCTCAAGCTGTCTTCATATTTAAGCCGCAGATTATTTTTTTTAAAGCCATCATCTGAGATTTCAATAGGAGTTTTTTCTACCGGCGGATTGTAATCCAACTGAAATTTGTATTCTTCTGCCTGCGATTTATTGAGTTTTATTTCCATGGTATCTGTTGCTCTCACGTCCAGCTCGGCATAATTAAATTTCTGATTTTTTGAGACCCAAACGAGCAAATCACCAAAGCCTGTAAGAAATGAACAAAGGCCTAAATCATTTGTTGTTTTTGGTGAGATTGTATAATATTCAGCATAATTGTAAATTTGGAAATCCACTTTAGCACCTTTTACGGCTTCTCCTTTTTCATCAATCACTTTCACAAAGACTTCTTTTACAGTAGTATAAGTTTTTAGAGTGTTTATTACAGCGAAATTTGAAGTCTGATAATTTATCCTTTCAATGCCATCATATTTTCCATCAATTCTGGTACCCACAAGCATAGCTCTTCGGGCAGGCTCTGTAAACCAGCCATGGTCAACAGAGGCTTCTGGCTCAGTGGCTCCGTAATAATGCCATTTGCCATCGGCCCAAAATTCTACCCATGCATGATTGTCGTCGGTATGAGCCCAGCGGGGAGTATAAACTTGTCGAGCGGGAATCCCTACCGAGCGAAGTGCGGATACTACAAAAACAGATTCCTCGCCGCAACGACCATAAGCATTGCGATAGCTTGTCATGGGCGAGGAGGTGCGGTTGTTGCTGGCTCTATAAGTCACATGCTCGTGGCACCAATGATTTATTTCCATTGCTGCATCAAGCATTTCCATATTTCTAATTCTTGCTCTCAGCTCTTTATAAAAAAATATTCTTGATGTATCAAGGTTTTCGTTATTTACTCTAAGCGGTAAAACAAAATAAATGAAATCGCTTTCAGATATTTTATTGCCCCAGCTCATATTTTCTTTTGCCTCCAATGTTGTTTTAAGATTTTCAAAATGGAATTTTGGAGAATAATCAAGAGCATCTTCAAGCGGCATCATTCTGTATATGCGACTAAAATTTAATTTCTGTTCATTATTTAAAGTAACATAAATGCTATCAAATTCTGCCTTATAAAATGATGGTAATTTATTGTAATTTAATATATTATCAGTATTATTACTGCTAAGATTTTGATTTCTAACTGGCGAAATAGAAATTATTTCTATGATAAAAACAAGAATGAAAATTGATTTATACATATTTGGAAGATTTGTTGAGGCAAATGTATGGAAAAGGAATAGACGATAATATGAAAGCATAAGAATTTACACAAACAAAAAATGTATATTTGCCGCCTCAAAATGGCCCCATAGTTCAAGGGATAGAATAGAAGTTTCCTAAACTTTAGATAGCAGTTCGAGTCTGCTTGGGGCTACAAAAGCGAATATTTAGATTTTTTTATTGTTTTTTCCTTTTCACCCATTCTGGTCGAATGAGTTTTCCACTGAGCTGTGAAATTGTGGCAGAGCGCCTTCTTACATAAGATCCTGGGTTTAATATTTTGTATTTCAGTGGATTGGGAAGAATAGCGGCAATTTTGGCAGCTTCCATTTTGCTTAGTTTTGAGGCTGGCTTATTAAAATATTGCCTTGAAGCAGCTTCCACCCCATAAATTCCATCGCCAGTTTCTATCACATTAAGATATACTTCCATAATGCGTTCTTTCCCCCAAATTAACTCAATAAGTTCTGTAAAATATAACTCAAATCCTTTTCTGATATATGTTCGTGAAGGGAAAAGAAAGACATTTTTGGCTGTCTGCTGCGAAATAGTGCTTGCCCCTAACTTATGCTTTCTCGTTTTATTGAGTTCTCTTGCTCTTTTTATGGCTTTAAAATCAATGCCATAATGCTTCAAAAAATTATTGTCTTCGGAGGCAATTACCGACATAGTCATATTGCCGCTAATATCTCGAATATCAACCCATTCTTTCTTAAGTTTTATTTCTTTGCCATCGAAAACTTGTTCCACCACTCGCTTTAGCATTAGTGGTGTTATGGGAGGATTTGCCCATTTATATACAATTGTGAGTGCAATTGACGAGGCTAAAAAGACTACAACTGCAATTTTAAAGATTTTTGTAGCAAGCTTGTAATAGCGCAAATATTTAGTTTTTGTGGATGCACTCATCATCATCTCGATTGTTTAGATTTGATGCAAAAATAGAAGAATTTATTTAAGATATTTATCGGCTAAAGATTAGATTTTTAGATTTTTTTCTCAAAAGGATTTTTATACAATTTCTTAGTAAATCTCAAGATTTGATATTGAACATAAATTCTATCTTTGCCAATTAATTAAATGAAAGTAGTGGTATATCCAGAAAATATAGAAGTAAAAATTGGTTTTGATAAGATTAGAATTCTTCTAAAACAAAATTGCCTTAGCGAACTTGGAAAATCGCATGTTGATGAGATTTCTTTTCGCTCAAATTTCAAAGAAATTGAAAAAAAACTTCTGCAAGTCAAGGAGTTTAAGGATATTTTGTTGATGGAGAATCAGTTTCCAAGTAACAATTATTTCGATATGCGCGAGGTCGTTTTGAGGTTGAAAACCTCAGGAAGCACAATAGGAATTGAGGAACTTTACAATCTATTTCTCTCCTTACAAACTTGCAAAGACATACAAAGTTTTTTCGGTGGTGAGCGCAAAGATAAATATCCAAATATTTATGAATTAGTATCATACATTTATTTTCGCAAAGAAATTATTATTGAAGCCAATAGAATTATCGACGAAAAAGGAAGGGTAAAAGATTCAGCTTCAGAGGAATTAAGCAATATCAGGCATCAACTTCAACGACTTTATGGCAGTAGCAGAAATAAAATTTATGATATTTTGCGATCGGCAAAAAAGCAGGGCTGGGCGCGTGATGATGCTGAGGTTACTCTTAGAAATGGCCGTGTTGTAATTCCTCTTTTGGCAAACTTTAAAAGAAGCGTCAAAGGATTTATTCATGATGAATCTGGGTCTGGTCAGACATCTTTTGTGGAACCAATTGAACTTTTTGAAACCAATAATAAAATTAAAGAATTAGAGACAGAAGAAATTAATGAAATAAAGCGTATATTACTGAGATTCTGCGACTTCATAAGAAATGATGTGGAAGCATTATCCGACGCTTTTTATTTTTTGGGCTTGGTAGATTTTATCAGAGCAAAGGCGAAATTCGCCCAGAAAACTGGTGCTATTGTCCCACTTTTATCTGATAGGAAGTTGATAAATTGGCTGGCAGCAGAAAATCCAATCTTGGCAATGTCGCATAAGTTAAAAGGGAAAATTGTAGTCCCTCTGGATATTAAGCTCGATGCAGAGGGCCGAATTTTAATTGTCTCTGGACCTAATGCTGGTGGAAAATCTGTGCTTTTAAAGACAGTTGCTCTAAACCAATATATGCTTCAATGTGCAATTCCTGTGTTGATGCGCGAAATTTCCGAAACTGGCATTTTCCAAAATATATTGATAGATATTGGTGATGAGCAATCTATCGAAAACGATTTGTCAACTTATAGCTCGCACCTTAGAAATATTAAATATTTTGTTGATAATGCCAATGAAAATTCCTTAATTCTCATTGATGAATTTGGCACTGGTACCGAGCCCGAACTCGGAGGAGCTATTGCTTCAGCCTCCTTACTTGAACTTTATAAAAGAGGGGTATATGCCATTGTTACAACTCATTACGCCCAGCTAAAACTCTTGGCCGACTCTAATGAAAATATTGTTAATGGAGCTATGATGTTCGATACTGAAAATCTTTCACCGCTTTTTAAATTCAAAGCTGGTAAACCTGGAAGCTCTTTCGCATTTGAAATCGCTAAGAATATTGGACTTTCTGACGAAATATTAAAAATCGCCTCCGAATTTATCGGGGATAAAAAATTGAATTTCGATTTTCAATTGCAAGAGTTGGAAAATGAAAAAGATTTAATATCTCGAAAGCTTGCGGAATTTAATAATGCTGACAGGATTTTAGAAGAAACTATTAATAAGTATAATTCACTTTATCAAGATGTTAAGCAAAAAGAAAAGCAGATAATTTTTGAAGCAAAAAGGCAAGCTAAAGAGATAATTGCTGGCTCAAATAGAGCAATAGAAAATGCAATTTCGGCGATTAAAAAATCTGGCGCTGACAAGGAAGTCAGTAAAATTGTCCGTCAAGATTTGGAAGATGTTAAAGTGAAATTGGATCGTGATATAGAAAATAGCGAGAAGAGAATTATCAAAACTGCTAAAAAAGAAAAAGTTGCAAAAAAAGTTGAAGGTATAAATATTTTGGAAGGAGCTATAAATGTTGGAGATACCGTTATAATTGAGAACCAAAATACTCCTGGTGTGGTAGAATCTATCTCCAGAAAAAATGCTGTTGTCAATTTTAATTCTGTCAAAATTGTCATAAGTGTAGAAAAACTTTGTAGGATAAAACCTCCAAAAGTGAATAAAATAAATAACTCTTCAAATTATGGAAATATCTTAAAGGAGATTCATCATCGAGTAGCAGATTTCTCTGCAAATATCGACATTAGAGGACTTAGGGTAGAGGAAGCTCTCAATATTATAAAAAATTGGATTGATGAGGCTATGCTTACTGGACATAAGGATTTGGAAGTATTGCATGGCAAAGGTGATGGTATTTTGAGAAAATTGCTACGCGAATATCTATCAAAACAAAAGCAAATCGAAAATTACTGCGATGCCCCAATCGAGTTGGGTGGTTCTGGAAAAACTTTCATAAAACTTAAGTAATTAATTGCCAATAAATTTAGAAAATTAGCAGTAAATATTTATAAACCAAAATTATTGCTCCCCATTCATATTTTTATTATTACTTTCGTCAAGTGTAATTTGAAATCTGAATATGTATTTATTGAAAATTAAAGGAGCTGGTAAATTACCTGATTATGTGCAGGTTAGAGATGATGATTTTAACTTGAAAGCTTTTATCAATTATGCTGGAATTGAAAGAGGAATAGAAAAAAACAACCTCATGGATTATGAAAATGAAATTATTGAAAGCATGAATAATGCTGATTTTAATGAAGTGATTTTTATCAAAGAAACGAAATAACTTATTTATGGCAAATACTATTTTAAAATTAGAGAATGTATCTGTATATCAAAAAGATATAATGGTTGTCAACGAGGTTACTTTTACTGTGGAAGAGGGTGAATTTGTATATTTCGTTGGTAAAACTGGCAGCGGGAAAAGCAGTCTATTACGAATAATTTATGCTGATTTGCCACTTAAAAAAGGCTTCATCGAAGTGGCTGCTTATAACATTCATCTTTTGAAAAACAAGCAAATACCATATCTACGGCGGAAACTGGGAATTGTTTTTCAGGATTTCCAATTGCTATTCGATAGAACTGTGAATGAAAATTTGATTTTTGTGATGAAAGCTACTGGCTGGAAAGATAAAAAAAAGATGGATGCCGCTATAAATGTTGTTCTTGAACAAGTAGATTTGAGTACCAAAGGCCATAAAATGCCTCACCAACTTTCTGGCGGTGAGCAACAAAGACTTGCTATTGCAAGGGCTTTGATAAACAAGCCGTTGTTGATTTTAGCCGATGAGCCTACAGGTAACCTCGACCCTACAACTTCTGCTGGAATTATGGAACTTTTAATGGATATCAAAAAGCAAGGTACTGCTGTTATTATGGCAACTCATGATTACGATACTATCCATAAATTTCCTGGAAGACTAATCCATTTTCAAGATGGAAAAGCTAATGAAATTGGTAGTCTTGAAGAGGCTCATCTATAAAATCTGAGGTTTTAGTCTGAAAATAATTATGAATAATTAGGAAAATATTTTTGCTGCATTCTAACTATATTATAAAGCAAAAAATTATTTTTAATGTTTTTCCATCACAATATATTGCCAGGGTTTTAAGTCAAAATTATTCTTCATTTTTATTTCTACCTTTTCTCCTGTAAAGGAATTTATGTAACTTCCTTCATAACCTGCAAAATTTATTTCTGTCATAAAGTTTTTAGCGCTTAAATTGCATAATATCAATACAGTATTGCCATCTAACTTACGCAAAAAAGAAAAGATATTCGAAGGATTGTTGTTTTCTAATTTGGTGAAATCTCCGCCAAATTCTCCATTCCACAAAGCAGAATTCCTGTTTTTAAGCTCAATCAAACTCTTATAAAAATCTTCTTTGCTAAGATTTTTCCAGTCTATTTCATCTTTTTCAAAAAACTTAAGCCTGCGATTTAGTCCTGCCTCTTGGCCATTATATATAAGTGGAAAGCCTGGCATTACAAAGTTTAGGATAGAAAATGTTTTTGTAGCTTCGCCAAACATTTCATATTCAGTGCCATTCCATGAGTTTTCATCGTGGTTGGAAGTAAAAAGCATTTGGTATGTCGATTTTGAAAATAAGCCGTCTTCCTTTAATCTTTCTTTATAAATATCATTCACTTTATTTTCGCCTTTTGCCACTTTCTGCATCACATGAAACATCTCCCAGGAGTAGTTGGCATCAAACGCTTTTAGATGATGATTAGGCTGTTCTGCTTCTGCAAGCATAAACACAGCTTTTGTTTTGTCGAGTTCAGCTCTTGCTGAATCCCAGAAATCTGTGGAAACCAGCATGGCCACATCACAACGGAATCCATCAATATCGGCTTCATCCAACCAATATTTCATAGCATCAGCCATTCCTTTCCATAGTTGATGATTTGAGTAATCAAGTGCCAAAACATCAGTCCAATCATAAGGACTGGCAAAATTTCCTAAAGAATCCTTTTTGTACCATTCTGGATGCTCTTCCACCCAATTGTTGTCCCAAGCAGTATGATTGGCTACCCAATCAATAATTACATGCATATTAAGTGAGTGAGCTTCAGTAACTAAATCTTTAAAATCGGCAAGAGTTCCGTATTCTGCATTAATGCCTTTGTAGTCTTTAACAGCGTAATAAGACCCAAGACTTCCTTTTCTGTTCTTTTCGCCAATAGGATTTATCGGCATCAGCCAAATTATGTCAACTCCCATATTTTTCAACCTCTGTATATGTGGCTGGAATGCTTTGAATGTACCTTCCTTGGTGTATTGACGAATATTTACCTCGTAAATATTTGATTTTTTTGACCATTCTGGATGCGTTAATGTTGTGAGTTTATCCATAGTAAAATTTTGTTTCTGAGCTTTTTGACTTCTGCAAGCCGTAGTTGTTAATATTAGCAAAAGTAGAATTATGCCTGATAAGTTTTTCATGATATTTGATTTTAATTCTTGATAAATATTTCAAAGGAATTTGGTGGTAATTCTAAAGTTAGGAAGTTTTTTGAAATAGAATATTTATGTTTAAAAACGATTGTAAAGTTATATTTGTCAGAGAATTGCGATAAATCAATTTTAACAGTATTGCTTACTTTTGAATTATTGAATGCAGTTATAACAATATTATTGAAATATCTTCGGGCATAAACCAAGTTATTATTTAGGTATGAAAAGTAGCAAAAATCCCCATAATTTAAAGCCATATTTTCATTTCGCAATTTGCATAATTGACTGGTAATATTCAAGTTATTATTTTCCTCAGCACTGAGCTCATTACCAAACCGCATCATTCTTCGGCAGTCGGGGTCGTTGCCCCCAGGCATTCCAAATTCATCGCCATAATAAATTACTGGATTACCTGGAATGGTCATATTAAAGGCCATCAACATCTGAAGCTTTTTATATCCTTCAGGATTTCCAACATCAATTTTGCGAGACCAGCCTGCTGCTTTAGCATCTTCATCAAACTTTAATGAACCACCAGCATAAGAGATAAATCTTCCTCTATCTTGGTTTCCAGTTATATAGCCCATCAAATTATGGCTTCCATAATACGATATGCTCTCGTGAAGTCTATTGCTTAGATTTTGGAAGTTCCCACCAGCGGCAAAAGCTTGCAAAGCAGCATCATACACATTGAAATCGAACTGTGCATCGAGCAAACCATTACTTACATAACTGCTAATTAATTCAGGACTTCCGTAAGTTTCGCCCAATTGATAAAGTTTTCCTTGCGATGCTTTTTCATCTTGTTCTTTGAGTTTTTTTGTTAGAATTCGCCAAAAACTTAAAGGCACATGCTTGGCAGCGTCGTACCTAAAACCATCGAGTTGGTAGTTTCTTGCCCACCAAACTATTGAATCGGACAACATATTTGCAATTTCTGTTTTCCCCAAATTTAAGGTTGGAAGGAATTTATCAAACCAGGTTGTCAAACGATATTCATCCCATTTTTCGAGATTTAAGCTGCCATTAGGCAATACTAAATTAGTGGCGCATTGTGGATTAGCAATATAATATGGATGCTCAAGATGCACATGATTTGCTACATAATCGAGCAGCACATTTTCGTTGTTTTCATGTGCAGTATTTACCATTTGGCGGAAAGTTTTATCATCGCCAAAATGCCTGTCAATCTGCGTAAATGAAGTTGGCCAGTAACCATGATAAGCCGAAAATAATGTCTTCGGTTTTGGCCAAATGCCGTATGCTCCTTCAGTATTTTTTACAATAGGAGAAATCCATAAAGTATTAACCCCAAGCTGATTAAAGTAGCCGTCTTTAATCTTTTTTGTTATGCCTTCAATATCGCCACCTTGATAATTTGCTGGCCATAGCACTAAACTGTCGGGCAAACGCCAATTGTTGTTAGGGTTAGCATCAAAAAATCTATCAACAAAAACATTGTAAATTATATTTGACTGAAAATCGCTGCGGTTCAATAATTTAGCGTCAGTAATTACTTTTCCATTTTCCAACGGAATTAGTAAATCGTTGGATTGACCGTAATTATTATAAGAAAAAACTCTTATAAACGATCTTTTTATATTTTTGGAATTAGCTGGAATATTGATAGTAATATGTTTGCTGTCAATGGAATAATATGTAGTATCGAGTCTTTTGTTGTTCCACAATACAAATATTTCGTCAATCTTATTGATATATGAAATGGTAATTTTATCAGTGTAATTCTCAGCAATTAGCTTTGGGTTTTTATCTGTCATTTCACCAATTGTCAAAAGCGAATTGAAACCTCCTTGGTTATTGTCAACTTTGTTTTTACAATCCGCGTCGAGTTGCCATTTGCCATCTAAAACCAATTGATATTGATAATTTCCTTCATTAAGCAGAAGCATAATTCCCCAAAGTCCATTGTCGAAAGTTAAATTTGTTTTTGATGGTACCCATCCATTAAATTCACCAGCAATTTGAACATTTTTATAGCTTTTACCCTTTGCATCAAACAGAAAAAGAAAGGATTTTTTTCTAGATTTTTTAAGAATTATGCTCGATGAAACTCCTTTGGCCCAAATTTTCATCTCCATTATAGCGGGCAAGGAGTCGATGTTTTCTGGCTCAAATAATATTGTCTTTTTATTTTGATAAAAATCTATTTTTTTGCCTAAAATAATCACAGAATCTGCATCTAAAGTATCTGGCAAAAAATCATCAAGATGTATTAGGGTTCTTTCATAATCGAGCTGCAATGGAGCTGCTAATTTGGGAATATTATCCCGTAAATTGTCATCGTTTTTACTGCCACAAGCTACACTTCCAAAGAATATCAGACTTATTACTGCCGATAAAAAAAATCTTGTCTTCATTTTATTTTAGTTTAAAAATAGAAATTGATTTGGCTGGCAACAGAATCTTCTGGTTTAAAAGAAATTCTTCTGACGTAAATATATCTGTACCAGTAGAATAATTTAATGTAGATTCTTTAAAACGTTGCACATCAATTGATTTAGATTCAGAATTATTATTCATCATTATCATAAAATTGGAATTATCATTAAATCTAAAGTAAGTATAAACTCCATCTTCTGGAATATAATGCTTCAATTTCCCATTTTGTAGAGCTGAATTTTCATTTCTATATTTCATCAAAAATGATATATATGCTAATGCTTCCTTTTGTCTATCGCTAATATTTTTGGAAGTGAATGCACTTATGCTGTCTGAGGGCCAACCACCGGGGAAATCTTCTCTCAATTTTCCATCACCTGATTCCTTTTTGCCTTCCAACATTATCTCTGTTCCATAGTAAATCATAGGAATTCCTCTGGTGGTTAAAAGAAACCCAATTCCCATTTTCCATTTGTCGAAATCTTCATTTATATTTGATGAAAACCGAGACATATCATGGTTATCTAAGAAGATTAAATTGCTGTCGGGGCAAGAATATAGAAAGTCTTTGCTTAAGGTGATATAAATTTTTGCCATCCCTTCTGTCCAGCTATCGCCTTGATTTATTGCCCCATTTATTGCATAACATAGTGGAAAATCAGTAATTGAGTGAAGCGAGCTTAAAGGTTTTTTGTTTGTAAAAGTGTTGGCTTGAAAGAAAGCAGTATGAGCCTCTGTCTGTAACCAAGTTTCTCCAACAATATTAAAATTTGGATATTCTTTCATTACAGAGCCTACCCAATTATTCATAAATTCTTGGTCGGAATATGGATAAGTATCCATTCTAATGCCATCAATATCAGCAAACTCTATCCACCAAATTGAGTTTTGAATTAGATATTTGGCAAGAAATTTATTTTTCTGGTTTAGGTCTGGCATGCTTTGGTCGAACCAACCATCGCTCATCAATTTTTTGTCGGAATCGGCTGCGTAAGGGTCCATAATAGTTTCGCTGCGATAGTTAGAGCGGGTAAACTCATTAAACTGGTGAATCCAATCTTTCGATGGCAAGTCATTAATCCACCAATGGCCACTTGCGCAATGGTTAAAAACCATATCCTGTATAATTTTCAAACCTTTGGCATGTGCTTCTAAAGTAAGTTTTTCATAATCTTGATTGCTTCCAAAACGGCTATCAACTTTATAAAAATCTGTTATTGCATAACCATGATATGAATATTTAGGCATATTATTTTCCAAAAGAGGATTTATCCAAAGAGCTGTTACTCCAATTTGTTTAAAATATTCTAAATGATTTATAATGCCTTGAATATCACCTCCATGTCTGCCATCGGGATTTGTTCGGTTTGCTTCTTCCAACAATCCAGAAACATTATCATTTTCTGGATTTCCATTTGAAAATCTATCTGGCATCAAAAGATAGATAATGTCTTTATTGTCAAAGCCTTTTCTAAAGGCAGAATCTGATTTTCTTTGTTTTAAAAAGTAATGATATTTGGTGATGGTTTTATTGCCATTTTTAAATTCAATAAAGAAGCTTCCTGCTTTTGTTTTCGGGCTAATTGATAAATCAACAAAAAGATAATTTACATTTTCCACCTTGTTTATTTTAAGAATTTTAACGCCAGGATAAGTTATTGTGGGCTGGTAAATGGCAATATTTTTAGCATAAATCATTAGCTGTAAATTGCTGTCATTCATACCTGTCCACCAGAATGGTGGCTCAATTTTCGGTAAAGCACTATTAGAAAATGTATTTAAATTAATTAATAAGATTGCAATTGTAATAAGCTGTTTCATAATGAACTAATTAGGGCACTAAGATAATAAAAGATGCTTATAACTAAATACAAATTTGATAAAAATAATTCCTTTACAATGTTAACATTTCAGAAACTATTATTCATTTTATAAATTAATTTTAGCATAGCATTATAAAAAAATATTATAAAAAAAGGCTGTCCAATGGGCAGCCTTTTTTTTTAAAATTAAAAATTCAAATTATTGAATAATAATTTTTTTAGCATCGCTATTACCAGCATCAATTGTTAAAGTGATGGTGTATGCAGCTTTAACGGTTACACTTAGATTTCCGCCATTATCAGCAACATTAGTAGAGCTGTTAGCAACGTCAACTGCTGAGAATCCAGCATCGAAATTTGCACCACCAGAAGTAGGAGCAACACCGTTTTCGGTTCTTAATTTAAAGCCTTCATTTGCTTCTAAAGTAATGTTGGTCCATGTCCAAGTATAAACATCGCCATTTTTTGTAGGAGCACCATCGGCTAATAGTTTATTACCCCATCCCCAGCTTGAAGGGTCTGGAATTGCAGAAGCATTGTCAACACTAACGCCTGACCCAACAGCATCACAAATTACACCTGTCCAGTTTGTTAAAGGAAGGTCAGCAGTTTTTGTAGCAGTTGCTTTATAACCAATGCCAAGTTCGTAGGTAAGATCAATGGTGTAAATTCCAGGGGCTGCATTTACTATGTTGGCTCCGCCAGGAATCAGTGTAGCAACTGCATCACCTAAATTGGTATTTACTTTAATACCTTTATTTCCTCCACCTAAATCAAAAGCAGTATCTAATTCAATTTTCCAACCATTGCTATAGCGAAATTTCCAGTCGCCACCGCGTAATTCCATATTGCTTATGGTCCAAGACATTTTGCTAATGTTAAAAGCTGATTCGGTTAAATCTGTTGACCCTCCCCAACCATTTGGAGTAGCAGCACCAATTAATCCCCAATGTACTTCAGCAACAACTATTTTATGAACTTCCATATCGATAACAACATGATAAAATCCATCTTTTGCTACAGTAAATTTGTTTGCAGAAACGACTGCAGTACCACGGGAAAACACACCTGAATGAGGTTCGTCATTTGTGGGAGTTGTAACAACTGCAAAGTCAGCATCTGGACCGTAAACAGTTTTTGTTGAACCTTTTACCTCAACAATGTTAAATCCAGCTGTACCAGCTTTGATAGGAATGTAGAGCTCAAAAAGTTTTGCTCTGTCAGCTTGTGTTACCTCGTTGCGAGCAACTTTCATCATTTGTTTTGCGCTAAAGTCACTTGAAGCTGTGGCAGCTCCATTTACATAGATTCCATCAAGAACAATCGCTGGAGTAACTACTACAGGATCTTTTTTGCATGATGAGAAACTCACTAATACAGCAAGCATGATTAGCCAGCTAACCTTTACTGTTTTGTTAAAAATTGCATTTTTCATAATTAAAAAATTTGGTTAATGTTTAAAAAAAATTTGGTTAATAAAAATTATTTTAATAATAGGTTAGGATTTGCATCTGTAGCCCATTTTGGTATTGGAAAAGTATTTCTCTCAGGTCCATGTGCAGCTTTTTCCCACCATGATTGTTGCCATTTATTGAAACGAATTTGGTCTTGGCGACGGTGTCCTTCACAATATAATTCGCGACCGCGTTCTGCTAATACATCATCGAGTGTAGCGCCAGAATAAGGAGTTACATTTGCTCTAATACGAATTGGATTTATCCATTGGTCGCCATTATTTCCAAGTCTAATTTCTGCCTCTGCTTTCATAAGGTAAAAATCGGAGAGGCGAAATAATGGAAAATCGTTGGATAAATTTTCTTTGGTACCAAGTTTTATTTCATATTTTCCTAAACGTGCACCGGTTTCACGAATTTGTGCTGGAGTATATGTGGGAGCTTGCATATCAAGTGCAGGGAGGTGCGGATCAATAACTAATGCTTGGTGGGTTTCTCCATCAATAATTGCATTTCCTTTTGTATCGAATCTGGGTCCATAAAGATTATATGCCGATTTTCTAACATCAGCAGCATCATAAGTATCAAAGAAAGTAGGAACAATGCAGAGACCATTCCAAGGGCCAACGGTCATATCAAATTCCAGATTCTGTTGATAATGTAAAGTTCTCATGTGTATTCTAAATCCTTGAAAATTATCTTCATCATAAGGAATGGAAAAGATTATTTCAGAGGCTTTTTCGTTGTTTACTTTAAATGTGGATAATACATCTGCAGCTAATGAATAAGATCCTGCAATTATACTATCGCAGTATTGACTGGCTTTTGCCCATTGTGGCGTCCCTGAATATACTTCGGCATTCAAATACAGTTTTGATAGAAGAGCAAATCCCATGTTTCTTGTAACCATATATTTGTTGTCGTAAGGTTTTAAGTAGGGCAATGCAGCAGTAACAGTTTTTATAAGGCTATCATATAAGTCTTTACGTTTAACATTAAAAGGCAAAGCAGGAGAATTTAGAGCAGAGGTCAAATAAGGTGCATCTCCATAATTGTCGAGCAACAAATAATAATAATAAGATCTTAAGACTTCGACTTCTTTTTTCTTTGCCCTGATGGCATTGTTCTGAGGAAGACCATTCATCATATCTACAATCTGATTGCAGGTAGTGATACCAGTCCAAAAAGTTCCCCACATACGATTTACGCCTTCGTCGTCATTTGACCAAATATGTTTGTGCATATTTTGCCATTTTCCACCATCATACCAGTCGGCACCACGTGTGGGGGCACAAAATTCGTCGGAGGAAATCTCTTGTGCCAAAAACCACCAGCCACCATCGTCGGCAAGAGGGGCAAGCTTAGCATAGGCATCTACACTTAGGTTAGAGATTTGATTTTCGTTTTCTGGATAATTTTGACCAGGGATTTTATCATAAACTACCTCATCAAGTTTTGTACAAGATACTGATAATATAGTAATTAGAACAATAAAGTATAATATCTTTTTCATAATTTATTTGTTTTAAAATGTTGCTTTTAATCCTACTGATAGCGATCTTGTTTTTGGATATACATTATATTGGTCGATGCCAAAAGCTAATCCATTAATTGTTGTTTCTGGGTCAACACCTGTATATTTTGTCAATGTAAATAAGTTGTTTGTTGATAGAAACACTGTGAATTTTTGCAACCATGGGTATTTGTTTACATTAAAATTATAGGCTACTGAGAAATAGTCAAGTCTTAGGAAAGAAGCGTCTTGAACATAAATATCTGCAATGGTAGAACCTGAAGTTCTGCCTTGGCTTCTCCAGTCGATGGCGCTGGGAACAGCATTTAAGGAAGGCAAATTGCCAGCATTATCGAAAAACATTTCAGTAGCATTATAGACTTTATTGCCTATCATTGCTCTAAATGCAAAATCGACAACAATATTTTTATAAAGAGTAAAATTATTGGACCAACCCATTTCAATTTTAGGAGCCGCTGTTCCAACAATTGAACGTTTGGCTTCACTTAAATTTGATGTGTATCCACCAGAGGTAGATTCATAAATAAATTTTCCGTCTTTTAGGCCTACATATTTTGGTAAATAGAACGCTCCAATAGGTTGTCCTACCATAATTCCAGTTACATAATATTCTTCGCCAACCATACCACGTCCAGAGATATAGCCTTCTTTTCTAACTCCAGAAACATCGTTGAAGTATTCACCCAAGTTCAAAATTTTGGATGTATTATTAGAAATATTGAAGTTCGTCTTCCATTTAAAATTGGCGCTATTTAATACAAAATACTGAATGAAAAGTTCTATGCCTTTATTTTCGAGCGAGCCTGAGTTTGCAAAGGTTTTTGATGCTAAATTTGGTGGCACTGGAACATTATATTGGCCTAATAAGTCGCTGGTAGTTTTCTTATATATTTCAAGGCTTCCGCTGATTTTGCTTTTTAGCATTGAGAAGTCAATTCCTATATTTATTTCAGAGGTAGATTCCCATTTCAAATTTGGATTTGCATTCCATGCGGGGCTAAAAGTAATAACTTGTTGACCTGTTTCAGGGTTTATAGCTTTGCCACTGGGCTGCCATACTACTATGCTGTGATATTCACCAATTTCTTGATTTCCAGCTATTCCATAGCTTGCGCGAAGTTTTAATTGGTTAAGCCAAGTGATGTTTTTCATAAAATCTTCGCTGGTAAGGTTCCATCCTATGGCAGCAGTAGGAAACCAGCCCCATTTATTATTTGAACCAAATTTAGAGGAGCCATCGCGACGCAATGATGTCGAAAGGTAATATTTGTTGTTGTAGTTGTAGGTAGCCCTACCAAAGAATCCAATTAAATTCCACTGTCCTTTCCATGAGCCAATATCTCCCCATTTTACATCATTTAAAACCATAAGATTATCTGGTCCAGCAAAT
This sequence comes from Bacteroidetes bacterium CG2_30_33_31, assembly GCA_001872625.1. GTDB lineage: Bacteria > Bacteroidota > Bacteroidia > Bacteroidales > UBA1556 > UBA6267. The sequence continues at coordinate 82,656 of MNXP01000054.1, forward strand.
TCCGACTGAGCGTCGCCACCTTGTGCATAGAAACCACTATAAACGGTCTCTTGCCATGAATATCCTCCTAAAAATGTAAAATTATGCACGTCTTTAAATGACTTTACATAATTTCCTGTAATTTCCATGAGCTTGTCGGTAGTATTTGAATATTGTTTTCTGCCATATCCATTATCGGCTGAGGAGAATAATCCGCTGGGTCTAAAGTAATTAGTATTGTTGTCGCTTCGAGTAAAGCCAGTATTTATGGCGGCAGTAAATCCTTTAAAAACATCAAATTCTGTTCTTAAATTTCCAAGGAATTCGTGTGCTCCTCGAACATTAGTAACTTCATTGATGATAGAAATTGGATTTTCGTAATTAAAAACTCTGGAAGATTTATAATATGTGCCATCAGAATTATATACTGGATCTGTTGGATTGCGCTGCAAAGCCTGATAAATGATATCGTCTTTACCCCAACCGCCATAATTTTCGTAGTCATTATTTTCGAATGAACCTGCCATGCTTCCAGAAAACCTAAGTTTATCTTTAAAAGTGCTGTGGTTAATGCTGATTCTTGCGTTTGTTCTGTCTTTCGATGTGCCTCTCATGACTCCTTGCCAGTTGCTACGTGTAAGTGAGGAATAAAAGGAGCTCTTTTGATTTCCGCCAGAAAGACTTAGATTATTCTGTGTAGAAATGCCCATTCTGTAAATCTCGTTTTGCCAATCGGTAGATGCGCCACCATCAACGAACACGCTATCGACAGTATAATTTGGATGTGTTGGTAACGCTTCGCTTAGTAAAGTATTAGCAAAATCTCTCGTTTGAGAAGCACTCATAATGCCAAATTTTTTGGCTACTTTGCTGAAAGATAATTGTGAGCTGAAGTTGACTTCGTTAATCACAAAATCACTGTTTGTTTGTTTGTTTTTGCTGCTTTTTGTGGTGATGATTATAACTCCATTCGAACCACGTGATCCATAAATAGCTGTGGATGCTGCATCTTTTAAAATATTATATGACTCAATATCGTCAGGAGCAATTAAATCTGGATCTACACCCGCCACTCCATCAATTACAAACAAGGGTTGAGTATTTGAATCAAAGCCTGATGCACCTCTTATTCTAATGGAAAAGCCGGCATTAGGGTCTCCACCTTTTTTTGTAATTGACACTCCAGCAGCTTTTCCTTGCACTGCTTGTATGGCGTCAGTAAGAACTCCGCCATTTAATTCTTCAACCTTCAAATTGGTTACCGCACCAGTTTTATCAGTTTTCTTCTGAGTGCTGTAACCTATTACTATAACTTCATCTAAAAGCTCATCAATAACTTGCATACTAATGCTTAAAGAGGAAGATTCTACAACTTTTTCTACTGATTTATAGCCAATATAAGTAAATACTAATGTGGCTCCTTTGGGCACAGATATCGAATAATTTCCACTAATATCAGATACAACACCATTAAGAGTTCCTTTCTGAATAATGTTAACTCCCACTAAAGTTGTGTTTTCAACTTTGTCTTTAACAGTCCCAGTAACAGTAATATTTTGGGTAAATACTCCTGTTGAACAAAATAAAATTATGAAAGCAATTAGGTTGCTTTTAAAAATTTGTAAGTTACAGTTCATACATATTTAATTTAAATGTTAAAGAAAGTTTGAGTAATTTTATACTTTTGCAATGTAGAATTTCAATAAACTTTTGCAAATATATAATTTAAAATTTATACAAATTTAATATGCTACCATTTTTCCGTAAATTTCTAATAAATAGTATTTTTATATCAAGTTTTTTTAGCCCAGTTTATTCCCAATTAGTTACTTATAATCCAGTTTTTCCTAAAGAAACCGATAGCGTAACAATTACTTTTAATAGTGCAGAAGGCTCAGCTGGCTTGGCAAATTATTCGGGCGATATTTATGCTCATACTGGCGTAATTACTAATTTGAGTGCGTCAAACAGCGATTGGAAATATGTTAAAACTTCATGGGGACAAAATACTCCTGATACTAAATTGACAAAAATCGGAAATAATTTATATCAATTTAAAATCAAACCAAATATTAAGTCATATTATGCTGTGCCTCAAGGAGAAACAATTCTTAAAATAGCTTTGGTTTTCCGCTCTGATGTTGCCGTGGGAGGTTCATTTCTCGAAGGAAAAACTACTGATGGTGGCGATATTTTTATTGGTGTTTTCGATAATGGACTAAATTTACAATTAAATAAACCAAATAGTGGTTATTTACTCTCTCAAATTGGTGATACAATTCCGCTAAATCTCACTTCTATTAATGCCGATTCAGTTTTCCTTTTTTATAATAATTTGCTAATTAATTCTGACTCCGGAAACAATTTGATGGATACAGTTTTCGTAAATGCTAAAGGCAAATTTTGGATAAAAGCTGTCGCAAAAAATTCCTTGAATACAGTAATGGACTCTTTCTATTATTTTGTCAATTCTGTACCAGATACTCTTGCACCGCCAATCGCTATTAAAGAGGGAATTAATTATCTCGATTCTCAATCCGTAATTTTGGAGCTTTTTGCTCCCCAAATAGATTATATTTATGTGATTGGCGATTTTAATAACTGGCAACTTGATACAAATTTTGCTATGCATATCACTCCTGATAAACAATATTATTGGCTAAAAATCAACAATTTGCAATCATCTAAAGAATATATTTTTCAATATCTTATAAATGGAAATATTGCCGTAGGGGATCCATATTGCGAAAAAATTAGCGACCCTTGGAATGATTCATATATCGATGCTTCCACCTACCCAAATATGCTTCAGTATCCAAAAGGAAAGACTAAAGGTGTGGCTTCGGTATTAAAAATTGATAAGACGGATTATGTATGGAAGCATAATAATTTTCAAAGTCCAGAAAATGAAAATCTGGTGATTTATGAATTATTGATAAGAGATTTTGTTGCAAAACATTCCTTTAAATCAGTAATCGACAGTCTCCATTATTTAAAAGAATTGGGAATAAATGCTCTCGAATTGATGCCAGTAAATGAGTTCGAAGGAAATAGCAGCTGGGGCTACAACACAAGTTTTTATTTTGCCGTAGATAAATATTATGGTACTCCTAACGATTTCAAATCGCTTATTGATTCTTGTCATGCTCTTGGTATTGCAGTAATTATGGATGTTGTTTATAACCATGTTTTTGGCACATCGCCTTATGTGATGATGTGGTGGGACAGCCAATTTGACCGCCCAGCTGCAAATAATCCTTTTTATAATGCTGTGCCCAAACACGATTTTAATGTAGGTTACGACATGAACCACCTTTCTTTGGCATCAAAAAAATACATAAGTAATGTATTAAAATTTTGGCTGACCGAGTACAAAGTTGATGGCTTTAGGTTCGATTTATCAAAGGGTTTCACTCAAAATAATACTCTCGGAAATATATCTGCCATGGCAAATTATGATGCCTCTCGAATTCATATTTTGGAATCTTATGCCGATTCAATTTGGTCGGTAAATCCCAAGGCATATACTATTTTAGAACATTTCGCCGATAATTCAGAAGAGAAAGAACTTGCTGCAAGAGGTATGATGCTCTGGTCGAATTTGAATAATAATTATAATGAAGGTGCTATGGGATATAATACCTCTGGAAAATCAGATTTTAGTTGGATTTCTTATAAAAAACGTGCTTGGACAAATTCTTATGTAGTGGCTTATATGGAAAGCCATGATGAAGAAAGGGCAATGTATAAATGTAGCCAATATGGAAATAATTTTGATGGCTATAATATTAAAAATGAGAATATTTATATGCAAAGAGCTTCATTAAATGCAGTATTTTTCCTCACAGTTCCTGGCCCAAAAATGATATGGCAATTTGGTGAACTTGGTTACGATGTTTCCATAGATTTTAATGGTAGAACTGGCGAAAAACCTATAAGATGGGAATATATGAAAGACCTTTCTCGATGGAATAATTACCAGATATATAAGGCATTAAATAATTTGCGTGCCGAAGAACCTAAACCCTTTCTAACGAAAGATTTTGATTTGAATGTGGCTAGTGCAAAAAAATCTATTATTCTTCGCGATAGCTCAATGAACGTGGTTATTGTTGGAAATTATGATGTTAAATTGGATACATTTCTTGTTGCCTTTCCACATAATGGCATTTGGTACGATTTCTTTTCTGGTAAAGATATTGAAATAAAAAATCTGAAATTTCTATTCAATCTTGATGCTGGTGAGTATCATCTCTTAACTGACAAACAGAAATTGAAGCCACAATTATCAATTGCTCCAGCAGAAATTAAAAAAGATATCGGCAATTTCGAAGGATTCCTTGATGTTTTCCCAAATCCCAGTAGTGGCGATGTAAGTTTCTTTATAAATACTTTAACTGATTCGGAGCTCTCATTTTATGATATCAATGGAAGAAAAATTTCTTCAATTTTGGTGGCTGGAAGTGGCAAACGTATAATCTCTTTAAACTCTTTAAATCTTGTTCTTGACACTGGAATATATTTTTGCAAAATGCTTTCTGGCGAACAGGTAGAAGTAAGAAAATTTATAATTTTGTAAGATTGAATCTTCAAATATCAAATAGCGCTTTTACTCTTTTGGATGATTTAGACATCTACCATACAACACAAATTTATTGCATTTAATTCACCTTAACCTATGAAAAACAAACCACGTCTTAGTTTTTGGCAAATTTGGAATATGAGTTTTGGATTCCTTGGAATTCAATTTGGCTTTGCCTTACAAAATGCTAACGCTTCAAAAATTTTGCTCACTTTCGGAGCTAAAGTTGATGAATTGAGTTGGTTTTGGCTTGTAGCACCAATTACAGGAATGTTAATTCAACCATTAATTGGTTTTATGAGCGATAAAACATGGAATCGTTTTGGACGTCGCCGCCCTTATTTTTTGGTTGGGGCATTATTCACAAGTATTGCATTGGTTATGATGCCCAACGCTCCATATTTTGCAGGATATATTGCTCCAATGTTCATTGGTGGTGGTTTGCTTATGATTATGGATGCTTCTATTAATATTTCTATGGAACCATTTCGTGCCTTAGTTGCCGATAAATTGCCTGATGAACAGCATGCACTCGGTTTCTCAATGCAAACCCTTCTCATTGGTATTGGCGCAGTTGTAGGCTCATGGCTTCCTTATATTCTTAGTAATTGGTTTGGATTTTCATCCGCAGCTAATACCGCTGGAAGCATTTCGCCAAATGTAGTTTGGTCTTTTTATATTGGCGCCGCAGTCTTATTGACCTCAATTGTTTGGACAGTATTAAAAACTGATGAATATCCACCAGAATACTATAGAAGCGATGAACAGGAAACAGGAATAAAAGAGAGGTTTAAGATTCCGAAAACTATGTGGCAACTTCTTCTTGTTCAGTTTTTTGCTTGGTTTGCACTTTTTTCTATGTGGGTTTATACAACACCTACAGTGGCACAGCATTTCTTTGGGACAATCGACCCAAAGAGTTTAAAATATCAAGAAGCAGGAAATTGGGTAGGAATTCTTTTTGGAGTGTACAATGGAGTTTCGGCTATTATAGCTCTTTTGATACCTCGAATTGCAGATAAAATTGGACGCCGCGCTACCCATAGCCTTGCTCTTAGCCTCGGTGGAATTTCATTTATTTCTTTTTATTTTATTACTGATGCCAATTTTCTTTTAATTCCTATGGTAGGAATTGGCTTTGCTTGGGGTTCTATTTTGGCTATGCCTTATGCAATGCTTGCCAATTCAATTCCTCCAAACAAAATGGGCGTTTTTATGGGGCTTTTCAATATGTCTATCACAATTCCTCAGGTAGTAAATGGAATTTTTGGTGGTCTCATTCTAAAATATTTCTTTGGCGGTGATCCTATGTGGTCTATTATTATGGCTGGGGGCTTAATGTTTTGCGGTGCTATTGCTACTTTTTTTGTAACTGATAAATTAGACTTAAAAAAGAGTCGTTAAAATACTCTTAATATGAATAATATCAATAATATAGAATTTCTTTGGAACCAAATCTATGACAAAAATTCTTCTGCTATAAGGAATGATTTTATCCAAGAATTGAAGTCTTTCAAAGCAATTAAGTCGCCAACAACTTTGGAGGCTGAATGGTATAAAGATGTAACGGTTTATTCACTTTATGTGGACTTGTTCAATACAAATTTTAAAGGACTTGAAGATAAACTGGGCTACCTTAAAAATCTTGGAGTTAGCTGCCTTTGGCTATTGCCAATACTCGATTCACCAGGTCGCGATGCTGGTTTTGATATAAAAGACTATCGTAAAATTCGCCCCGAATTATTGAATTTCATGGGTCAAGAAACTTTTGATATTTTTTTAGAAAAAGCCCATAATCTTGGTATAAAAGTAATTTTCGATATTGCCATAAACCACACTTCCGAAGAGCATTTTTGGTTTCAAGAATCACGAAAATCTCCAGAAAATCCTTATCGCGATTATTATATTTGGAATAAAAATGATGATAAATATGCCGATGCTCGATTGATTTTTTATGGCATCGAACAAAGCAATTGGAGAAAAGATGGTGATGAATATTTTTTCCATAGATTTTTTGATTTTCAGCCTGATTTAAATTATCGCAATCCAAAAGTATTGGTGGAGATGTGCCGCAATTTCCTTTATTGGCTTAGCAAAGGTGTCGACGGTTTTCGTGCTGATGCTATTCCATATTTATGGAAAGAGGAAGGAACCGACTGCGAGAATCTGGACATGACTCATACCATTGTAAAATTTTTTAGAGCAGTTATAGATTTTGTGCGCCCCAATGCTTTGTTACTGGCCGAAGCTTGCCAAAGACCTTCGGAGGTTGTGAAATATTTTGGCAATGGAAACGAATGTCATGCTGGTTATCATTTTCCTCTTATGCCACAGATATTTAAGGCTTTAGCTGCCAAAGATTCTGCTTCTATTGTTGATGTTTTAAGCCGTAAAATTACTCCTGAAATTCCTGAATCTTGCCAATGGTTTACCTTCTTACGCTGCCACGATGAACTAAGTTTAGAACTTGTTTATGTGAGTGAAAGCGATAGAAAATATATTCACGAAAGCTATTGTAAAAAACCAGAGTGGGATTTCCGTTTGGGTCAAGGCATTTCATCGCGCTTATCGGAATTGATGGATAAGGACTATCGAAAAATTGGACTTATTTACTCCATAATGCTCACATTACCAGGTACTCCTGTAGTTTATTATGGCGATGAATTTGGTAAATTGAATGATAGAAATTATTATGATGAACAAATAAAACACACAGGCAAAGATGATACACGTTTTTTGGTGCGTGGCAGAATTGATTGGCAAAAGTTAGATATTGACTTGAAAAATAAGGACTCTTTTGCTTTTAAAGTTTATATGCAGCTAAGCAATATGTTGCAAATTAGGTCGAAATATAAGGCTTTCGGTAGAGGCAAAATTGAATGGATTTCTTTAAAAAATATTGCCGGCGATGAAATGAAAACAATTCTTATCTACAAGCGAATTTATAAAAATGAGCAATTTCTTTTAATTCATAACCTTTCGAACCAACCACAGGAATTAAATTTAAATAATTTGATTGGAGATTCTTCTGTTTGCCTTTTAGGAGAACTAAAATTCATCAAAAATGAACACAAAATAATTGCTAATCCTTTTGAATATTACTGGATAGTTCTATAATAAAAATTGTCTTTTTTTAAGTTTTTCGTTTCTTTTTCTTGGCGGCTGGAAACAGTATATTGTTAAGAATCAATCTATATCCTGGAGAATTTGGCGTCAAGCTTAAATCTGTTTGTGGGTCGCCAACTAGATGTCGATAATCCTCTGGGTCGTGTCCACCATAGAAAGTCCAAGTTCCTTTTCCATATTCACCATGAATGTATCTTGCCTCGTGCAATGTTTTGTTTTCGCCCATAATTAGCACTCCAGATTTAACAAATGACTCATCAAAAGCCGTTGTTTGGCCATAAAAACCTTTAATTACTTGAGTGTGATTTTGGCAAAGCATTGATGGAATTGGATCCCATTTGGCAGAGAAATCAAATATTGAAAAATAGTCATTATTCTCATCTACAAGTGATTGTCGTTTATTTGGGTCAACATCAATATTTGAAATTTCGTATTCGTAAGGATTTGTGGTAATGGTAAAATCTTTAAAAGCAAAGCATTTTGAGAAGTCAATTTTCTTCTGTGCATTTGGGTCAATAGGATCATAATCGAATTGTGGCTGGCATATATCTACACCTTCGGCAGCTAAGGCTATATCGTAAGAATCGCATGCAGAACACATTGCAAATAGAAATCCTCCGCCCATTACAAAATCTCGAATTTTCTTGGCTACTGCCAGTTTCAATAAAGAAACTTTTGAATAACCTAATTTCTTGGCAAGTTGTTCAGTTTGTCTTTTCTGCTCAATGTACCAAGCTTGGTTTTGATAATTTGCCCAGAACTTTCCATATTGGCCAGTAAAATCTTCGTGGTGAAGATGAAGCCAGTCGTATAGTGGAAGTTTTTCGCTGAGAACTTCTTCATCATAGACTATATCATAAGGTATTTGGGCATATTTAAGAACCAAAGTTACGGCATCATCCCAAGGGAGCATTTCTGGCGGGGAATAAACTGCTACTTTGGGAGCCTTTTCCATCTTAATAACATCCATATTTACTTCAGGGTCAGCAATCTCAGATAATATCGAAGTAGCTTGAGCATCGGCAATTATTTGATAGCTCACTCCCCTGAGTTTGCATTCTTTTTCAATGTCTTCATGATAATTACACATAAAACTACCACCTTTATAATTGAGAAGCCAACTTACTTCAACTTCTTGTTGCAAAAGCCAATATGCTATTCCATAAGATTTTAGATGGTCTTTTTGAGTTAAATCCATCGGGATTAATATTTTGGTGCCAAACAAATTTTGAATGGCAAATATTAATATCAAAAGTGATATATGAAGTATTTTATTAATTTTCAAAACTTTAAATTGTTTTAAAATGCTGGTTCTTCCTTATCGGGATAAAAATTTTGTGGATCTGGCATTTCATCAAAATCTTGCTCATTATCTTCTGGAAGTTTTTCGCTATCTTGATTCATTCGAGATTGTATAGTTATTCCTTGAGATGCAGAATTTTCAAAATCAGAATTTGGTTGCATAGAAGAGCTTTCTCTATCATTTTGACTTTTACGGATATTAGCAGTCAAGGCTTCTCTTTCATTAAAACCTTGGTATTGATTCATAAATTTTGCGAAGCGTTTGATGAATTGCATTGGTACCTCTTCGAGTGAGCCATTTCTATGCTTTGCAATAATAAACTCAGCATAATTCTCATTATCATCTCCTTTTTCATCTTTCAATCCGTAATAATCAGGACGATAAATAAAGCATACCATATCAGCATCTTGCTCAATAGCACCCGATTCGCGAAGGTCTGAAAGTTGAGGTTTTTTGCTTCCACCTCGCGACTCAACCGAACGATTTAACTGTGAGAGGGTTATAATTGGTACATTGAGTTCTTTTGCAAGAGATTTTAATGAGCGTGATATTGTAGAAATTTCTTGTTCTCGATTCCCGTTTTTATCGCCTACGCCAGTCATAAGTTGAAGATAATCGATTACAATAAGTCCAATCTTTTTGTCTTCCTTTAACCTTCGGCATTTTGCCCTCAATTCAAAAATAGAAAGGGCAGGAGTGTCGTCAATATAAAGTGGAGCATTTGAAAGTTTCCCACTGGCAGCAAGCAACTTAGTCCATTCAATATCAGTAAGGGTTCCCTTCTTTAGATTTACAGCATTAATTTCTGCTTCGGCAGCAATAAGTCTTGTAACTAATTGTGCTGCCGACATTTCTAGAGAAAACACTGCGGTAGGAATGTTATAATCAACGGCAACATTTCTGGCAACGGTTAATGCAAATGCAGTTTTACCCATACCTGGTCGAGCGGCAATTATTACAAGGTCAGAAGGTTGCCAGCCAGCAGTTACATTATCAATATCGTAAAAACCTGATGGAACTCCTGAGATGTTTCCTTCTTGCTTGGCAGCTTCTTCAATTTTTATAATTGCTTCTTTTATAATACTGCTCATATCACCTGCTGATTTATGCAGATAGTCTTCGGCAATAGTGAAAAGACTCTTCTCTGCTTCATCTAAAAGCTCGAATACATCAGTGGTCTCTTCGAATGCATCTTTAATTATGTTTGAAGAAATTCTTATAAGTTCACGTTGTATAAATTTTTCAGCAATTATTCGTGCGTGGAACTCGATGTTTGCTGCCGAAGTAACTTTAGAGGTCAACTGACTTATAAAAAATGGCCCGCCAACAACCTCAAGATTGCCTTTGCTTCTTAGTTTATTTGTAACTGTTGCAATATCAATAGCTTCTGAATTATTAAATAAATCATAAATAGCTTCGTAAATTTTTGCATGGGCTTCTTTGTAAAACATTTCAGCCTTTAATATTTCAATAGCGGTATTTACGGCATTTTTCTCAAGCATAAGTGCTCCCAAAACCAATTCCTCTATATCTACAGCCTGTGGTGGTAGCTTGCCATAATCCAAAGAAGCATCACGTTTTGACGAAAATGAAGGTTGAATTAAAGTCCTTTGTGAATTTCTAAAACTTTGATTTACAGATTGATTGCTGCTTTTTGTGCCTTGTGTCTTCGAAATATTATCCATAAGTCAAAAGTAATTAGTTTTTTAATTAAATGCATTTTCAAATATTTGATTTATTAACAATTTTGACTTTAATTTTTTTGCAATTCTTCATATATAATTATCAATTTCAAAAATTGATTATAAATATATTATTTAAGGAAGTAATTTGTTTTTGATAATGATATAATTTCGCAACTTAAAATAAATTTATTTCTTAACAATTTTATTATGAATGATTTAGTTATATTTTTGAAATCTGTAGAGCTTTTCAATGGGCTTAATAACAACGAGTTAGAACGAGTATCTGAAAATGTTGAAAGGTTGAAATTTGATAAAGATAGTCCAATTTTTACCGAAGACAGTTTGCGTGATGCAATCTATATTATAAGAAAAGGAGAGATTGAACTTTTGAAAAAAGATGACCGCGCTGTAGAAAGAAGATTGGTTATTTTTACTGAGGGAAATTTTCTTGGTGAAGGTGTAATTTCTGATGGCACTAAACACAGCACTTCTGCAAAAGCCCATACCGACTCAATAATCTATAAACTTCACCGCAATTTTTTTAAAATTGATGGTGAAATCACGATGAAAATTTACTCTAATATTACCAGGGTAGTTTCTCGAAGAATGCATAATATTAACTCAAAAGCTGCACAATCAGCTGCTCAATATATGTCTGGTGCTACTCGCCAAGAGCATGATCTATTAGGCACTAAAGCAGTTCCTATTGAAGCGTATTATGGCATTCAAACTTTAAGAGCTGTTGAAAATTTTAATATAAGTGGCTATCAATTAAGTTATTATCCTTTGCTTATAGAAGCACTTGCCATGGTAAAAAAAGGAGCTGCTCTTGCAAACCATGAGCTCGGCTTGTTGGACGATGATGTAAAAGATGCAATTGTTCAGGCATGTGATGAAATTGTAAATGGCAAATTTCATTTCCATTTTGTGGTTGATATGATTCAAGGAGGTGCTGGAACTTCTACAAATATGAATGCCAATGAAGTAATTGCTAACATAGCCTTAGAAATATTAGGACATAAAAAAGGTGAATATGATTATTGCCATCCAAATAATCATATTAACTTATCTCAATCCACAAATGATGCTTATCCCTCGGCTGTTAGAATTGCATTGGTTAACATGACAGAGAAACTTATAAGCCCTCTTAAGGAGTTAATTGAAGCTTTTAAAATTAAAGCTGACGAATTTTCTCATGTAATTAAAATGGGTAGAACTCAATTGCAAGATGCTGTGCCAATGACACTTGGTCAAGAATTTGAAGCATATTCTTATACTTTAGGTGAAGAAATAGAAAGGCTTCGACAAAATGCAACATTATTTACCGAAATAAATATGGGCGCAACAGCAATAGGAACAGGAATTAATGCTGACCCCGATTATCCCGCACTTGTCATGAAACATCTCCGAAAAATTACTGGCCTTGATTTAAAATTAGCAAATAATCTTGTAGAAGCTACTCAAGATACAGGTGCTTTCGTAATTTTTTCCTCAGCAGTAAAACGCTTAGCAATAAAATTATCTAAAATTTCAAATGATTTGAGGCTTTTATCTTCTGGGCCAAGAGCTGGTTTCAACGAAATAAATTTACCACCAATGCAGCCAGGTTCATCTATTATGCCAGGAAAAGTAAATCCTGTGATTCCAGAGGTTGTTAATCAAATTGCTTTCAAAGTAATTGGGAATGATTTAACGGTATGCCTCGCTGCAGAAGCTGGTCAGCTGGAACTTAATGTTATGGAACCTGTTATAGTTCAATCATTATTTGAATCTATTGATATGCTTATAAGCGGTATGAATACTCTTAATCACAAGTGTATTAGCGGAATAACGGCAAATAAAGAAGTCTGTTTTGGCTATGTTACCAATAGCATTGGAATTGTAACTGCCTTAAATCCTGTTTTAGGTTATGAAATCTGTTCGAGTTTGGCACAGGAAGCTTTGAAATATGGTCGTTCGGTTTATGAATTGGTATTAGAGCAAAATTTATTATCTAAGACCGAACTTGATGCATTATTGGCTCCAGAAAGTATGTTAAAGTCTCAGAAGATGCGCAAAAATTGAGATTTTGCTATATAATTTAATGCAAAAGAACCCAGTTCAATTATTTTGAACTGGGTTCTTTTTTTTAAAAAAATATCAAAAAAAACCCCCAAGCTGAAAGCCCGGGGGAAAAAATAATTAATCACTAATTAATAAAATTGAGGTAGGATTCTTAAATATTTTCAATATTTTCCAAAAATTGCTGTCATTATTTAAACGATTTAGTTTCTAACTATTGCCATCAATTTAGATTGCAAATATAATACAACTTATAATATCAATCCAAATTTTTTTAAACTATTTTGTTAAATTTAACAAAATAAATTATTTTTAAACTAATTTAGAACAAATTTCTTTGTAAAGTTGGTATAAACAGAGCTTACATTTATGAAATATATACCTGCTGATTGGTCGCTTAAATCCAATGTATATCTATCTACATTTGAAATTATTAGGCTCTTAATTAAACTTCCTGTGGCATTAAAAATTTCAACTTTCGTGTCTTTAAAAAGAGTATTTTTTGATTCTAAATTTAATATTCCTGAAGTGGGATTTGGGTAAACGGAGATTAATTCTAAATTATTTATTTTTGAGTTCTCGGCACTATTTGCCAAATAATATAAAGGAGATTCCCATAATCCTCTACCAAAAGTGGCGGCTCTGATTTTATGGTCAGGGTAATAAATTTCTAATTCCTTAACAATTACATTGGGAAGGTTTTTCATAAATGTAATCCAATTTCCAAGGATCGTATCTCTATAAAAAACTCCAACATCTAAACCCACATAAAGTCCATCAGCAGAATTTTTTTCGTAAGCGATAGTGTTAGCAGGTAAATTAGGCAAATTACCAGAAATATTTTTCCATGTTGTACCCCCATCAGAAGATTCAAAGACCTTGTTTCCAGCAGAATACCCATTTAAAGTTATCCAAAGTTTATTAGGATTATTTGGATGTACGGCAATATATGTAACACTTCCTGGTGCCGAAAAATTTGAAATATTTGTCCAACTTGTTCCTCCATTGCTGGTACGATATAAATAATTATTGTTAGCTGTATAAATTACACTTGAATTTGAAGGTGCAATGGCAAGTGCATTAAGGTTAAGTCCAGAAGTAAAATTTGAGATCTTAGTCCAAGTGTTTCCTTTATTGGTTGTTCGATATACATTTTTAAAACCTGCATATAATATTGCTGGAGTAGATGGATTTTGAATGTATGGGGTTACCCAAGCACCTTGTTCGGTGGCAGTAATATTATTAGAAATACTAACCCAATCTTGCCCCCCGTTGGTGCTACGTCGAATATTACCGTAATACAAAGATCCATACATTGTATTATTATTTGAATAATCTATTATACATTCCATTCCATCGCCTCCAATTACCTTTTTCCAAGAATTTGATGCAAAGTAATAATTTGAGCCATTGTCTTGCCAGCCAGTCATAATCTTGGTAGAAACTGTAGATGATGCCCCCATTCGATACATTTGAGCAATTGATAGGTTGATATTTTTTTCAATCCAAGATCCTCCATTATTATTGCTTACACTCAAACCACCATCGGTGCAAGCCCAAACACTTGTGGGGTTATGAGGAGAGAATTTGATTTCGTGAATATCAGCATGAACATAAGGTGCACTATTACCTGTCCAGTGGCCACTTAATGCCCAGTTTGTACCAGCATTTATTGATCTCCACACATTGACTCCACCAACAAGCACTATATTTTTATTAGTTTGAGATACTCCCAAAGACAAATCATACCAGCCTTGTCCAACATTGTCATTTCCAGAGGCATCTCTTCCAATAATATTTGGACTTGAGGCAGCAAGCTGAAAACTGCTTCCAGAGTTTGTTGAAAGATAGATTCCGCCAAAAGAATTATCAGAACTTTTGACTGCCATTACATATAAATAGCTTGAGTCTGCTTTTGTTACGCCGATTATGATTCTGCTTCTGCTGGTAGTAAAAGGTATATTTAAGACTGCCCAAGTTTGCCCACCATTTATACTTTTTATTACTGTATTAGCTGTGGCGGCATATATAACATTTTGATTAAAAGGCTGAAAGCAAATATAAACAAAGGAACCTGCTTTTTTTTGAACCCAAGAAGTTCCTCCATCAGAGCTTTTAAATAAACCATAAGAAGTTGCAATGAACAAATTGTTTTCATTAGCTGGATCAACTATTATTTTGTAAATTTTTCTTTTTAAATTTGGACCAAAATTTTGTGAAGTCTGCTGCCAAGAATTACCTCCATCGGTAGATTTTATTAGGCCAATGGAATAAGTATCACCGCCATCTCTATCACCTGTAGCTGCATAAACTATGTTAGGGTTCGATTCACTAAAAACAATATCTGAAACGCCAAGATTTTCTAAACCATCGGTGTTTGTTGCCCAAGATTCTCCAGCATTTACAGATTTCCAGATGCCGCCAGAAGCAGAGCCTATCAGTATAAGATTTGCGTTGGTAGGATGAAAGGCTATACAATTTGCTCTTCCCACACCGCTACCTATTGGAGGTCCAAAAGGACCAATTTGGCTCCAATTTCCTGCTCCCCCTTTAGTGGATTTTGCTGTACTTAAGCTATTTACGTATGATTGGTAATAATTATTCGCAGCATTTTCGTTTCTAAATATACCATCGGAATCAACATGTGACATCATAAAATACTCATATCTTTTAAATTGTTTCCATCCATTAATTTGGGAAGGCAATTTATCGGAATTATACTTATTAAATTCCTTTTGTGTCTCAAAAAAACTTATTGTTGGGTCAAGCATCATATCTACCCATTTTTGCCCATAAGTAGTTATGCTAATGATTGTTATTAAAGAGATAAATAGAATCTTTTTCATTTGTTTTTGTGTTTTGAATGCTAAATTTTGAAAAATATATCAGATTGCAAAATTAAATAATTAACTTTGCAAAAGTAAATAAATAGTCAATTAAATATGAAAATCATACAATTCTTGTTCATTATTGTTTTATTATCTGCTTATTATACAAGTGATTCACAGACAACTTACAACTCGGAAAAAATTATATCCAAAAAAATATTTTCTAAAAATATTAATAACATTGACGTAGATTTTCAAATAAGCTTACAAAATTTGCAATCACCATTTGAAGGAAATAGCACTTATAGCAAATATTTACAAGAATTAAAATCTGAAATCGATAAAAAATATCCCGTAAAGGCAATGCCATATTCGACTGTAAGAATTTCGGCCAATATAATTGATACACCGGCAGTTGAATATTCTTTCGAAGCAAATAAGTACAATTATTCTGTGCCAAATGACAATACTTTAGCTGTTTCAAAAAGTGGTATAATAGTTTCAGCCATAAACACAAATATCATTTTCTATGATTCAAAACATGATAGCTTACTTAAAAGCATATCTCTCAATGTTTTTAGTGATACTTTGAGTGTCATTTCAACTCAACAATACGATCCCAAAGTTATTTATGACTATCAAAAAGATAGATTTATTATTGTAAATTTGGCAGGCTCAAGCTCAAATAATACCACTCACATTGTGGTTGCATTTCAGAAAGATGCTGATGTATTAGGAGAATGGAGTTTTTATGCTCTTGAAGGCAACCCTTTAAATGATACTTCTTGGACAGATTTTCCTGCAATTTCACTTTCCAATGATGAACTTTTTATTACTGGCAATTTGTTGCGTTATGGTGGTTCATGGCAAGCGTCTTTCAAACAATCGGTCATCTGGCAAATTGATAAGCAAGCTGGTTTTGATGGTGATAATCTGATAAATACGCGACTTTATAAAGATATAAAATCTAATAATGTAAATTTACGAAATATTCATCCTGTAATTGGTGGCGACAGCTATTTTGGACCAGAAATGTATTTTATGAGCAACAAAAACTTCGCAATTCAAAGTGATACTTTTTTCATTATAAAAACTTCTGGACTGCTATCAAATTCAAACACTAAACTTGAAATTAGACTTCTTAAATCAGATAAAAATTACGGTGCGCCACCAAATCCAAGAATGCCGGGTGGCAAGCGTTTGGCTACCAATGATGCAAGAGTTTTAGGAGCTTTTTATCAAAATAATGTGTTACAATTTGTAGGCAATACTATCGACACAGCAACAGGTTTTGCTACAATATACCATGGCCTAATCCGAAATCCAGATACAGCAAATAGCATTAAGCTTAACTTGTATAAAAGTGACACCCTAGAGTTTGGATATCCAAACATTTCTTATATCGGGACTAATAAAAATAGCCTGCATTCCATTATTTCTTTCGATTACACTTCAACAATAATAAATCCTGGTTTTGCCGCAATGTTTTTTGAGAAGGAGGGAAGTTATTCTGATTTAAAAATCTTGAAAGCCGGAGAAACTTATATGAATGTTCTGATGGGCGCCTTGCAAAGATGGGGAGATTATTCTGGCAGTCAACCTGCTTATGGCGAAGCAGGAAAGGTTTGGGTTTGTGGAACTTATGGCAAAATAAATCCAGGACAAAGAATCTATGGAACATGGATTACGAAGCTTTTCTCGAATGTAGAAGACGAGCCGGTGCCAGATCACATTGTGAAAAATTCAATTAAAATATTTCCAAATCCTTCAAAAGATGATAAAATTAATTTCGAATTTTACATACCTGCGCAGTTAAATATTGACGTGGAAATATTCGATTTAATGGGAAGAAAAATTACAATAATGAAAAACTATAAAGCTTCTACTGGCTTAAATAGTCTGAGTTTTTCAACTATTCCGTTAGAAAATGGTACTTATTTTATTAGAATTTATGGTGATAATAAACAGATTTTCTCTAACAAATTTATAGTGCTTAATTAGTCCCATTTTAAGTACTTAATAATCCTAATATATAATTTCATAACGATAATTTCTAATTTTGTTAGAATTAATATTTGATTTGATAAATAACATAATAACTTCTAAAAATATAGAAGCAACCAATTAAAAAATATTCTGTCATATCAGTCACAATTGTAACTATTGACCAAATAAATTTGTTTACCCAAAGGATAAAATATTTATCTTTGGAGACTTAAAATTTTTAATGATAAATAAAATCTTGTCGAAAACCTAACACACAATATCATGAAGTTCTTATCTTTACTCTCGTTTATTTTTTTATTCATCAGCTCTTCCTTATTTGGCACAAATGCCAGTTGGAATTATACTGTAACTAACGGAGTATCTGCACCTATATCGATGGCTGGGGCAACAAGTCTTGGAGTTGGTGGTGATGATGTTGGATACTCGATGAACTGGCCATTCGCCTTTCAAGTTTATGATGACCCTTATACCACCTCAAATGTTATAGCCATGACCTCAAATGGTTATATTCGATTTGATTATACTTTATCTGCAGGAGCCACCGGTACGAGCATTCCAACAGCCAATGGAGCTTATGGGCAATTTTTATCTTATGGTGGAAATACCGATGGAATAATTACATCAAATGTAATGTATAAAATTACTGGAACAACTCCAAACCGAGTGCTGACTCTTGCATTTACTTATTATACAGAATATAATGCTGGTACTACAACTTATCATGCTGATGTTCAAGTGAGTTTTAATGAAGCAAATCATAATATTATTCTTGATTTTTCAAATGTTGGAGGAAGCATCAATGGAGCTGATTATTTGGGAATAAATGCGGGTGATAATGTTTTTGGAAATAATATTGGTTCATTCCCTGGAACTTCTAAAAGAGTTACTTTTACACCTGGTTCGGCTATAGCTGCACCTCAAGCATTTTCAGCTACCACAGCATCTTCTTGCCAAAATAATCTTTCATGGACAAAAAATTCAATCAATAGTGATGTTATTATTACCTACAATACTACCAATAGTTTTGGCTCACCAGTAAATGGTACATCATATACCGCAGGTAATTTAATAGGTTCTTCTACAGTACTTTATGTAGGTTCTGCTACATCTACAACTCATCCAAGTTTGCTTGGTGGAACTCAATATTATTATAAAATTTGGTCGAAAACAGGAAGTAATATTTATTCTCAAACAGGATTAACAAGCAATGCCACCACCAATCCCGTAAATAATACAAGCAGTTTCGCTGCTACCACTATAAGTGCAAATCAATTAAATTTAAGCTGGAATTTAAATACTTATGGTGATAATGTGTTGCTTACTTATAATACCGTAAATAGTTTTGTAACTCCAACAAATGGGACATCCTATACCGTTGGAAATCAGATAGGAGGGCAAGAAACTATCCTTTATAGGGGATCAAGTACGTCATTTTCACATTCTGGACTCTTGGCAAACACTACCTATTATTATAAAATTTGGAGTTATGGATGCCAGAATGAATATTCTACTCCAGGACAAACAGCAACAGGATCAACTCAAAGTACTGCGAATCCAGCATCATTTACCTCAACAGCAAGCTCTTCTTGCCAGATAACTTTAAACTGGACAAAAAATGCCAATGCGAATGATGTTATGGTCTTAAGAAATACATCCAATAGTTTTGCAACTCCTACAACTGGGCAAGCTTATGTATTAAATTATACCTTCCCTTCTGGAGGAACTGTTGTTTATAATGGTGCAGCCACTTCGGCAGTTAGCAGCTCTCTTGTGGATAATACAACATATTATTATAAAGCATTTTCTGTTGATGGTTCATTGAATTATTCCTCAGGACTTTCATCAAGCGCAACAACTCCAACAATTTTAAATGCTACGGCTTTTACAGCAACTTCTGTAAGTTCAACCCAGATAAACCTTTCATGGGCTTTGAATAGTGCTGGCGATGATGTTATTATTACTTATAATACTGCGAATAATTTTACAAGTCCTACCGATGGAAATTCATATACTGTTGGAAATCAGATTGCTGCTGGCCAAGGAACTGTTCTTTATAAAGGTTCATTGTTGGCTTTTGCTCATACAGGTCTTGTTTTAAATACGACATATTATTACAAAATTTGGTCTTATGATTGTGGACTAAATTACTCATCACCAGGTGCTACAGCAAATGCCACAACCACAAGCATTTCAAATCCACAAACATTTACGTCCTCCACTACATCTTCTTGCGAAATAGCTTTAAGCTGGACGAAGAATGCTTCTTTGGATGATGTAATGATTGCATACAACACAACAAATAGTTTTGGAACTCCAACAAATAGTGTTGCATATACATCGGGTTATACATTCCCTGGTAATCTTGGAACGATTGCTTATGTTGGAAGTGCAACATCATTTAATCATTCTGCCTTACTCGATAACACACAATATTTTTACAAAATCTGGTCTAAAACAAGCTCAAATTATTATTCTTCAGGCATTGTTTCAAACAGTACTACACAAATAATTTCTAATCCAGCAACTTTTACAGCGACTGCTGCGGGTACATCGCAAATAAACTTAGCGTGGACTTTAAATACCGCTAGTGATAACGTAATTATGACATATAACACTACCACTAATTTTACAACTCCCACAAATGGTGTATCTTACATTGTTGGTAATCAAGTATCTCCAGGACAAGGTACAGTTTTATATAAAGGTTCTTTAACAGCTTTCTCTCATACTGGATTGACTTTTAACTCCACTTATTATTATAAAATATGGTCTTACGATTGTGGTTTAAATTATTCAGCACCTGGCAAAACAGGAAATGCCACCACAGCTAATGTTGTTAATCCAGCATCATTTTCGCTAACTGCTGTATCTTCCTGTAAAATTAATCTTTCATGGACAAAGAATGCATCATCAGATGACGTGATGATTGCTTATAGCACTTCAAATAATTTCGCTACTCCTGCAAATACCCAATCTTATTCTGTAGGATACACATTTCCATTCGGCCAAGGAACTGTAGCTTATGTTGGTAGTTTGACTTCATATAGTCATAGCCCACTTTATTCCAACACAAAATATTATTATAAAATATGGTCGAAGAATAGCTCTTCATATTATTCATCGGGAATTTTAGATAGTGTAACAACAAATGTACTTTCAAACCCAGGTTCTTTTTCAGTAGCTGTTAATGGGACAACCCAATTAGATTTATCATGGGCTTTAAATTCAGCCGGTGATAATGTGATTATTACTTATAACACCTCAAATAATTTTGCCACACCAACCGACGGATTATCTTATTCTGTTGGAAATCAAATTGCTCCTGGACAAGGTATTGTTCTTTACAAAGGAAGTTTAACAAGCTTCTCACATACTGGATTAAATTTTAACTCTACTTATTTTTATAAAATATGGTCTTACGATTGTGCCATAAGCTATTCAAATCCTGGACTTACAGCAAATGGAACTACTGGAACAGTTACGGATCCATCTGCATTTACTGCTACTGCAATTTCATCAGCGCAGATTAATTTAGCTTGGGCATTAAATGCATCTTCAAATAATGTGATGATTGCTTATAACACAACCAATACTTTTGCTACTCCAAGTAACGGGATTAGTTATGTCGTAGGAAATCAGATTGCTTCTGGACAAGGTACAATTATTTATTCAGGTTCACTTACAGCCTTTAATCATACTGCATTAAATATGAATACAGTATATTATTATAAAATTTGGTCGAGAGATGGAAGTAGTAATTATTCAGTAGGAATAACGGCAAATGATACAACTTTTGGATTAAACAATCCGCAAACTTTAACGGCAACCATGGCTTCTTCATCACAAATAAATGTTGCATGGACGAAGAACACTGTTAACGATGATGTGATGATAGTTTACAATACAACCAATAATTTTGCGGCTCCAGTTAATGGAACATCTTATGTAATCGGCAATCAAATATCCGCTGGACAAGGAACTGTACTGTATAAAGGTTCTGCTCTAACAGCAAACCATACTGGATTGACGGCAAGCACTAAATATTATTATAAAGCCTTTTCTTATAATTCATCAAATTATTACTCAACTCCTGGATTATTGGACAGCGCAACAACTGATTATCCGGGTGTAGCAACATTTCCCTATATTGAAGACTTTGAAGCTCAGACCCCTAACCAAGGAAATATTTATTCATGCGTAACTTATTATCCACTGACATCAGGATGGAATAATGTGCAAACAGTTGATGATATTGATTGGGCAGTGAGAACAGGAACAACTACTTTGGGACAATATGGTTATACCGGACCACTTGGCGACCATACCACTGGAAGCGGAAAATATATTTATACTGCCGCATACGCATGTTTTAACAAAGCAGCTTGGCTTGTTAGTCCATTATTTAATTTCTCCTCGCTATCAAACCCAAAACTTGAGTTCTACTACTTTATGTTTGGTTCTTCTACTGGTTCAATTAATGTTCAAATTTCCACTAACGGAGGGACAACTTGGTCTGCAACTAATTTATTCAATCTCACAGGTCAACAACAAACAAGTCAAACTGCTGCTTGGGGTCATGCTGATATTAGTTTATCTGCTTACGCAGGTATGTCCAATATTAGATTAAGAATAAAAGGTGTTACAGGATATAGTTATTACTCTGATATGGCAATTGATGATATCAAATTATATCAACCACAAAATATGTCTATCAGTTCAATTACTACTGAACAAGATACTTTAAATGTAGTGCTTGGAGCGGCTGCTCAAGAAGTAATTCGAATGAATATCAATACAGTTGGAGCTTACAGTCCACTTACACTTGGTCAAATGGCATTCAATACTACAGGAACACAATCAGTTTCAGATATTTCAAACGCAAAAGTTTACTATACAGGCAGCAATCCATCTTTTACTGTTATTCAACAATTTGGAAGTACTGTAGCCGCACCAAATGGAGCGTTCCCAATTACAGGAACTCAAGTGTTGGCTGAGGGAAATAATTACTTTTGGCTAACCTATGATATTCCTGCCTCTGCAACTATTGGAAATGTTGTTGATGCTCAATGTATTCAAATGACAATTGCTTCAATAACTCAAATTCCTACTGTTACAAATCCAGCAGGAACAAAAACAATTGTTGGACAAGTGATAGTTGGCACTGGCACTGGAAATAATTGGAGTGGACCAGTTTACCCTTCCTACTATTATGGTGCACACGAAAGTGTGTATTTGGCTTCCGAGTTAGGCACTGGTGCAAAAGAAATAAACAAAATAGCTTGGTACAAAGCTTCAGGCACCAATGTGGCAGACAAAATTGATAATATAAGCATCTATTTAAAGAATAGTGCTACTTCAACATTAAATACTGGAAATTATTCATTGACAGGATACACGCTTGTTTATCAAGGAATTATGCCTAATAATCATGTATCAGGTTGGATGGATGTTAATTTGAATAATACATTTCTTTGGGACGGAACGAGCAATTTGCATGTGCTGGTTGTTCAGCAAAAGCCACTAAGTAATTGGAATAATTACCCATATTACTCATTTTCCAATACAACTCAAAACAGAGCAAGAGGAGCATATAATTTTAATGCTGCCCCAACATCTTTGACTGCTACCAATCAGAGACCTAATGCAAGATTTGAATATGTTCTTCCCGTTGCAATGGTTTTCTCAAATAGTACAACTACACAAAATAATGTAGCTAATATTCCAAAAGGTTCAACTAATCAAGAAATTATTGGTATTCAAATTAACACCAATAACACTTCTAATCCATTGAGTTTAACCCAACTTATTTTAAATACTACAGGAACTACCTCAATAGCAGATATTTCCAATGCGAAAATTTATTATACAGGCACATCTCCAAATTTTGCGACTACCACACAATTTGGCAGCACTGTAGCTTCACCAAGTGGAAGCTATACCGTAACAGGTTCACAGACTTTGCAATCTGGCACCAATTATTTTTGGCTATCATACGATATAGGTGCATCGGCTACCATAAATAATGTTGTTGATGCTCAATGTACTTCTGTTACTGTGGGAGGATCAGCTTATACTCCAACAATCACAGCACCAAACGGAAGCAGGACAATAAAAGATTATATAATTATTGGCAATGGAGTGCTTTCAGATGTAAACCAGCCATTGCATTATTATCAATATCACGGATGGGAAGCAATATATACATCTGTAGAGCTTGGTGCTGCCAAAGACTTAAGTGCCTTAGCATTTTATAAACTCTCAGGTTCAAATATTACTCATCCAATTTATAATGTAAATGTTTATGTAAAACATACAACAGCAACTACCTTATCTACTGGAAATTATTCCACTTCTGGATACACTTTGGTTTACTCAGGAAACTTCCCAAATACCGCTGTTACTGGCTGGATGGAAGTTCCATTTACCAATCCTTTCTCATATAATGGCACTGATAATCTGGAGGTTTTAATTGTACAAGGTTATGGAGCTTATTTTGCTAATTATCCTAACTGGGCTTATGCTACCACGAGTCCAAATCGTGCAAGGTATGCAAGTAGCTTTAGCGCGCAGCCCACTTCTTTAACCGCTGTAAACAGACTTGCAAATATAAGATTTGAATTTTCAAATCCCTCTTCAATGTCTTTTGTTTCAAGTGCCGTAACTCAAAACAATACTACTAATATAATAGCTGGAGTTCAAGATCAAGAAATCATTGGAATTCAAGTTGTTACACTAAATAGTTCTAATTCATTGACAGCTACTTCATTCACTTTAAATACAACAGGTTCGAGTAATCCTTCTAATGATATTTCAAATGCTAAAATATATTACACTAGTGGTGGTGCCACTTTCTCAGCAAGTAATCAATTTGGAAGTGCAGTAAGTAACCCCAATGGAACATTTACTATTACTGGTTCTCAAGCCCTTCAAGCAGGAACAAATTATTTCTGGCTTGCTTATGACTTACCATCATCAGCAACAACAGGTAATTGGGTAGATGCTCAATGCACTTCACTAACTGTTTCGAGCGTTGTTCATACCCCAACACCTACCACGGTAATTGGAAATCGTACTATTGTTGGCGCACTTTCAGGTGTTTATACTATTGGTAGTGGTGGAGATTTTACAACTTTTACTTCTGCAAAAAACGCTCTTAACGCTTATGGAGTTGCAGGATGGGTAAAATTTAGAGTTTTTTCAGGGACTTACAATGAGCAAATTGTGCTTACTTCATATCTTAATGCATCGGCAACAAACACAGTTACTTTTGAATCCTTTTCAGGTGATAGTAGTGATGTAATTTTGAATTATTCTGCAGCCAACTTCACATTTAATTATACTTTGAAATTTGATGCTGCAAGTTATTATATAATTAAAAATATGACAATCAAAGCAAGTGGAACTACTTATGGAACACCTATTAATATATCAAATTCTTCTTCTAATATTATTATTAAAAATAATATTATCACTGTTGGTGCTGGAACTTCATATTACTGTTCTGGTTTCTATGGTTATAATTCCAATTTGTCAAATATTAGTATCGCAAAGAATTTAATTAATGGAGGTGGTGCTTATGGTTTCTACTTAAGAGGTCCTTCAAATACAAGTTTAAATACTGGAATTTTTATTGACAGCAATATCATTGCTTCAACTCAATATGGTGGATATTTTCTGTATAATTCAGATTTAAAAATTAGAAATAATTCTTTCAATGTGAGTGGTGGGAATCAATCTTATGGAATATATTGTTATTACAGTGGAACAGGATTAAATATATTTGCAAACAAAATTATTTCCAATGGAAGTAATACGGCCTATGGTTTGTACCTTAATAATAATACTGGCAATTCATCACAACATGAACTTATTTACAACAATTTTATTTCAATCCCAACAAATACAATAAATAACGGCTATGGTTTATATTCCTATGCCAACACTTTTGCCGATTACGCCTTTAATAATATAAATTTTGCTGCTTCAACTGGAAGTAATAGATATGCAAGTTATTTTAATGGAGGTGCAAGTGGAATATTGAAGAATAATATGATAGTAGCTTCTGGAGGAAATCCTGCAATTTATGTATCAAATGCTAATGTTTTTACAAGCTCCGATTACAATAATTTTTATACCACAGGAAGTGTTTTAGGATATGTAGGAACATCCTCAAAACCGAATCTTGCTTCTTGGAAAGTTGCTATAAATGGAGATGCACATTCAATTTCTTCAAATCCAAACTTTGTATCCGCTACTAACTTACATGTTACTAAAGTGTTGCTCAATAATTTAGGAACTCCAATAACAGGAATTTCTACTGACATTGATGGTGATATTCGACATGCAACTACTCCCGATATTGGTGCAGATGAGTTTTCGGTAGATATTGATGCTGGAATTAGCGCAATAGTCAGTCCGGTTGCAAGTTGCAACGGCACTCAGAATGCCGTAGTTACTATAAAAAATTTCGGTCAAAATACTTTAACGAGTGCTACAATAAACTGGAAAGTTGATGGAGTAACCAAACCTACATCAGCTTGGTCGGGAAGTTTAGCTACAAGTCAAACACAAAATGTAACATTAAGCAGTCTTACTTTGGCCGTTGGTTCACATATTATTACTGCTTGGACTTCATCGCCCAATGGTCAAACAGATCAGATGCAATCAAATGATACAAGCACACTAACCATTGTCATAGGAACTTCTCCTATAGTAAATGCTGGAGTAGATGTTACAAAATGTTCTTCATCAACCTTTACCACAAATGCTACTGCAAGCGGCTATACTTCACTTTTGTGGACAAGCTCTGGAAGCGGAACTTTCACAGCATCAACTACATTGGCAGCTACTTATACTCCATCTGCTTCAGATATTTCTTCTGGAAGTGTATATTTGAAATTGACAGCTTCGAGTACTGGCTGCGGTGCAACATCAGATTCATTGTTGTTAAGTTTCCAAAGTTTACCTGCTGTTAGTTTCAGCGGTTTAAGTGCAACCTATTGCCCAAATAGTGGAAGTTCAACTTTAATTGGAACACCCTCAGGAGGTGTATTCAGTGGAGCTGGAATCAGTGGAAATATTTTTAATCCAGCCACTGCTGGAAGTGGAAGCCATTCGATAAAATATGTTTATACTCAAGGAACATGCTCAGATTCTGCAATTAATACAACAGTTGTTAGCCCAAATATTTTACCAACAATTACCGGTCTTGCTTCTGGATATTGTGTTTCTCAATCAGCAGTTACTTTAACTGGTTCACCTGCCGGAGGAACATGGAGTGGAAGTATAACTTCTAACGTGTTCAATCCAGCAACAGTAGGTGTTGGAATAAAAACCGTAACCTATACTGTTGTAGATGGCACAACATCATGTTCATTCGATACAACATACCAAACTGAAGTTTACACCAACCCTGTAGCTTCTATATCTGGCTTGGCAGCAAGCTATTGTTCCAATAACCCAAATGTTACTCTAACTGGTTCACCAGCTGGTGGTACTTTTGTTGGAGCAGGCATGTCAGCTAATATTTTTAACCCTTCCACTGCTGGAATTGGGGTTCATACAATAGAATATATCATTAATAATGGTACTGGATGCTCAGATACAGCATATCAAAATGTTACTGTAAATCTTGCCCCTACAGTTTCATTCACTGGACTCTCAGCTTCATATTGTAGCACAGCCTCTTCGGTAACTCTTTCAGGAACTCCTGCTGGTGGTACTTTCAGTGGAAATGGTATAAGTGGCAGTCAGTTTAATCCTGCAAATGCAAATATTGGTATCAACACAATTTCATATTTGTATACTTCTGCCAATGGATGTTCCAGTTCAGCTACTCAAAACACTACAATATATCAAACCCCTGTAGCCAATGCTGGTGTTACTGAAACTATCGTAAATGGTCATGATACTATTCTTTATGGAAGCGCTACTGGTGGTTCTGGAAATTATGCTTATAGCTGGACTCCAGTCAATAAATTGGTAACAGCAAATGCAAATTTGCAAAATCCTCATACCATTGCTTTAAATGCTTCTCAGCTTTTCACTTTAGTTGTTACAGATAATATATCTTCATGTTCATCGACTGCACAAGTTCAAGTCAATGTAATTGGAGGAGTTTTTGGTGTAACATCTTCGGCTAATCCAACTACTATTTGTGCTGGCGATAGTACTACAATTGCTGCCCTCGCAAGTGGTGGAGGTGGAACATATAGCTATCTTTGGAGTTCTTCGCCTTCTGGTTATACATCTGCTTTCAGCCAAGATGTGGTTCATCCTACGGTTACCACAACTTATACTGTCATTGCAACTGATGGAACTTCTTTTAGCTCTTCAAGTGTTGTAATTACTGTTAATCCATTGCCCGTTGTTTCACTTACAGGGCTCTCTTCAAACTATTGCAGCACTGCAAGTTCTGTAAACTTAGTTGGAACTCCAGCAGGTGGAATTTTCTCAGGTACTGGTGTAGTAGGTTCGACTTTTTATCCATCAATAGCTGGTAGTGGAATTAAAAATATTTTTTACTCATACACAAATTCCAATGGATGTAGTAATTCAGACACAGCAGCAGTAACAATAAATCAAACACCAATAGTAAATGCTGGCATAAATGATACAATTAGCTATGGTAGCGATACTGTATTATATGGAAATGCCAATGGAGGTGGTAATTATGTTTGGAATTGGTCGCCAGCATCTAAGTTAATCGCATCTAATCAACAAAATGTACCTACCATAAACCTTTATGCAACTCAACAATATATTTTAAATGTTGAAGATAGCATTACTGGTTGTAATTCTAATGACACAATGGTAGTAATTATTACTGGTGGTGTACTTTCTTCAAGTGCTACTGCGCTTCCTTCAACAATTTGCTCTGGCTCACAATCTCAACTTACCGTATTACCCTCAGGAGGAAATGGCGTTTATGCCTTTGCTTGGACTTCTACACCTTCTGGTTTTACTTCTACTGTTCAAAATCCTATTGTTAGTCCAACAGTTACAACTACATACACTGTTGTGGTTGTAAGTGGTACTCAAACATCCAATAGCACTGTGGTGGTAACAGTTAATACAGCGCCAACAGTTTCATTCACTGGTCTGGCATCGAGTTATTGTTTAGATGATCCACTGGTTACTTTGACAGGCTCTCCAATTGGTGGTGTATTTAGTGGAAGTGGCATTACTGGAAATACTTTTAAACCAAGCAATGCTGGTGTTGGCAATAAAACCATAACTTATTCTTATACAGATCCTAACACAACTTGTTCGGCAAGTATTTCTCACTCTGCGATTGTAAATGCTTTACCAGTTGCAAATGCTGGTATTGATGAAACAATTACAACTGGCAATGACACAATTCTTTATGGAAGTGCCACTGGTGGTTCTGGTAGCTATTCTTACCTTTGGACTCCAGCAAGTTTGGTTACAAATCAATCTTTAGCTATTACCAACACAGTAATTTTGACAGCAACCACTCAATTTAATCTTTTTGTAACTGATAACTCAACTGGATGTAAGTCAAACGATGCAATGTTCGTTAATATTATTGGTGGAGCTTTATCAGTTTCTGCCACAGCAACCCCTGACACAATCTGTCTCGGAGATACTATACAAATTACAGCATTAGCCTCAGGAGGAACGGGTCTTTATACTTATTTATGGTCATCTAATCCATCTGGATTTAGTTCTTCGGCAGCTATTGCTTTGCATAGCCCAACCACCACCACAACCTATACAGTTATAGTAACTAACGGTTCATTCAATTCTTCAAGCTCAATAGTTGTTGTTGTTAACCCACTTCCAACAGTATCTTTTAGTGGCTTGAATTCAACATATTGTTCAAATGGTTCATCTGTAGCTCTTACAGGAGCTCCTTCTGGTGGAACTTTTGCTGGCAATGGTATGATTGGAAACACTTTCGATCCAACTGCGGTTGGATCACAAGGCTCATATAACATTATGTATTATTATACAAATCCGACAACTGGATGCAGTAATTCAAGTATTCAACAGTTTTCACTTTATACTGCTCCTAATGCAAATGCCGGTATTAATGTTACAATTCCACTTGGGCATGATACCTTATTATATGGTAATGCCACTAGCGGAGGAAATTATTCTTGGGGTTGGTCTCCACCTTTGAAAGTGGTAAATGCTTCATTACAAACAGCTCAAACTGTTGCTCTGACAGCTACCCAATTATTTACTCTCACAGTTACTGATACAATTACAGGCTGTTCGGATAATGACGATGTGGTAGTTTATGTAGGAAACACCGCTTTGTCGGCAAGCATAAATAGTTCATCAACAGTTATATGTAATGGAGATTCTGCCCATATTACTGTACTTCCATCTGGCGGAACTGGAACATATACATATACTTGGTCATCTTTACCTATTGGTTTTAATTCAAATTCTTCCAATCCTTATGTTAAACCATCCATCACAACATTGTATAATGTGTTGGTTAGTGACGGAGTAAGTACAGTTTCAAAAAATATTACAATAACTGTAAACCAAAAACCTTCCGTAGCATTAGTTGGTTTGAATCCAAACCATTGTGCCACGGATTTACCAGACACTTTATTAGGCTTCCCTGCTGGCGGTGTAATTTCTGGAACAGGAGTAAGTTCAAATTTATTTGATCCTATTGCTGCTGGATTGGGAGCCCATTATATAACCTATAGCTACACTGATGCCAATGGTTGTTCAAACTCGGATGTTGATACGACAACAGTAAATGCAAATCCAATTGCCAACGCTGGTATTGATGTTTATATATATACTGGACACGACACAACATTGTTTGGAAATGGAAGTGGAGGTTCTGGAAGTTACGGATTCCAATGGACTCCAGCATCATTATTGTTAAATGCTTACGCACAAAATGCCACTACAACTGCTTTAACAATGACAAATATCTTTACATTAAAACTTACAGACCAAAGCACTGGTTGTTTTGATTATGATGATGTTTTGGTTACGGTTTATGGCGGTTTACTTACATCAGGGCCGAATGCTATTCCAGACACTATATGCTATGGAAATAGCACTCAACTGAATGCATTAGTAAGCGGTGGTACTGGCACATATTCATATTTATGGTCATCTAATCCTGCTGGTTTCAGTTCGACAATAAAAAATCCAATTGTAGCTCCAGCAACCACAACTACTTTCACTGTTATTGCCGATGATGGCACTAATTCAGTTGTAAATTCAGTTGTGGTGGTGGTGGAAATAAAACCAATTGTGGCGATAACTTCCTACAATGCAAATAATTGTCAAAATGGAGGCTTTGATACTTTGATTGGCTCGCCATCTGGTGGAGTATTTTTTGGGCCAGGAGTTTCTGGACATTTCTTTAATCCTTTAGTTGCTGGTTTAGGTACACATCAAATAGTTTATTCATATACCACTGCTGGTGGATGTAACAATAGTGATACAATTTCTACAACTGTAATAGCCGCACCAATTGCAAATGCTGGTAATGATATTCAAATAAATTGTGGTGGTTCTGGATTAATTGGCTCTAGCGCAATTGCTGGAATGGCTTATTCTTGGAGCCCAATAACTGCACTTTCCACGCCTAGCATGTCGAGCACAACTGCAAGCCCAACAACAGTTACTAATTATACTTTGACTGTCCTCGATGTTTCAACAGGTTGCAAAAACCAAGACAATGTTTTAGTTGATATAATTGGCGGTCCAACTGCTGTGGTTTCTAACGACACTATAATTTGTAGAGGCCAATCTGTAACTGTTGTTGCTACGGGAGGAACATCTTATCTCTGGAGTAATGGCGTTACTTCTCAATCATTTACTATAAGTCCGAATGTATCTACTACATATATTGTTACGGTTACCGATGGAGTTTGTTCGGATGTTGATTCTGTGGTAGTTGATGTGAATGCACCATACTTGTTCCTTGGACCTGATATTGTCTTAGTTGACACATCTTCATTTGTTTTAGATGCAGGTTTTGGATTCGTTCATTACCTATGGAACACAGGCGATACAGTTCAATCAATTAATATTGAGCCTTATATAAATGCAAATCTGGGTATTAATACCTTTGGAGTGGCAGTGGTTGATGCTTATGGTTGTATTGCCGTGGATTCTATTCATATTTCTTACGTGCTGTCTTTGGATGAAATTGGAAAAGATGTTTCAATGCAAATTTATCCAAATCCATCAAAAGGAAAATTCACTGTCGAAATTATAGGCGAAACGAATCAAAATTATATTTTGGAAGTTATTGATATAAGAGGAAGAACTCTTTTCAATGATAATATTTATATAAACAACTCATTGTATTCTAAAACTTTCGACATGAGTACTTACTCAAAAGGCATTTATTTATTAAGCGTTAAGAGCAAGACTTCAGCGAAGACATACAAATTGATTATACAATAGCTTTATTGAAATGGTGGATAATTTGTTGAAAACTATCCACCATTTATTTTATTTTTATAGCACCTGATAATAAGCAACTTAAAACAAATATTGATATATAGTATATTATTATTGATAATTTTTTAGTGATATTATTTATTTTATTATAAATTTGCGCCTTAATTTCATCGGGAAACAAACGTTTTATTGAATATTAACTAATCTTTTAAATCTTATGAAAACAAACTTTACTCGTTTTTTTACAAAAATGTTGATGCCTGTTTTTGCTGTTTTTGTCCTTTTATCTTTGGATAATTCAGCAATGGCACAAACTATTGTAACAATTGGCACTGGTACTAATGTGAATTCAAACACCACTTATCCTGCACCTTATGGAAACTGGTACACTGGTGACAAGGAGCAGATGCTAATAACAGCTGCTGAATTATCTGCCGCTGGAGTGTCTGGTGGAGGTATTACAGCATTAGCATTTAATGTTGCCACAGCTAATGGAGTAGCTCTTACAGGTTTTACCATTAAAATGGGAAACACGTCGGTATCTTCATTAACCTCTACCTTTATTACTGGGCTAACCACAGTGTATGCCCCAACTGCATATACCGAGACAGCTGGATGGAATACTCATACCTTAACTACGCCTTTTACTTGGGATGGTGTAAGTAATTTGGTGATTGAAACTTGCTTTGATAAGTATTCAGGCGGTTCTAATTACACTTATAATGCTATAATGTATAATTCAACTACCACATTTAATTCAACAGTAGATTATCATTCAGATGGAGGTGGAGTTTGTCCTTCCACATCAGGAACAACTTATACCAAAAGACCAAATATGAAACTGACATTTCAGCCAAGCGCTGCAAATGATTTAGCTTTATTAGCATGGTCATCACCTACCTCAGGAACTTCACCAAGTGCTACCATGCCAATAACTGTAAAAGTTAAAAATGTTGGTACAGCAAAACAAGACACTTTTGCAATTAAATATTCCATCAATAATGGAGCTTCTTATACAAGTGTTACTTATAATGACTCACTTTCAGCTGGTGACACACTAACCTACACTTTTCTTACCACAGCAAATATGTCGGCTACTGCTTTATACAATTGCATTGCAGTGGTAAAAAATGCTGGTGATTCTGCAAATTTAAATGATACATTACGTGCAAACCTATGGATAGGAAATCCTCTCAATGGAGTTTATACAATTGGTGCTGATACTGCCGATGATTTTTCAAGCATTGGGGATGCAATTACCGCAATGAGCAGTTTTGGTATCTCTGGTCCAGTTAAATTTATGTTAGACTCTGGCAGTTATACTGGTCCATTCATTATGCCAGCAATAGCTACCGCATCGGCAACTAACACAATAACATTTACATCTGCTTCCGGCAATGTTAATGATGTTGTGCTTACAGCTGCAGCCACAGGCACAAGTGATAACTACACTCTAAGATTAGATGGTGCAGATTATTATATTATTAAAAACCTTACAATTAAGGCAACAAACACAAATTATGCTACAGTTGTAGAGGTAATCAATGGAGCTACTCATAATCTATTCTATGGAAATAAACTTGTATCAACAGGCACAAATTCATATAATAGAGGCGTTTATGATTATAATACCAATAATAATTTCAACACATATAGAATGAATGCTATTAGCGGCGGTTATTATGGAATGTATATGTATGCGGTTAGTTCTTCAAATAGGGAAAAAGGAACTGTTATTGACAGTAATGATATTAGTGGATTCTATTATTATGGTATAATTTCCTATTATCAAGATTCTATTAGAATCACAAATAATTACATTCATGGCATTACTAACATTTACGGTTATGGAATTTATACTTATTATAACTTCAACGATTTTAGGATTTTAAATAATAGAATAGTTTTAAATACTCCAGGAGGTTATTCTTACGGAATGAGAGTATATTATGATAACTATTATTCTTATGCTACATCCACTACACTTCCTGGTTTAGTTGCCAATAATATGATTTCTCTCACAGGAGGTACAGGAACAAGTTATGGTTTATATGCCATTTACTCGGACAATGTTAAGTATTATAATAATTCAGTTTTGATTGCTGACAACAGTTTAAATAGCAGAGCATTATACCAATACAATACCACATCAAATACTCATGGTCAAGCATTTAGAAATAACATTTTTGCTAATACTGGTGGAGGCTATGCAGCATATTTTGGTACAACCACTGAACCTTCAATTGACTATAATGATTATTATGTAACTGGCACAAAATTAGCATATTGGGGTGGAGATAGAGCTAACTTATTAGCTTTACAAACTGCAAGTAGCAAGGATACCAACTCGGTATCAATAAATCCAAGTTTCTTTAGCACTTCAAATCTACATACTCTATCAATACCTTTGAATAATTTAGGTTCCCCAGTTACAGAAGTTACTGATGATATCGACGGAGACGCGAGAAGTGCAACATCACCTGATATGGGTGCTGATGAGTTTACTCCACCTGCTAATGATATGTCTGTTATTTCTTGGGTTGCACCTCAAACAGGTATTACTCAGTCTGCAACAGTTACTATTACAATAAAAGTTGCAAATTTCGGTACAGCTACTCAATCAAATATCCCAGTTAAATACACTGTTAATGGTGGTTTATCTTATGCATCTGAAGTTATTGCTGGTCCAATATACTCTGGTGATACTGCAACTTATACTTTCAGTACTATGGCTAACTTTAGTACATTTGGCAATCATCATTGCCGCGCTCTTACAGATTTAACTGCTGAGCAAAATAGACTCAATGATACCATTTTTAAAGATGTATATGCTTGTTCTCCATTTTCAGGTGCTTATACACTTGGCACAAGCGCATCAAATGATTTTTCATCATTTGCCGATTTGGCTTTTGCTCTTGGCAATTGTGGTGTTGGTGGTCCAGTAACTGTTTTTGTTGATTCTGGTTCATATAACGAACATGCAGTATTTACAGCTGTTGCTGGTGCTTCTGATACTAATACTATCACAATTACTTCTGCTTCAGGCAATGCTAATGATGTTGTGCTTACAAGCTTTGCCAATGGAACAGGAGATAATTATACATTGAAACTCGATGGTGCAAATTACTTCAATATTAAAAATATTACCATCTCAGCTACAAATACAAGTTATGCAACAGTTGTAGAGGTAATCAATGGAGCTACTCATAATCTATTTTATGGCAACAAGATTTTATCTACCGGAACAAGCTCTTATAATATACCAGTTAGGGATTACACAACTTTAAATAATTACAATACTTATAGGAAGAATATTATGAGTGGTGGATATTATGGAATGTATATGTATGGTGTTAGTTCTTCAAATAGGGAAAAAGGAACTGTTATTGACAGTAATGATATTAGTGGATTCTATTATTATGGTTTGATGTCTTACTATCAAGATTCTATTCAGATAACTCATAACTATATTCACGATCCTTCTTATGGATATTATGGTTTATATATGTATGGTGTTAGTTCTTCAAATAGGGAAAAAGGAACTGTTATTGACAGTAATGATATTAGTGGATTCTATTATTATGGTTTGATGTCTTACTATCAAGATTCTATTCAGATAACTCATAACTATATTCACGATCCTTCTTATGGATATTATGGTTTAT
>MNXP01000015.1 GCA_001872625.1 Bacteroidetes bacterium CG2_30_33_31
GAAAAAAATGCATTCTCAACATCTTTTGGAGGCTATAGCTTATAATTTATATAGGTCACCTGGGATAGTTATGTCCAATTGCGAAAAATAAGGGGAAAAATCCTCCGAAAAAGACCACTTTTGAACAATTATTCAACATTTTATCCCTTTTATTGATCTAAAAACAAAAAAAACGAAATGAAATCGAAGGTTTTTGATATACTTAGAGTTTTACAACGGTCTCAAATTATCTAAAAAAAATCTATTAAATTATGTCGGACAGCAATGATTTGTTAAAATACCTATTATGTTTATAAATTTATTTTTTTGGAGGGAATTACTAAACTAAAAAGGGTTAAACAAATAATGAATTCCAAAATTATATTTTACAAACATGACATTGTTTAAGTATTCATTAACCCAAGAATTATAAAAAATTTGTATGTCATATTTATTGCCACTAATATAATCGCCAGAGCTATGACTATTAGAATATTTAGGTAAAAATATACCTTTAGCATTTTTAATATTTGTATTTACTGCAATTTCCACATCAAAACTCAGTAAAAATTTATCGTATAAAATCCAGTTTTTACCAAAGCCTATATTTGCATAATATGAAGTGCCAAATTTATGATTAGCTTCTATAAATAAGCTACTCATGGTTCCTTGAATTTTGTCTGATGAGCTATAATCTAATCTAATGATTTCTAACTTTGTAAAAGTGCCAACAGGTGCAATGTAGTCCTTATCATAAAAAATTACGGATGCCGAATATCCTTTCAAATCACTTAAATATTCAGGTTGATATATATAGGTTTGTACTGGTGAGCCTTGAATTTTGTAATGGAAGTTGAAATTGTATTTACTGGGAAGTTGAAATTTATCGAACCAATAACTTGCTTCAAAGCCAATTCTATTGCTGGCGTAATATTGCAATCCTACTTTGTTTGTATATTGAAATGAAAAAGGCTTGGTTAAAAGTTCCTTATAATTCAATCCGACGCCTAAATTACCTGAATAACCAATGGCAAATTTCTTTCCTAAATAGCCGGAATGCTGAGCATTTACGTGAGTGCTGCTTGTAAGAAATAAAAAAACAAGAAGAAGACTTTGAATATATTTCATTTTCCTAAAATTAATATTTTCCTAATTTAAGATGTTGGAAATAATCATAATACTGAGATTTAATCAGAAAATTATAATCATTGCTAATAATTTCCACATTATTCATTGAGATTATTGAACCTTTTTTAGCATTAACGCAGATATTGTAAATTTGAGTTTGTTTTGTAGATTTAATCGCATTATAAATGGTAACTGGTAAAAGGTTATATACAGCCATTAAAGGAATGGAAAGCCATAACCTTAATAATTTTAGGGGGACTTTATCGTAAGCATCGCCACCATAGGAATAAACAGAAGAATAGAGAATGTTTTCTGTATTGCTTTTATTCAAATATTCGTCAATCAAGGGTTGAGTAAAAAGCATCATACGCACTTGATTGCTATCTTCATTATAGATTTTATTTTTTAACTGTGCTCCTAATTCTCTCGACCAAGAAACTACAATATTAAGATTATTGTACTCCTCAACATCTTCGTTATGAAAGTAATAAGCATCTAAAAAATTGGCATTTATGCTTGAAGCTTTTGAACTATTTGAAATATTTGATATCAATCTCACTTTTCCTTTTTCTGAGCTTTTCAAATCTACTTCATCCGAATTGGATGGATAATATTCGTAGTTTGGATTTACCACACAGAGAGATTTAATAGGCTCTTTAATTTTATTTTTTTCAGCTCTTCTTTTTGTTCTTGCCAAAATTCTTTCTTCCCTATTAGTTAAGTCATCTGTATTTGTTGATGGCATTGTTTGGTATTTGGCTTCAACAGACCTAAAGATTTCAAGAAAATTATTGTCCTTAATCAAAGCCATAAGCAATGTGATTGAGCTCTTTGAGTTTAGGCTCTCTTTGAAAAGTTTAAGTTTTTTGTCGTATTTCATTTTATCAAATTTTGTCAGCAAATCATAATCTTCTTTTGATAATTCTTTAAATGCTGTATCTAATAAAGCTTCATTTTTTTTGATAATTTCTATACTGGAAATATTATATTTAACTACCATATCAGTTATCAGGCTCTCTATCATATAGTTAAAGTACTTGACGTAGTTGGCTGTTTTGGGTTCTTGCCAAATTTTATTAGCAGCCAATATACACAAATCTTGATCATCGGCTTTTGAAAGCATAAAATACACTTGCTGAGATTTACCCTCAATCTCTTCATATTTTGGTTCACTATCCTTGGCAGTAGAATAGGTTTTTGTTTTTGATGCTGCGTATAAGCAATAATTTGCTGCATAGGAAAGAAATTCATCTTTAATATTTTTTTTCTGAAGCAAATAAGTGCTATATAAAGCTTTAGAAATCTGACCCTCAATAATATATAAGCTGATAAGCTCCTCTCTTGCTTTGTTTCTCATCGACAAAAAATCATCCTTTGAAACTATAAAAGTAAGCCGGTCTTTATTAGAGTATTCCAATGAGTTTTCGATAAATTGCTCTTTGCGTTTTTTAATGTTTGGATGTGTTTTGCTTTCGTCGTTATAATTGTCAATTGTAGTTATTGCTGCCGTTGAGGGTAAAATATATTTGCTGTCCAATTTGAAAATTGGCGTATCGAAATATGTAGTATCAAAATCTAATTCATCAAAAGGCAAATCAGAAAACAAAAGAATATCAAATAAATTGGAAGCATCTTCAATATTGTAATTTGATTTTAAAAATATTTCCGTTAAGCCCAATTTGTCGGCAGCAAACTCATCTTCTTTGGAATAATTATAATAAACATTTTTCTTTTCTTCAATACCAAGACTTCTGTATTTTCCCTTGCCTTTAATTAATCTATCTGTATTAACAAACTGATTAATAGAATGATTATATTTAAAATGGGTTACCTCATGAGCAATTAGATAAGCCAATTGAGCCTCATTTTCAAGCTGGGCAAGTAGGCCAATATTTATAAAAATATACCCTTGTTGAGATGAAAATGCGTTTACATCGCTAGATTTTACAACAAATATTTTTATTTTTTGTTGAAGTTCTGGATTGCTTTTCAAAACTTCATTTCCAACAGCAGAAACGTAATTGCTCATTTCGTCGCCAAATAAAATTTGACCACTTTTTAACAAGTCATCTACGCTAAAATTACTTTGCAGATAAAAATCTTTTTTAGTCTTTTTGTTTTTCCCTTTACCAATTTTCCCAACATCACTTGAATATTTAAAAGTTGCCAAACTTAAAATCTCGCTTGGAATATTGCCTTTACAATACAAAATTTGCGAAGGCTGAGACTTAAGAAAAAAGAAAGAAAGAATAATAACTCCGCTAAAAAAGACTTTTTTCATAAAAATTTTACTTATTTGTGAATTTAAAAATAAAACTATGTTTTTCTCATTTTCATTTAGCCAAATGATAAAAATCATAGCAAAAATAAAAATGTTTATTGGATATCAAAGAAAATTTTAGAATGAAAATGAAAATTTTGCAAGGAACAATTCAAAATAGTGCTGAAAACTATCTGGCCTCAAAATAACTTCTACAACAAACTAAATAATTGATTATAAGTTATTTGATGTATATATTTTTTTAAATTATCCAAAGTCAATACATAAAGTGCACATTACTTAATCACAGCCATCTTTTTTATTATCTGTAATTTGCCAAAGCTAACTTCATAAAAATAAATTCCTTGTGCTAAGTTACTCGTATTAATTTGAATAGAGTTATCGCCCCTAAAACCTTTAGAAGTTTGAGAAAATTGTATTTTTCCAAAGATATCGGTAATTGTAAAAATGAATTCTCCATTATGAGGCAATGTTACCAAAATCTTCGAATTTTCATTTGCTGGATTTGGTTCATTCTGCGACACGGCAAAAAGTTTTTCTGCCTTATCAGCCATGCCAACTGTTCCGCTGATATAAAAACATTTTTTGTCGTTAGAAGCCTTTGTATCACCATTTAACAGGGTTTTAACGCAGAAGTTAGTAATTCCATAATTGATTATATATTTATGGTTAAAAGTAAATATAGCATTAGTATTTAATGGCAAAATACCATTCCAAGTTTCTATAATTGGGCTGCCGCTATTAGATTCAAAAGCTAAATCGCAACTGTAAATTGTGTCGTTGCCGAAGTTTCCAAAAAGAGCTTTAACCTCTACCGAATCGCCAATTATCATTTGTGGTTTAGGATTCATTACAGCTTGAACTCCTACATCTTTTGCCATAAGAATTTTTGCGCTATCATTATACCAATGTGAGTCGCCGGATAAACTTGTCCAAACTTCTAATTTATAAGCAGCTGTGGCAGTGTATGCTGAGCTGAAACTGAAGGTGGTGCTTGCTCCAGGAGATAAAGTACCAGACCAATTTTGGCTTACCACAGCCCCATTATCAATGCGATAATTTATTGGAATTTGTGTAAGACTAGAAGTTCCATAATTTTTAAGTTCTATAGAAATATTCACATTTGAACCGGGCGATGTATATCCTATAGGAGAAATCAATTTTATTATTCCAGCATCAGTTGATATAGGATTTGGCGTAATTTCGAAGTCATCAATCATCCAACCCTCACTATAATTTGTGCTATTATTTGAATAGAATAAGAATCGAAATTGAATTGGTCCTATTACGCCTGTAAGTGAGGATAAATCATAAGTAGACTGAATCCATCCTGAGTCTTGTGCGGACCAAAAATGATTGCCACCAATATTTTTATTATACCATTTCGTTGCATTAGGATCGCTGATATATCCAAGTAGAATAAATGTGTTTCCACCATCGAGTGTATATTGAATATTTCCACCATCAGCCCCAGCTTCAGTATCATATCTATGCCAAAATCTGAGAAAAGTGTTTGGAAAGGTTGAAAGATTAAAAAAAGGTGTATAAAGATAATCATGGCTATTATTCAAATAATTATCGTTCAATGAAGTTACCCAAGCATTGTTTCCACTGTGTGTAGCATTGAATTTATTTTTGTTTGGATAGCCTCTTTGCCATTGCATTAATCCTCCAGTATTTACAAAATAATTTGTTCCTTCAAAATCATCAACATAAGGCACGGTCATCACAGATATTCCAGTAAATATTAAGCTACCAGTATCATTTATAGGGCTCATATCACCAGCCAAAGAAGTATAAGATTTGATTTTTATTTCGCCAGCTTTCACCAAGTAATTTGTAGAAAATTGATGCAATTGATAAGAATATGGGGGAATTTGACCAGTCCAATGCTCAGTAATTGGAGCATCGTTTCCGGCTCTATAACTAACATATAAATCGGTAATTGTATCGAGTCCATAATTTTCAATTTTCACCTTTATAGGTAGTGAAACTCCTTGAGAAGCAAAGTTGGTTGCAGGCAACTGAAAATCATTTGAAACGCCAGCATCTTTTTGCACAGGTTCGTAAATAAATATATCGTCAATAGCGATATCTGCTTCATAACCAATAAGTTTTATTGCTCTAAACCTAAGCTTTACAACCTGACCAGCAAAACTCGATAAATCAACAATATCCTGTTTCCAAGGTTCTGCCGCTGAGGCTTGCTGCTGGCCCATCACATGTCCATAGCTATAATACCACTGGCCTCCCGCGTAAACATCTACACGCAATGAGTGAATATTTGAACCAAACAAATGATACCAATAGCGAAGTGTTGGATTTGTCATGTTTGAAAGGTTAATACAAGGAGTAACCAAATTTACCGTGGTAGCATAATAACCTGCATTTGCATAGCAATATTTTCCAGAGGCCGTGCCAAGAGTGTGATCGGCAGATGGGCCAGTATTCATATTATAAGTGGAGCTGTTTCCTACAAACCAAGTATAATTTGCTGATGAATTATTTTGAGCCCAGCCCTCTTTAAGCTGCCCTGCATCGCTACTTCCTGATGAAGAAACAAAATTCTCGAAGCTTTGTGTGTAGGGAAATGCTGTTATTGTGGCAAAAGTGGATATTTTTTTTGTTATCATGGAGTCGTTAGTGGCATCTCCATCGCTTGCAACTGTAGTCCATATATTGAAAATATAATCGCCCGTATGATTCATATCAAGTGTTGTGCTCAAAGTGATTTGACTTGTAGCTCCCACAGCTAAAGTGCCAGTATTTATAACTTTATTAGGAATTGATACTGTTATTGGAGCTACCACATTTGTATGAATAGTTAGTGGTTTTAAAGCAAAATTAATAGCTTTTGAACCGTAGTTTTTTATCTTAATAATCACCGATTCCGTGTTAGTATAGCAGTGTCCAGAATCCGGCGTAATCATAGAAACAACTCCCATATCAACTATCGGAACTCCATAAAAATATTTGCATAAATTATTGTTATAAACATTTGAATCTGAACTTAATATAGTGCTTGCGCAGATATTATTATGACCGGGAACAATTACAATTTTGGGGAAATATACTGTGTCGATTGCCATTGGGAGAAGAGGCAAATTATACGATTGTGTGGCTTGCAGCACTCCATTCAAACTATATGAATAATTGAATGAATTTAAGGTATATGTTCCAAAATTTTTAATAAGAATAATTATTGGCACCGAATCAGCTTCAGCAGCTGTT
Organism: Bacteroidetes bacterium CG2_30_33_31; assembly: GCA_001872625.1. GTDB lineage: Bacteria > Bacteroidota > Bacteroidia > Bacteroidales > UBA1556 > UBA6267. The sequence goes on from MNXP01000015.1 coordinate 6,620, forward strand.
GACCCTGGCGAAAGAATTGAAAGAATACCAGCATCAATTGGTATTGGCGGTTGCTCGTCTGCACCAATTGCGGGTGATGAGGTTGATCTAATCTCACCGTCAATATCATCTAAAACTGAGCTTATTGGCGAAGCCAAATTACCTATTGTAGAAGTTGTAAGATGCAAATTGGATGTACTTACAAATGCCGGTTGAATGGAAACTGAATGCGCTTCTTTACCACTAACAGATTGCAAACCAGCTAAGTCGTTTACATAACCACCCCAATATGAAAAGTTTGTCCCCGAGGCATACAAATCGTTATAATCCGATTCAATAATCGCTGTGGTAGTGCCAATGTAAGATACATAACCATCGGATTTATTTGATAAAATATTGTTTTTTATTCGTATATTTCCTCCGCTCGACAAATATAAAGCTCGGCCATTAACAGCAGTTCCAACATCAATATTTACCGAATTATAATACAAATTTACATAGTTACAATTATATACATATAATCCATAAGGAGATGTAGATGTGCCAGTTAAGGCAATCATATTATTATTTACCTTAGATGGAATGCTTGCCGTTGAAGTGCAATAATACAGCATCAGTCCATAAATTGTAGAAGTGCCTCGGGCTTGAATATTATTTTTTTCAATCTTAAAAGCTCCGCTGCCATAATAAACATAAACAGGATAAATATAAGTGGATGCAGAATCATTAATAAAAGTATTTCGGCTCAATTCAAAGGAATCTTGATACATAAGATAAGCCCCATAATATAGATATCCTTTGATATGATTTCCGACAAATCTATTACCTTTTGATGGCTGAGTAGAGCCATTACCATAAAAATAGAAAGAGTAATATCCATTACTTATATCATTGTTTATAAAGCTGTTATATTCACTTTTGGTGGAGGCCGAATAGCCAGCATTAGTATAATAATATGCCCCTTGTGGCATTTTTAAGATGCAGTTTTCTATGTTATTGTAACTTGCATTATTTTCAAAAACAAACAAACGGCCGTATGATGTTCCTGAAGCAGAGATAGTCATATTTTTAAAATTCAAATGGCTTGCTCCAATAAAACGAACTACGTGCGGAGATTGGTAATTGTTTGGCGAGAAATTCAAGATTACACCCGTGCTATCTCCATTTGCCGATTCAAAAGTTATGGTGTTTTGCATTGAAGCACCAGGAATTGTGTCTATGTCGAGCTGCTCAATATAAGTTCCAGCATTTACATAAAACACTATTGCTGAGTCGATACCACAATTTTCGATTGCATAAACCGCTGCTCCAAGATTCATAAAATCTGCTGTCGCGCCGCCAATGGTAAAGCTTCCATGAAGTGGAGAAGTGCATGCAATGATTGAAGTTTGAACAGTATCATTTTGGTTAAAACCATCAACGGAATCATTAGGTGCTGAAGTCCAAACCTTAATATTTGAAGGCCCACTAATGAAAGTATGATTTCCTATAGTTATTGAATCGGCAATGCTACCAGGTGAGAGTGAGCCTGTCCATACAAATGGTGTTTTAATATTTCCATTAACTTGCCAGTTTAGAGTTATTTTGCTTAGAGACTTGGAACCAAAATTTCCGAAAGTAACTTTTACTGGTTGATAGCCAGTATTGGCAGGTGATGCAGGCAAATCTATGCTAAGTGTTCCAGCATCGTAAGATGGCGGCTCCCATATTTTTACGTCATCGATAGCAATATCACTAAAAATTGATGAGCCTTTAATTGCGCGAAACCTAATTTTTGTAATTCCTTTATATTGATTTAAATTTACAGAGGCCTTATGCCAGGCCGTGCCTTGGTTACCAATTATGGGTGTCAAAATATCATTTAACCATGAATTTCCGTACCAAATATCCACGTGCAATTCGCCCATGGAGCTTCCAAACATATTATAATAAAATTCTAATACTGGAACATTTATGACATTCAAATCTAAACATGGAGACAATAGCTCCGTAGAATTTGCTGAAGAGCCATAAGATGATTCTGTATAAAGATAATTTCCATTTCCTGTGGTATGGTCAGCACTTGGACCTGTGCCCGAAGTGGAGACAGGACCGCTGTAAACCAACCACATATAAGCCGTACTTGATGCTGCTGGATTACGCGTCCACATACTGTCGAGTGTTCCTGGACTGCCAGGATAACCAGAGCCAGCGGTAAAATTTTGGTCGAAATTTTCTATGTAAGGGAAGTTCACAACTGGATAATTGCAGCCGGGATATGGCTGTGGATTATAGATAATAAATTGCTTGCAATTGCTTGTCGGATTCACTGAAGTATTGTGCACTAAAGAGGAATCCATCGCCCAAACATGATAGCAAATTGTATCATGTAATGTAAAAGTAGGAAATGTATCTATCAATCCAGTAAAAACATTACCAAAATTATGAAGCATATTTACCGTGTCATTTGCTCCTCCATTTCTTGAATAAATCAACAAAGCGGAGTCGATGCCCGAATTATCGCTAATATTTGCTACTACCGAAAATGGTCCATAAGAAAAAACTGAATCTTGCAAAAATGGTGGTTGATAGCTAATTACTGGCGGAATAAGCTCGTCCAGAGCAGCAGAAATTTTAATATTATCGAGCAGCCAGCCGTAAGCGCCTGCATTTCCACTGCTATTGACATCTGACAAGGCAAATCGAATTTTTACTTGAGAAGAATTTGCTACTAATGATGAAATATCGAAAGTTTCATGCTTCCACCATGCATTGGTAGGAATGATATTGTTGTTAGATGGCGACCAAATGGAGTATGAAGTTGCATTGAATTTATTACCAATATTTGCAAATTGACCAGCACCAAGATAATATGATGATGTTAGCTTAGTCCAACTAATTCCGTTGTTAGAAGAAACTTCAATAGTGGCGGCATCAAAGAATTCTATCTTGCAAATTTGGTCGAATTCCAACAAAACAAAAAGCATGCTTGAGGTAGAAAAACTATTGGTTGTCAGGTAAGTAGTATCCTGATATTTTACCTTGCAAGAATCTGCCCAGCTACCAGTGGCAGCCAAAACATGAGTTAATCCCCATGTAGAAGTGGGCGATGCAGCCATGCTATCTGCGTATGAGGGAGGCTCAAAGTTTTCATGGAAAACCAATGTCTGCCCAATAGCATAAGTTACTGATAACAAGATAAATAATGTTGAGAAGTAAATCCTTTTAAACATTGTGTCTGAGTTTGGTAAATGAACGATTATTTTGCAGCATAAAGATATAGTTTTTATTGATGCTTGAGTAACTGAAAATTTAATTGAGGATAGAAATTTTTCTAAGGAATTTTTTTTTGCACCTGGCAATGAAAATACATGGATTAATTTAAAATTTTCAAAAATCGAAGCGCTATTTCCTATATTTTAGTGCCTTGATTTGCTTTATTAAGAATTGCAATTTTCAAGGCTATCCACGCAAATATTAATGCTACCAAAATGAATGATTTTTTTAAGCTTTTAGCGCATGAGTTTGAATTTCCGCTGACGAATCCTGTTTTGGTTTTTTCACTAATACTTTTTGTGATACTTTTAGCTCCAATAATCTTACGCAAGATAAACATTCCAGGCATTATAGGATTAATAATTTCAGGAGTTATTATTGGCCCTTTTGGTTTTAATATCTTGGAGAAAAGCAGTGCCATAGAGTTGTTTTCAACAATAGGATTGCTGTATATTATGTTCATTGCGGGTTTGGAATTGGATATGAATGAGTTTAAAAGAACAAGAAATAAAAGCCTATTATTTGGTTTTTTTACTTTTATTTTCCCACTGGCAATAGGTTTTCCAGTATGTTATTATCTTTTAGGTTACGACTTTAATGCAAGTTTTTTAACGGCGAGCATGTTTTCGACTCACACTCTTTTGTCGTATCCAATTGTGAGCAAATTAGGTGTTTCCAAAAATCAAGCAGTGGCAGTTACTGTTGGCGGAACAATACTAACCGATACCGCTGTTCTTATAATTTTAGCTGTAATCATGGGCAAAACACATGGAAATTTGGATAATGATTTTTGGATAAAACTTGGTATTTCATTGGTTATTTTTTCGAGCATAATGTTTTTGGCAATACCAAGAATAACAAAATGGTTTTTTCAGAAATTGGAAAGCGAGAAGCATGCACATTACATTTTTGTGCTGTCGGTGGTATTCTTTTCAGCATTTATGGCACAAATATCTGGATTAGAGCCAATTATTGGAGCTTTTGCTGCAGGACTGGCACTTAATTCCTTAATTCCACATTCTTCGGCCTTAATGAATAGAATTGAATTTATTGGTAACTCCTTATTTATCCCCTTTTTCCTTATTTCAGTAGGAATGCTAGTAAATATTAAAGTGATTTTAAGTGGTCCGATGGCATTAATCATAGCCATTGTTTTAACTTTGGGAGCAATATTTGGTAAGTGGATGGCGGCATTTTTTACTCAATTGATTTTTAAATATTCTAAAGCTCAAAGACAACTTATTTTTGGTTTGAGCAGCGCACACGCTGCCGCCACTCTTGCGGTAATATTGGTAGGTTTTAAAGCTGGAATAATTGATGAAAATATTCTTAATGGAACCATAATTTTGATTTTAATTACAAGCATTGTTGCTTCTTTTGCCACAGAAAAAGCCTCGAAGAAAATTCTTCTTACACAAAAACATAGTGAGCTTAATAGCGATGAAATAAATTTGCTCAACCATGAGCATATACTTCTTCCAATAGCTAACCCTATAAATATTCAAAAGCTTTTGGAATTCACTTTGATGATTAAAGACAAAAAATCACCCAACCCAATTACAATTTTGTCGGTGGTGCCCAATGATGCTGTAGCCGAAAGAAATATTATTTCTACCAGAAAAAGACTTGAAGAATTTAAAATTCATGGTGCTGCCGTGGAGGTTAAGGTGAATACTATTGCCACTATTGACTATAATCCTGCTGGTGGAATTGCTCGAATTTCTCGAGAAATTATGGCTGATATTATCATTCTTGGGTGGCCTAAAAAAGCTGATTTAATAGAAAAATTTACTGGAGAAAAAATTTATTCTATCATCAATAATATCGACAAAAACATACTGATTTGCCATTTCGAAAAACCACTGATAAAACATAAAAGACTTATAATTATTACAACGCCTTTGGCCGAACAGGAAAATGGCTTTGAAACATGGCTGCAAAAAATCACCAAACTATCTCAGGAACAAAGCCTTCCGATAATTCATTTCGGCAGTCAACCTACCTACAATGCTATGAAAACAAAAATAAAACAAAAAAATCTTAACACTTCAGTTGGCTTTAATCTTTTTACCGATTGGGAGGACTTTCTTGTTTTATCAAGGCTTATCAATGATGATGACTTATTGATATTAATTTCGGCACGAAAAAATGCAGTCTCATATCTGAATTATCTTGACCATATTCCCGATAAAGTCGAAAAATACTTTCATAACAATAATAAAATCATTGTTTATCCTCGACAGTACAGCCAAGTTTATGAAAATAATGAAGATATTTCTACTGCTCCTTTATCGAAAGGTATTCATGCTATTGAATCTTTAGGAAAAGAAATTGGACATATTTTTAAGAAAGATTAGTTGATGTTGAAATATTAAACCAAGCAAATGAAAGTTGAGTTAAAATCAATTACAACTTGCCCAAAATGTGGGCATAAGGAGGAGGAAGAAATGCCAACAGATTCGTGCCAGCATTTTTATGAGTGCAAATCTTGTAAAGCATTGCTGAAACCAAAGCCAGGTGATTGCTGTGTTTTCTACTCTTACGGCAGGGTTAAATGCCCACCAATGCAGAAATCTGATTCTTGCGGATGCTAATATTTCGTCTTTATTTTCTCAATATCTTTGAGTTATTCTTTAAGGCTAATTTTAAAAACTTGAAAACACAAAAGGTCGCCACTTTTCAGCAACGACCTTTACTCAAACAAATAGGCCAAGACCTTTGCAAGGCAATTCATGAAAGAAAATGGTATTAAAATATTGATATATAATTGATTGTATTTATATTTTTCGTATATTATGAAGCATGAAACAACAAAATACAATAGGCTTTGCAGATTTAGCAATTACATGTTTACAAAAAAAAAGTAAATCCAGGAGTTGATACACAAGCAATATGGTTAAAGAAAGCTGGAAAACTTCGATATGGTTACTAAAAACACGTTGCCACAGATGAAGAAGGTCTAATCCTTGGCATCGTAACTACTTCTGCCAACGAAAGTGACATCAAGTATTTGGAAGATGTTTTACAAATTTCAAATCCCAAAGAAGGCAGCTGGGTTAAGGCTGATAAAGGATACAAGAGTGCTGACAACGACAAAGTTTTAAAGAAAATGAAGCAAAAAATCATGTTATGCACAAGGCGAAAAAGAATAAATCATTATCCAAATGGCAGGTTAAATTTAACAAACTGATTAGCAAAGTCAGATTTAAAGTCGAACGAACCTTCGGCTCAATAACCAAATGGTTTAATGGTGGCATTGCTCGATATATTGGTTTAGAAAAAATGCACACACAACATATGATGGAGGCAATGGCATATAATTTATACCGCTCCCTTGGGATAATTATGTCCAAATGTGAAAAATAGCAGAAATAGCCAATGGAGTTGGCATTTTGCCGCAATTATTGATGATAATTTCAAAATAAATGACCAATTATTTGCAATTCTATCGCCAAATTAAGATAAAATATCTGTTGCTAAATTTTACAACGGTCTTTATTTATCAGAGGGAATAATTGTTACGCAATTAATTTGAAATCCACCAAATGGTGATGGAATAAATGATTTTTTCACTAGTTTAAATCAAAACATTTTGAATTTTGATTTAAACATTTATAACCGTTGGGGAATGAGAATTTATCAAACCAATGACTTAAAACATGGCTGGGATGGAAGTTATTTAAATCAACCAGTTGCCGAGGGAGTTTATTTCTTTGAGATTAGCTATCGCGAATGGCTTGGATTAGAATATAGTGAAACAAAAATAGCTCGTGGCACTGTAACTCTACTAAGAAATCGTTGAGAAATCAAGATAATTCCGAAGAACATCGATTTTAGATTTTCAATCTAAAATTCTATCTTAAGTTTATCTTTAATTATATCATTAATTTTAGAAATCTCTATTCTAACTTGAGCCATAGAATCTCTCTCTCTTAATGTAACTGTGTTGTCTTCAAGAGTTTGATGATCGATAGTGATGCAAAATGGTGTTCCAATAGCGTCCTGTCTGCGATAGCGTTTCCCTATAGCGTCCTTCTCTTCATATTGGCAATTGAAATCGTATTTCAGAATATCCATCACTTCTTGAGCTTTTTCTGGCAAGCCATCTTTTTTCATTAAAGGCAAAATGGCAGCTTTTACTGGAGCGAGTATGGCAGGAAGATGTAAAACAACTCTTTGAGAACCGTCTTCTAATGTTTCTTCATCAAAAGCGTGGCTTATTATTGCCAAAAACATGCGGTCGAGTCCAATGGAAGTTTCAATTACATAAGGCACATAACTCGTGTTGAGTTCAGGATCGAAATACTGTAATTTTTTGCCCGAATATTCTTGATGTGCCGAAAGATCGAAATCTGTTCGTGAATGAATTCCTTCCAGTTCTTTGAAACCAATAGGAAAATCAAATTCTATATCTGTGGCAGCATTTGCATAATGAGCCAGCTTTTCGTGGTCGTGAAAACGGTATTTTGTTGCTGGAATTCCGAGTGCTTTATGCCATTTTATGCGTGCTGATTTCCAATATTCAAACCACTCCATCTCGGTGCCTGGTTTTATAAAATATTGCATCTCCATTTGCTCAAACTCACGCATACGAAAGATAAACTGTCGTGCAACTATCTCGTTTCTAAAGGCTTTACCTATTTGAGCAATGCCAAAAGGAATTTTCATCCTTCCTGTTTTTTGAACATTTAAATAGTTTACAAAAATTCCCTGAGCTGTTTCTGGGCGCAGATAAATTTCGTTAGCTTCTTCGCTTACCGAGCCAATCTGCGTTGAAAACATCAGATTGAATTGTCTTACTTCAGTCCAGTTTTTACTGCCCGAAACTGGACACACAATTCCTAACTCCTCAATCTGAAGTTTTATATCGGCGAGGTCATTTTCTCCTAAAGATTTGTAAAATCTTTTGCTAATTTCTGCAATCTGATTCTTTCTTTCGAGCACTCGAGCATTGGTTTCTACAAATTGCTGCTCATCAAAAGTATCGCCGAATCTCTTTCTTGCTTTTTCTATATCGGCAGCATTTTTGGCTTCTATTTTAGCCATAAAATCTTCTACTAAAACATCTGCTCTATATCGCTTTTTGGAATCCTTATTGTCGATAAGTGGATCGTTGAAAGCTCCAATATGGCCAGAGGCTTTCCAAACTGTGGGATGCATAAATATTGCGCTGTCGATGCCCACAATATTTTCGTGCATTTGAACCATGGATTTCCACCAATAGGCTTTAATATTATTTTTTAATTCGGAGCCATTTTGACCGTAATCATAAACCGCACTGAGCCCATCATAAATCTCGCTGGACTGAAATATAAACCCATACTCTTTGGAATGGGCAATAATTTTCTTGAAAAGTTCTTCGTTATTTGCCATGGCGCAAAAATAGAAAATCCTCAACATCATCTTACAATGTTTTTTTGTGAGATGATGACATGGATTTGATGTTAGATTTTGATAAATTATTTAATCTTTATTGCAACAAAATTTGGCTATCAGTCCCTAATGTTTAAAGCCAATTTTATTACTTCTTTTAATTTTATATGATTTATTGGTTTTGAGATGTAGAAGTCGCAGCCAGCTTTCAAAGCTTTTTCTCTGTCGCCGGATAAAGCATAAGCCGTTTGGGCAATTATTGGCAGCTCGGGTCTGAAAGTTTTGATTTGTTGGCTTGCTACAAATCCATCAACATGTGGCATCTTCAAATCCATAAGTATCAAATCTAATTCTTTATTCTTTTTTGCAATTTCAATAGCTTCAGCGCCATCGTTAGCCCTAAAGATTTCTGCTTCAAAAGGTTTTAGCAATATTTGTAGTAATTGATAATTTGAGTTATCATCTTCAGCAATCAAGATTTTTATTTTTTTCATGCTTTTATATATTTTTTGTCCATTTTCATTTATCAATAAATCATCATTAATAGACTGAGAGTTAGTCTTTATGGGAATAATAAATGTGAATTTACTGCCTTTCCCAAATTCAGACTCAATAAAAATTTTACCTCCTAAATGTTCTACTATAGCTTTTGAAAGTGCCAGTCCTAAGCCTGTACCTCCAGAATGTTGCA
>MNXP01000005.1 GCA_001872625.1 Bacteroidetes bacterium CG2_30_33_31
GGTGGACAGCGTCAACGCATTGTCATAGCTCGAGCATTGGCTGTAAATCCAGAACTTATTATCTGCGATGAATCCGTTTCTGCTCTGGATGTTTCCGTTCAGGCTCAGGTAATTAATTTGCTCAACGAACTCAAAGAAGACTTTGGATTTACTTATGTATTTATTTCTCACGATCTTTCAGTGGTAAAATTTATGTCGGACAGAATTGCGGTAATGAAAGCTGGTAAGATTGTGGAGTTGGGCGATGCCGATGAGCTTTATAACCATCCTAAAAGTGAATATACTAAAATTTTGATTGATTCAATTCCTCTGGGTTTATAAAAATATTAAAATTATCTCTCGGTTAAAAATAAAAAAAGAGCCACCCATGGGACTCGAACCCACGACCTGCTCATTACGAGTGAGCTGCTCTACCAGCTGAGCTAAGGTGGCTATTAGGGCGCAAATGTAGAAAATTATGAGCCCGATGAATATAAATATTATTAGGGTAGTACTAAGCCCGATAGCCATCGGGCTTAGTACCCTTTATTAGAATATAAGCTAAAACAGCAAAACCTTATAAAACCTTAATCTCTAATATCTTTTATATGCCTCCAGAGCGAAACAAATAATCCTGCAAACATTATAAACCCCCCAATAAGAATAAAACTTATCCATGGAAAAACAGTAGATTTAATGACTATATACTCCAATCTTTTTTCTATAATCAATAGAGAAATCTTATTTGGAGTGCTGCTAATATTGTTAAACCTTAAAAGATATTCACCGCCATTTACTTCGGCATCGGCAAATTCTTTTTGTCCATCATTAATAATATATGATGCTGAAATAGAGGATACTGAATCGCCATTTACATACACATCGAAAGAGGCATCAATTCTAATGTTTTTAATATCCATAGAATCTTTTTTGCCCACAAGTTTCAAATCTCTAAAAATCAAATTGGCAGTTTTTAATTTTACTGTATCGCCAATTTTTATATCACCTTCAAAAGATTTATCAAATTTTTTCCCTTGTATGTCGGCATCAATATTTGCATAAGTAATAAAAGTAAATACATCTTTTGTGATACTATGATAAGTTGATGGGTTATAAACATTGCCCATTCGGCTGTTAACATTTATATCGGGATGAATGCTAAACTCTGGTTCTTTGTCATTCTTTTCTCTAAAAAAGTTGACCGTATAATGAAGGTAGTTTTTATCTTGTCTTAAGCTATCGTAAACCACCCAATAATTGCCAAGTTGTTGAGCTTGTCCTTTTACAAGCACCTGATTCTGTCGGTTTGAGTTTTCGTCACCTAAGTCGTATTTACTTGTGTTGCTGCTGATAATTTGGGAGTTAGAAAAAGCCACGAGCACTCCAAGAAGGAATATGCTAAAGCCAAGATGCGAAAATGAGTTGGCAAAAAATTTATTATTCCATTTATTAAAAAATAATACCGAAAGAGAAGACACCAAGGCAAAAGTTATAAAAAACATAAAAGCCAGAAAAGCCCATCCAGTAATATTAAAAACAAAAAATTCGACAATAAAAACTAATATGGTTGATATAAAAACTATCCAAAAGCGTTTGTTGAGTTCCTTTTCATCATTTTTTCCATAGCGCAAAACTAAAGAACCTCCAATAAGAAAAACCACTAACATTCCGAAAGGAAGTTGCCATTTATTATAGAAAGCTACAGTTTCGGCAGGAGGAGCGATTTCGGAACCGAAAATCTTATTAAAAACTGGTATAGAAGTAGTTGCAAAGATTTGAAAAGATGAAAGCACCAGAACCAATGCACCCAAATACATCCAAAATTCACGGCTCATAAATCTATCTTTGGTAGCCCCTGGGAAATTACGTATGTTTCTTAAATATAAATAAATAGAAAATCCGAAGGTAATTGCCATGATGGAAACCATCTGAGCGGAGAGTCCATTATTTCCAAAAGCATGCACTGATGTAGAACCAAGAACTCCAGAGCGAGTAAGGTAAGAGGCATAAACGACAAAAATATATCCTAAGATAATAAATAAGAAACTCAGCGCATAGGAGTGCTGTCGTTTTTTGTTAAGTATCATCATGTGGAAACCAGCAAGAATAAAAAGCCATGGCATTAGTGAAGCATTTTCGACAGGATCCCATGCCCAAAAACCACCGAAAGTAAGAGATTCGTAAGCCCAAGCACCACCCAAAAGTATTCCTCCTCCGAGTGTGATTATTGAAAACAATGTCCATGGAAATGCTGGCTTCAACCATGAGTTGAAATCACCTTTCCACAGTGCCATGATAGCATAAGCAAAAGGTATTATTGCCGCAGAATAACCTAAAAACAAAAGTGGTGGGTGAGTTACCATCCAGATATTTTCCAGAAGAGGATTTATGCCGTTGCCGTCGAATATTTGCTGCAAGTAATTAGGATCCTTAAAAAAATCTGCGCCAGCATTAACTTCCTGCTCTCGCATAAGAATAAATGGACTCTTTCCTAAAATAAAACTCCCAATTTTTGTTCCTAAAAGCATGGTGGTGAGCATAAACTGACCAATGCTTACCACTGGCAAGATATAAGATTCGTTTTTCCGCGAACTTATCAAAACAGCAATGCCAAGCAATCCTTCGAGCAGAACCCAAAGCAAAAAGCTTCCTTCTTGTCCAGCCCAAAATGCAGATATAATAAATTTAAGCTGAAGATAGCTCGCTGTATGTTCCCATACATAAGAAAATTCATAATATCTGCCATTTAAGATTATAAATAATATCGCCGAAGCACCTATAACCGACAGTACATGAGCAATGTAAAGATATCTTGCTGAACTTTTCCAGATGGCTTTTTTATTTATATTAAAAATAATATAGCCAAGAAAAGCTAAAAAAGAAGTAATTAAAGCAAGGTAAACAAAAGTTTCACCTAGATGCTTTAGACCTATATGCTCTCCAATATAAGTTATGTTTATTAAAGTATTTATCATTCGATTAAAATTTAGTTTGCAAAGATATAATTTTCAGGAGTTTTAGTAATTGATAATTAGTAGGAAATATGGCGATTTCTAAATTCGTATTTTGATTGTTAATAGCTAAATAATCTTTGCGTAAAAGTCTAATCCATAAAATAATACACTACTACCGCATAGCCATAAAATCTTAAAAAACGAGTTAGTCCATAAAGCATCAACTTTTTAAAAGAATATTTAACTGTGCCAGCTGCCATGCAAGCCATTGAGTATGGTAATGGGAAAAGTGCGGCAAAAACAATAATAATTCCTCCAAATTGATATACTTGATGAAGGTGTGATGAAAACTTGCGTTTGAAATATTCATGAACTTTTGGATTGTTTCCTATATAATACCCGATAGCATAAGATGTTAATCCACCAGCGTAAGATATTAATGCTAAAAGACTTAGCATGCCAATGTCATGTGTAAAGTGATGAGACCATGCAATAAAAAAATCTGGCGGTATTAGACCTAGTAGTGATTCTGAAGCAAAAAATAATATTAATACAAATCGAGGATGCCATTTCTCAATAAAGAATTTAATATTTTCAGAGAAGTCATGAATGTGGGATTGAAGGAAAAGAAAAATAGCAATGATAATAATTGATATAATTATCAACTTCAAAAATGCCTGCCAGGCTAACTTGTAACCACCGCGGCTCTTAAATATATTATGATACTTATTAAAAAAATTAAACAATTTTTATGTTTTAAATAAGGTGCAAAAATAATAACTTTGCAGACCCATTTTTAGTATTTATTTGCCTAAATTAATAATTTATTGGTTTTTATGAATTTTTCACAAATCCTTTTATTTAGTCTGTTTTTTTTAATCTTTCCATCAAAAATAAAATCAAATGATAAATCCGTTTGGGTAACAGCCTGGAGCATGAATTCCCCTGAAAAAATCGACAAGATGCTTAATGAATTAAGTGTTTATAAATTTAATAAAGTTTTTATTCAAACTCGCTATCGTGCTGATGCTCTATATATTCCTAACAAAAAAGATTCTACATATCCTAATCCGGAATGTTTATGTTATCTTATTAAGGACTCAGTTTTCGACCCACTGGAATATACGATTTTGAAAGCAAAGAATTATAATATTAAGGTTTTTGCATGGGTAACAACTTTTGTGGCAACTCCTCATGACTTAAATAAAATATCTCCAAAGCATATTTATAACGTTCATCCTGAATGGTTTCTTCAAACATATAACGGTAAAATAATGTCCCACGAAAATTATGAGGGAGCTTTTCTTGACCCAGCTTTGCCCGAGGTAAGAGAATATCTTTTGAATATATTTAGCGACATTGTTAAAAATTATGATTTAGATGGAATCCAATTGGATTATATAAGGTATCCCGATTCAATCTATGGCTGGAATAGCGAAAGCAGAATGCTAAAACAAACACAAGCAAACTTTGATTTTGCCAAGTATAAACAAGATCGTGTTTCCTCCTTTATGAATTATGTTTATATAAATCTTAAAAATATTAAACCTGAAATAGAAATATCCGCGGCAGTAATAGCTAAACTTGATAAAGCAAAAAATCTATACTCACAAGATTGGGAAAAATGGCTTCATGATTATTATCTTGATAAAGTTTATGTGATGGCTTATAATACATCGAACAAAAGTTTTGCCTCTCTAATGAAAAACATAAGACTTATAAAAGTTGCTGACAAGAAAATTGTTGTTGTGCTGCGCACCTGGCAGGGAGATAAACCGTACCACTACAGCAAGATAAATGAAAAACTTAGCATTGCTCGTATCAACAATTTTAGAGAGTTTGGCTATTATAATTATACTGGTCTTACGGAAAATGGATATATCTCAAATATCAATTATTGAAAAACTGAATCATAGTCTGCTATAAATTTGTATCGAAAAACCCTAAACTTTTATAAATCAAAGCGACTTACAAAGTATTTACTATCAATTTTTTTTTAATTTTGCGATTCACTAAACTAAACACACTATTATGAAGAAATTTACCTTAATTTTTCTTGTTGTGATTGCAATATTTTCGCAGTCGTGCAAGAATAAAACGAACCAAAAATCGAATGAGATGACCGAAAACATTTTCTTAAAACCTTATGGAACTGTTTATGAAGTTCCACTTTTCGACAGTATTAAAATCGAATATTATAAACCAGCATTTAAAGAAGGAATTAAGCAACAAAAAGCTGAAATTGAAGCCATTGTAAATAATTCAGAAGCTCCGAATTTCCAAAATACTGTAGAAGCTTTTGAAAAAAGTGGACGCCTGCTCGAAAGGGTTGGGAGTGTGTTTTTTAACCTCTTAGAGTCCAATACTAATGACGAGATGCAAGCATTAGCTGTAGAAATTTCGCCAGAAGTTACGGGGGCAAGCGATGAAGTTTATATGAATGACAAGCTTTTTGCAAAGATAAAAACTGTACATGATAACTTTGACTCCACAAAATTTACTACCGAGCAGAAAGCTCTTCTGAAAAAAATCTATAACACTTTTGTTAGAGGCGGTGCAAATTTGAACGCTGAAAACAAAACGAAACTGAAGGAGATAAATAAGACACTAAGCCTGCTTTCACTCAAATTTGGCGATAATGTTTTAGCCGAAAGCAACAACTATAAATTGGTAATCGACAAAAAAACTGATTTGGCTGGGCTTCCAGAGTCTTTTGTTTCTGCCGCGGCTGAAGAAGCTACTGCCGCTGGATTAAAAGACAAGTGGGTTTTTACAGTTCAAAAACCTTCGTTAATTCCATTTCTTACTTATGCCGAAAATCGCACTTTAAGAGAGCAAATTTTCAAAGCATATACCACTCGTGGAAACCACAACGATTCTTTGGATAACAAAGAAAATGTAAAACAGATAGTAAATCTAAGCCTTGAAAAAGCAAAACTCCTCGGGTTCAAAACTTTTGCCGATTATTCTTTGGAAGAAACTATGGCAAAAACCCCCACTAAAGTTAATGAATTGGTAAACAATATTATGAAACGCTCAAGCCAGAAAGCAAAAGAAGAACTTAAAACTTTGCAAAAACTTGCCGCTTCGGAAGGCGCTAAATTTAAAATTGAAGCTTGGGATTGGTGGTATTATACAGAAAAACTTCGTAAGAAAAAATATAACCTTAGCGAAGAGGATTTGAAACCATATTTTAAACTCGAAAATGTTAGAAATGGGATGTTTGATGTAGCTCATAAACTTTATGGACTTAATTTCAAACAGAACAAAGAAATTCCTGTGATGGACAAAGAAGCAATTGCATTCGAGGTTTCCGATAGTAACAATAAAGTAATTTCAATATTATATATGGATTTCTTCCCTCGCCCAACGAAAAGATCTGGAGCCTGGATGGTTGAATATCGTAGGCAATCTCGCGACGAAAAAGGCAATAATATTATCCCAATTATTTCTCTTACTACCAACTTTACTAAGCCAAGTGGCGATTTGCCAAGCCTTTTGACTTTTGAAGAAGTTACAACAATGTTTCATGAGTTTGGACATTGCCTTCATGGAATGCTGAGCAATTGTACCTACAATAGAATTTCAAGCACCGAAGTTCCACGCGATTTTGTAGAAATGCCTTCGCAGATAATGGAAAATTGGGCTTCAGAACCTGAAGTACTTAAATCTTTTGCCAAACATTACAAAACTAACTTAACAATTCCAGATGCTTTGATAGAAAAAATGCAAAAGACTTCTACCTTCAACAATGGATTTACAGTTACCGAATTTGTTGCTGCTGCTGCATTAGACATGAAATGGTACAGCATAACCGAGCCTTTTAATGGAAATGTGAATGAGTTTGAGACAAAAACTATGACTGAGATTGGACTTATTCCAGAAATAGTAGTGCGCTATCGTTCAACATATTACTCCCATATTTTCGAAGGTGGATATTCGGCAGGATACTACAGTTATCTTTGGACTGCTGTGCTCGATGCTGATGCTTTTGCAGCTTTCAAAGAAACTTCACTCTTCGATAAAAAAACTGCTAACTCTTTACGCACAAATATTCTCTCTAAAGGTGGAACTGATGAGGTTGAAAATATGTGGCTGAAATTTCGAGGTCGAGAACCAAAGGTTGACTTTTACCTGAAACGCATGGGGTTTGAATAAAAAAAATTATTCATGATTTCAAACGTCATTATTGAGCATTTCGATAATGACGTTTGCTTTTTTATGATTGTAGTAATCATCTGTAATACATTTTTCCCTTTTTATAATTTCCTCTGCACTAAACTCTAAATCTTGTAATTCTAATATCTTCTTACAAATTTGCTCTCCTGTATCTGCTTTGTAAACACAAGTCTCAAGACCAGTCCCAACAAGCATTTCTCTATTAGCAATTATAAATCTGCCGTTGAAAACTGAATTAAGTAATTTTAATTTAAATCCTGTGGGCTGAAATGTAAACATCAGATGAATCTGAGCCTCGGCAATTAACTTACTCATATCTTCTTCGGATGGATTTGAAATCAACCTTACATTTTGTGTGGATGATATTTGCTTTGTTAGTTCACCACTTGGATTTTTACCGGCAATAACAATTTGATAATCACATGCGTTAGCTATTTTATCAATGATAAAATTTGCAATATCAATATTTTCCCTTACAGTTAAATTGCCGTGGAACAGAGCATAATTACCTTTTCCAGCCTGTATTTTAACTTCATCATCAGAGTTGAAAGGAAATATTCTAATTATATTTTTTGAAGGAAAATTATTTTTAAAGTATTCGAAATCCTTATAAGAAAGCGGAAGAATATTTGATGATTTGATAAGGAATTTTTCCCAATATTTGAGTTTCAATGCCTCGATAGTATAGAATATTTTTTTCAAAATCTTTGATTCATTTCTTGCTAAACCTCTGTAATATTGATGTTCGACATTCGAGGGACGAAAAATAATTTTCCTGTTTCCAAATTTCTTATTCAATAAAATTCCACAAGTATGAATTCCTTCGCAAAGAATTGGATAATTATCTTGCAAAAGTTTGTCTTCTAAATCTTTGGAAATTCTGCTCTTAATAATATAAGGTGTGATGCCAATATGAGATAAAATATTTGTTTTACGCTTATAATAATCCACTTCCAAACAATATTTTTTAAGCTCATCTTGCCTCTTTCGGCTTCCATATTCGAAGCAATGTAGATGTATTTTTATCCCGAAATTGCTGAGTGTTTTTATTTTAAAAAAAACATCAATAACTCCTCCATAATCAGCAGGATAAGGTATATCGAAGGAAATAATGTGTAGATGCATTTCATTCATCAATTCAAAAATTTTGAGTAAACAATTTTTAATTCATCAACTTCATTTTCCCAACACAGCTCTTGTGAAGCTTGCCAAATCTGGTCTTTTTTCAGCTTTTTAAAATCTTGCTTAAGCATTATATTCATTGAGTCAGCAATTTCTTTTACAGAGAAATTTTCCATTACCAAACCAACATCGTAGCCTTTTACAATTTTGCTCACTTCGGGTAAATCTGTAGCAAGCACAGGCACTCCGCATTGAATATAATCAAAGATTTTATTTGGAAGACTGAATCTATAATTCAAATTTGTATCCCTATCGAGCGATAAACCAATGTCGGCAAGAGAAGTATATTCATAAAGTTTTTGTGGACTCTGACGCGGAATAAACATAACTTTGTTTTTAAGAGAGTCCGCCGCAGCTATTTCTTTTAATTTATGCAAAGCATCACCGCCACCAACTATCAACAGCACAGCATCTTCAACCATTTCCATCGCCATTACAGCCTCCTCACCTCCTCTATGAAGATTGATGCCAGAACCTTGAAGAATAATTATTTTTTTATCAGCAGAAATACCAATTTCTTCTCTTTTCATAGAAGAAATTTTATGCTGATATTTCATAGGCAAATTCCTCACGACTTTGACATTAATACCATATTTTTCTTTATATATTTCTGCAATAGAATTATTTACAGTAAAAACATCCTTAAGCTTTGGGAAGATTTTCTTTTCAATAATTAACCATATTTTTTTTGCTACTCTACCATTAAGTTCTGGAACTTCAGTAAAATATTCATGTGAATCATAGACCAAAGGTTTCCGTTTTATCTTGGAAATTAAAAAGTTAGCCAATAAAGTATCGAGGTCGTTTGAAACCAAGACATCAGTTTTATTGAATAATAAAAAAAAGAAAAGACGAATATTAAAAAACGCATAAAAGAAAGGCCCTTTTGTAAATAATAGCTTCATTCTGTGATAATTATATGGTCGCTCATTAATCATTGGGCTATTAGAAAGTCTGCGCCCAACTAACAAAACCTCGAAGCCCAATTGCTTAAGAGTCAAACAAACCTTATTCACTCTTTGATCGGTAACTAAATCATTTATTACTGAAACTGTGGTTTTCTTCATCTGGCAAAAATAGAGAAATATTAGTGTTTTGAGATAATGGTTTTTTATGAGCTTTAAAACTTATTGATAATTTATTAACATTAATGAAATTTTAGTTTGATTATTTAAATGCTTATTTACTTTTGCAAACTTAATTATTAAAACCAATTTTATGACAATGTTTATTTTGATGGCTATTGTATTCATACTTGGATATATAGCGATAGCTTTAGAACATCCTTTGAAAATTGACAAATCGGCATCTGCATTGATGCTAAGTGTTGTTATATGGGTAATTTATATGATAGGAGTTCAGGATATTTTATCATTAAATTTCAGCGATTCATGGAAATCTTTCTCAGAAAGTACCGAAATGTCGGATCTAATCAGCAAACATCCTGATTATAGCTTGGTAGAAAGAATGCGAATATTTATTGTTGATAATCAAATAATTAGTCATTTAGGTGAGATTTCAGAAATATTATTCTTCCTTTTAGGAGCAATGACAATCGTAGAAACAATTGATCAACATCAGGGATTTAAAATTATCACTGATAAGATTACTACCAACAATAAAGTAAAATTATTATGGATTATCTCCATCCTAACTTTCTTTATGTCTTCGCTTTTAGATAACCTTACCTCTACAATTGTTATGGTAGCATTATTGCGCAAATTGATTGACGACAAACAAACCCGTTGGTTTTTTGCCTCAATGATAGTTATTGCAGCAAATGCTGGTGGCGCTTGGACACCAATTGGTGATGTAACTACAATTATGCTTTGGATTGGAAAACAAATTACAGCAGGCAATATCATTATGATGGTTTTTATTCCTTCAGTTTTTAATTTAATAGTTCCAATTATAATAGTATCTTTTATGATGAAAGGAGAAGTTAAAAGACCTGCAACTATTAAAAGTGAGGAGCATTCAAATGTTCCGTTAAGAGAGTCAAAATTGATGTTAATAATGGGTGTTGGCACTTTATTATTTGTTCCAATATTTAAAACTATCACCCACTTGCCGCCATATATGGGAATGTTGTTTGGACTTGCCGTGATATGGATAACCACTGAAATAATTCACAAAAGAAAAGATGATAAAATTAAAGGAAATCTGAAAATTCATTCTATTTTAAAAAGAGTAGATATCCCTACAGTGTTCTTCTTTTTAGGAATCTTAACGGCAGTAGCAGCATTGCAGTCTGCTGGTCAACTTGGATTATTAGCAAAATATTTGGATACAAATCTTCACAATATTTATGCAATAAACATTATAATTGGTATATTATCTTCAATTGTTGATAATGTACCTTTAGTAGCAGGAACCATGGGAATGTATCCTATTTATACCCACTCAATGATTGCAGCAATGGCTGATCCATCAGCTCAAGCTTATGCAACACATTTTATGGAAGATGGTGCATTTTGGGAGCTTTTGGCTTATGCAGCAGGTACTGGAGGTTCTATATTAATTATTGGATCAGCTGCTGGAGTTGCAGCCATGGGTTTAGAAAAAATTGACTTTATCTGGTATATGAAAAAAGTATCTTGGTTAGCTCTATTGGGATATTTTGCTGGCATCGGAGCTTATTGGTTACAGGAGATAATAATTTTTCATAAGTAAAATTTTTTATATTTTGAGAAGTCTCAAGGCCAAGAGCTTTGAGATTTTTTCTTTATAATATTGAAATACAGTATGTTAATATACAACAATCTTATCTTATTATCAAGGTAAAAAAATAATTTCCTTTTTGTAGTATGAATAGAAATAGGTGTATATTTGCAGTCCTTTTTTTAAGAACATTTTTATAAAATATAGCGATGGGTAAGTCAGATATAATTAAGTACATTAATGACACATTAGTAGTGAAAAATGAAATCCCAGCATTTAAAGCTGGCGATAGTATCACTGTTACATATAAAATCAAAGAGGGCGAAAAAGAGCGTCTGCAGAATTTTGCTGGCGTGGTTTTGCAACGTCGTGGAGCTGGCGCTACAGAAACTTTTACAGTTCGCAAAATTTCGGGAGGTGTTGGTGTAGAAAGAATTTTCCCTGTTTTTTCCCCTTTTATTGATAAAATTGAAGTTAACAAAAGAGGTGTTGTTCGTCGTGCACGAATTTTCTACCTTCGTGAATTGACTGGTAAAAAAGCTCGTATCAAAGAAAAAAGAGTTTAATAAATCTCAAAAATATTCAAAAAGCTGTCAATTCTATTGGCGGCTTTTTTTATGCTCTATTGATAATTAATGGCAATTTAATAAATAGTATGCGCATTGTCAAAGTCAGTGCAAATTCAAAAGGATTAACAAATTCTGCTTTTTAAATTTAATCACTAAAAATATATGCGATATAAAACGATAGGGAAAAATCCTTGCTGATAGTCGGTTTTCCATTCATTATTTAATGGATCCCATACTTGTTGAAATACATTTCTATGGTTTGTAATATTCTGAATATCAAAAGTTAACTCTTGATCCGTTTTTCCTAAGTTCATTCTAAAAGATACTTTGAAATCAATTCTAAAATAGTCTGGTAGTTTTTCAGAGTAGGCTTTATCATAAAAATATACGGGAGAATTTTTTACTACGGTAGCTACTGGGTCTATTGGAGTTTTTGGATTTCCTCCTGCATACACGCTGCGCAAATCGATATTAATTTTATGTATGGCTTTGATAGGAATTTCGTAACCTACCAAAGCATTTATTACATATTTATTATCGAACACTGTTGGATGTTCCAATTTATTATATCCTCGGTAGAGGGATTGAAAAAGAGAAATTGTTGTCAGAAAATAATAATTCTTGTAAAAGAATTTTTCAAAAGTAAACTCTAATCCATAATTTGTCCCAGAGCCTTTATTTTCAAGACTATCTATTTCTGTAATATGAAAATAGGCGCCTTCATTAAGCACCGAATAGTTAGGTTGTCCGATGCTTACAGGTACATTAGTAAGAGATTGAAAATATATCTCAGTTTTAAAGCGAAAATTTTTTCTCATAAGTTGTTGGTAACCAATCACAAACTGATTGCTTTTGGTAAAATCCAAATTCTTATTGGTTTCCACAATGGAATCATTAGATAATTTTGTTCTTACAAAATAAATTATTTTAGGTTGAGTTTGCGAATGCAGTCCATAGCCAAAACTCAAGGTTTTTTCTTTGCGCAATTTCCATTCCATGCCAATCCGAGGTTCTATAGCTTTGCTGCTATTGAGTGCAAAATACTGAAAGTGTAAGCCAGTAATTATCAAAAACTGTTCGTTAAAACGATGTTTCCACTGAAAATATGCTTGATCCAATCCAGTATTGCCTTTGGTGTCGGTAAGTTTATAATATTTATTTACATTGCTGAAGTAAGCGCTGTCGATAAAATTCACATGATAAAAATCTATAATAATTCCGGCAATTAAAATATCTTGCGAGCTAAATTTATGCAAAAGTTGGGTGGAGAAACTAAGATTAGATTCCGCATTTGCCGAGCGATAAAATTGACTTTTTACTTTATCTACACCTTTAATAGAATCCAATTCAGATAAAACTCTTGTTCCTGAAATTGATGCGTATGACTTCAATACAGATTTTTTGTTGAAATAAAAAGTATTCGAAAGGCCCACAACACCCATGTCAGAGCCAAATACTGCATCTGTACCAGCTACGCCAAAAGAAGTTTGCCCACTCTTTTTTTCGCTATCCCAAACTTTGACAAAGCTTGTTCCACCGATACCAAATAAAGTCCATTTCCCAATTTTTTTAGTAGGAAAATCTAACTTAAAATTTATATCTTGATATTCAGGTACCGAACCACCAATTATAGTTTTCAGTCCTAAGGCATCAAAAGCTGATAAAGTTGAATAGCGATAATTCATCAGAAAGCTGGAAGATTTCTTTTTAGAAAAAGGGCCTTCAGCACCCAGTTCAAATCCATTAATACCAACCTGACCAACAAACTCGTAATTTTCATTATTTCCACTGCGCATTTTCAAGTCAAATACACCAGAGAGAGCATTGCCATATTCTGCAGGGAAAGCCCCTGTAAAAAAGTCGGAATTGGATAATAAATTGTTATTCAGCATAGTAATAGGTCCACCAGTAGTTCCAGAGGCACCAAAATGATTAGGATTAGGAATATTTATTCCTTCCATGCGCCAAAGTAATCCCATGGGAGAATTGCCTCTAATAATAATATCATTTCGTGCATCATTAGTGCTCATAACTCCAGCGAAGTTTTGCGCCATGCGTGAAGGGTCGCCTAAACTGCCAGCATAGCGTTGTGTCTCCTCTACACTGAAAGCTCTTGCACTTACTGTAGCTAAATCATTTAATGGACGAGTCTTATCGATAGTTGCAGTGATAGTTACCTCTTTCATTTTAATTATTTTCTCTTCAAGTTCAGCTGTAATTACCAGCTCTTTACCTAAAAATAACTGCAGATTTGAGTAATATCTTTCCTGATAACCCATATAACTTATTTTCAGATTATACCTTCCAGGCATCTGATTTTCAATTTTAAATTTCCCATCCTCATCCGTCGTGGCACCAACTATTGGATTTGTGCCTACAACAATTACCGATGCTCCAGGAAGAGGAAGTTTAGTAACCTCATCTATCACTTTTCCACGAATATTCTGTGTATTCTGAGCAATTGAAAACGAAGGAAAAAATGAAATAAGAAATATAAAGACTATTTTAAAGAAATTCATGCTAATTTATGTAGGTGGGTTCTAAAAATTAATTTTTCTGACTTTCTTCAAGCACAAAATTGAACCCTTTTAATTTTGTGCTAAAAATGTATTACAATATTACAATATTTTTTTTCATTTGTTCTCAATAAATTTAAAAAAAATTTCAATTAAATACATTAATTAGCTATTATTCAACATATTACACTTTAAATGAATTTAGTCTTTGAATCTGTTCAAATCTAAAAAGATTGTAAGTAAGATTTATCAAGCCTATGATTCCAGTTGCTCTTACT
>MNXP01000075.1 GCA_001872625.1 Bacteroidetes bacterium CG2_30_33_31
CAAGTGAATCAGCCACAACTTCAAACTACAGGGGGGTTCTATAATTTAAATCATTATTGTTCAAATAATTATATGTATATTTGCGTATAATTTAATACGAAATCAATATGACATCACAAGAATATAAAACGAATGGCAAAAAGGGGTTATTTGACGAGCAATTTAACATTGAGCGTTTGTCTGCAATTGGCAATCCTTTAGAGAAGATAGGCAATGTTATTGATTTTGAGTTTTTTCGTAACACATTAGAATCAAAACTGCTCAACACAGAAAAGAAAAACAATGCAGGTGCAAAGCCTTATGATGTTGTTATAATGTTCAAAATAATGATTTTACAACGCTACTATGGACTTGGCGACAAGCAAGTGGAGTTTCAGATAATAGACAGGCTAAGTTTCAAAAAGTTTTTGGGACTGGAATCTGGCGATAAAGTACCTGATGAAAAAACTGTTTGGTTATTTAGAGAAAATCTAACAAACAGTGGTGTTGTAGAGTTATTGTTTAGTCAGTTTATACAGTTTTTGGAAGATAAAAACCTGATATTCAATGAAGGTAAGCTAATTGACGCTAGTTTTACCGTAGCCCCACGCCAGCGTAATACTCGTGAAGAAAACGAAAAGATTAAAAAAGGCGAAGGCAATGATTTGTGGAACGACCAACCCAACAAGAAAAAGCACAAAGATATTGATGCACGCTGGACAAAGAAAAATGGAGAGAAATATTACGGTTATAAAAATCATGCAAAGGTTGATTCCAAAAGTAAATTCATCAAAAAGTTTGCAGTTACAGATGCGTCAGTACATGACTCACAGCCTTTAGATGATTTACTCGATAAAAGCGACAAAGGACAACCATTATATGCAGACAGTGCTTATACCGGAGAAAAGCAGAAGAAAGTAATAAGAAAGTATCGGCTTAAAAATAAAGTACACGAAAAAGGATATAGAGGAAAACCTCTGAGTGAAAAACAAAAAATTAAAAACAACATAAAATCCAAAACAAGAGTAAGGGTAGAACACGTATTTGGCTTTATGGAACAGAGTATGAACGGACTTGCGGTTAAATCTGTAGGAATTGTAAGGGCTACAGGAATAATAGGACTTATAAACCTTACCTACAATTTATTCAGATTTGAACAAGTCCAAAGGTTAAACTTGTTAAATGTGTAATATTCTGTTAGTTAGTTAGTTAGTTAGTTGCGAATTGATAAAAAATAAAAAATAAATTGATTTTTTAGTATATGAATTAAAAAAATAATTGTATTATTGCTTACTTTTTCAGTACAGATTTAAACGGGTTCAGATTTGTAACTGAAAAATCTTTAAGAAATGAATTTTTAGAACCCACCTTATAATAATGAATATCTTAAAATTCATTAATTTGATTTTTCAAAATATTTTCCTCATAAAAATGAAATAAAGATGGCCATCCTTTTTTTAGCTTATTCTCAACTTTATGTCCTTTTATCCAACGAGATTTTGTAATTCCTTCTTTAATTTGCGGCACTAATTCTCCCTCAAAATTTGAAATCATTTTATACCAATGGCACACTTTAAGAATCCAAAGGTCTTTTTCTACAAAAAGATGACGGCTGATTCCCAAATATGATTCTATTTTTAGGTTTTTTATACCAGTCTCTTCTTCAACTTCACGAATTGAACACTCTTCAATAGTTTCGCCTTTTTCGAGATGACCTTTGGGAATATCCCATATTTTATTGCGTTTTATCATCAACAATTTCGATTTTTTGTCAAAAACCCAGCCACCTCCAGCAAGCCTTACATTAAACTCAGATTCAAAAAAATCTATTAGTTTATTGCTATCTTTTGAGAGCAGAATAACTTCTTGTTTATTGTTGCTAAATATTTGATTATCAATAATATTATGCATCTTAGAGAAGTCAGAAATATTGATAAAATTCTTACCATTTAAAGATGAAAATTCATCTTTATTTGCAAGAATTATTTTTTGCGAATTATTAAAAACTTTATACATTTGCGGCATGGTATTAAATAAAGACATAGCAACAAAAACTGCCGAATCCTTACTACAGATTAAGGCGGTAAAGTTAAATAAAAATAACCCATTTACGTGGGCTTCTGGATGGAAATCGCCAATTTATTGCGACAACAGGAAAACATTATCTTATCCACCAATTAGAACATTCCTAAGACAAGAATTTTCAAAAATTATTAAAGAAGAATTTGGCGATATTGATGTAATTGCTGGTGTGGCAACAGGTGCCATTGCATTAGGAGTGCTGGTGGCTCAGGAGCTTGGAAAACCATTTGTTTATGTGCGCTCTGGGAGCAAAGACCATGGTTTGAAAAATCAAATAGAAGGAATAATCTCTGAAGGGCAGACAGTTGTTGTGGTTGAAGATTTAATCTCTACTGGAGGAAGTTCGCTTGCCGCAGTAGATGCTCTAAGGGAAGTTGGCGCAATTGTAAAAGGAATGGTTGCTATTTTTACCTACGGATTTAAAGTTTCTGAGGATAAATTTAAAGAAGCTGACGTCAGATTATTCACTCTCTCCGATTATGAAACACTTATCAAACAAGCTGTTGATTCTGGTTTTGTGAAAGAAGAAGATTTAAAATCGTTGATGGTTTGGAGAAAAAGCCCCGATACCTGGGCTCAATAATTATTCATTTCTTTTTCAAAATATAATATCCGATAATATGAAGACTTTCGAAAGCAAGTTAATAGTAATCGCTAAATCTAAACAAGAAATATTTACCTTTTTGAGCGATTTTAGAAATTTTGAAAAACTTATGCCTAAAGAAGTTAGCAAATGGAGCGCCCAAGAAGGTTCATGCTCTTTTACTATTTCAAATATGGCTGAGTTAAATATGAAATTTGGCGATTGTGTAGAGTTTTCAAATATTAATATTATTTCATCAGGAAGAAACCCTTTTAACTATAATTTGAAATTAAATATTATCGAAATTGATAGCAATTCTTCTCAATTTTCTGCAATTTTTGAAGCAGATTTAAATCCAATGATAGCTATGATGGCTTCTCGGCCACTGACAAATTTTGTAGATACTCTGGGCGATAAACTTCAAGAAGTTCTGTCATAAATGAAAATCAAAGTCGTTTTAATTGGTAAAACTGATGAGAAATGGCTTCTTGAAGCTATCGAAAAATATAGCCAACGAATTCCTCGATATCTGCCTTTCGAAATGCTGGTGTTGCCAGATTTAAAAAACTCTAAATCAATGAGTTTTGACCAACAAAAAATTGAAGAAGGTAAATTGATTTTAAATAATATTTATAGTTCAGAAAAAGTTTTTTTGCTCGATGAAAATGGCAAAGAATTCAAATCTATGGAATTTGCAACATTTCTTCAGAAGGAGATGAATGCAGGCATCAAGATTCTGACTTTTGTAATTGGCGGC
The DNA here is from genome assembly GCA_001872625.1 of Bacteroidetes bacterium CG2_30_33_31. Classification (GTDB taxonomy): domain Bacteria; phylum Bacteroidota; class Bacteroidia; order Bacteroidales; family UBA1556; genus UBA6267. The sequence continues at coordinate 3,402 of MNXP01000075.1, forward strand.
CCGTATGGCTTTAGCTCAGAAGTTTATGAAAAATTTCCACAGAAAATCAGCCTCTCAAAAATGACATTTTCACATCAAATGATTAGAGTTATTATTACAGAACAAATCTATCGGGCGCTTAGCATTCTCAAAAATGAACCATATCACCATCAATAATTTTATTCTTCTTTAATCTTTTTAATTTTTGGTATAAAGTTTTAGTACTTTTGCCTCATAGTGCCGGTCCATTTTTGGATAATAGGGAATGCTGTGAAAATCAGCTACAGTTCCCGCTGCTGTGAACTCGTTATTTTCTACCTCTAAACCACTGATATTCATTAATGTTGGGAAGGTTGGCAGATGAAGAGTAAGTCAGAAGACCTGCCGACATTGATATTTCATTTTGTGTGCTTTCGGTGAAAAAGCATTAATGAATATTCACAACATTCATTTTTATTTTTCCCAAGGTAGTATTTCTAAATTAATATTTCTGATGCAGCTTGTGGAAATAATTTGGCAAAAAATTTACTGGATTTTAAGCTTGAATTTTAAATTTAGGCTTAAGCCAAGTGCTGTATTTTATTTTCTTTTTTTAATATATTTAGTAAATTACAATGCTGAGGCTCAGGATACTATAAATTTGAATTTGGTAAATATTGTTGACAGCAAGAAAGAAAAATTTGCAAATGATATTAATATTGATAAGCTCGATTCATTTTCTTTGGCAAACATTTCAAGCAAAGATTTATCACAAATTTTATCAGAATATTCAAATATTCGTATTAAATCTTATGGTTATTCTTCCATGGCAAATGCTTCGATGCGCGGTGGGAACTCTTATCAGACAGCAGTTTTATGGGATGGCTTCAATTTACAAGATCCATTGAATGGTGGTGTTAATTTGATGCTTATGCCCGGATTTTTTATTGATAAAATTGAAATATACAGAGGTGGAGAGGCAGCGCTTTTTGGCGGAGGAGCAATGAGTGGAAGTGTTAATATTACTTCAAAACCTAAATTTAACGATAAAAAATCTATGGAGATTTTTGGAGGCATTGGGAGCTTTTCAAAATATTCTGAAGGAATTAAATTGAAATTCTCAAATTCCAAATTTGCTACTTCAATAAAATATTTTCATACATCAGCTGCCAATGATTTTGAATTTATAAATTATACTAAAAGTAATTCACCCACAGAAGTTCAGAAAAATGCTATGCTTTTGCAGAGGGGACTTTTAATTCAAAATGCGTTTTTTATTTCTAAATATCAGCTAATTACCACAAATTTATGGTATCAATATTCAAAAAATAATTTACCTTTTAGTATGATGCAAACATCTTTAGCAGAATCTTTTACCACTGACGAAAATTTTAAAGCTTCTATAAATTATAGTTTTGTAGCAAGCAAATTTACCTTGCGCGCTCGCACTGCCGCATTTTTAAATTCCCTTAATTATATTGATAAAAATACTGGATTTGATTTTAGTCATAAATCAATTTCTAACATTTTGGAAATCGAAACAGAGTTTAAACTTTCAAAGCGAAATATATTTTTGGCAGGTGTAAATAGTAATTATATAAAAGGTATTTCTGAAAATTTAAGCCCTAATGCAAAAGCTGAAAGAATATCATTTTTTGCCTCTTTTCTTCAGAAATTCGGCTCTAAGCTGGAAACGAAAATTAATATAAGGCAAGAGTTTGCAGAAAATTATAATATTCCCTTAACATATTCATTTAAAGGTTCATATATTTTATTTCCATCTTTGGAATTTTTTGTGTCTTATGCAAAAAATTATCGAATTCCTACCTTCAACGACCTTTTTTGGAAAGATTTTGCTTCCTCAGGAAACCTTGATTTGAAACCAGAATTAGCGAATACTTATGATGTCGGAGCGGCATATACCTTATCAACCTCAAGAACTAAATTACTGTGGAGCCTAAACTATTATAATAGTTTGAAAAATAATTTAATTCAATGGGTGCCAGTTTCAAGTGTTTGGATACCACAGAATTATGAACAGGTTCACTCCTACGGAATAGAGTCGAATTTGGAGTTTCAAGTTAAATTCAAGAAAAAAAGCATGCTCTACATCAATTTAAAATATGAATTTTCTGAATCGAAAATCACTAAGTCAAATTATATTTACGCTGAAGATGTTTTAGGAAAACAGATGATTTTTTCGCCAATGAATTCTGCAAATATTATTGGAAGATATATTTATAAGAATTCTTTCTTAGAGATTCAAAATGAAGTTGTTGGTAAAATTTTTACAACTGACGACAACTCTACATTTTTAAACCCATATTCGCTCACAAATATTGCCGTGGGTAATACTTTTTTGGCTCTTAATAAATCTTTAGTTCTCACTTTTAAAATTAACAATTTGTGGAAAACTAAATATTTTGTAATGCCAAATTACGCTATGCCAGGAATTAATTTTGAATTGAATTTATTGCTTAAAATTAATGAAAATCATGAAAAGAAATAATGCTATCTTATTATTTATAATATTCATTATTACTGCAAGTTGCAATAAAAATGAGAAAAATAATAATCTGATAATTGACAGTTCAGCTTATTCATATTTTATTTCAAATGAGGGAGCTTTTGGTTATTCAAATGCCTCCGTTTCAATATTTAATTCTAAGGAGAATAGCGTGATTAATAATGCTTTTGAACAAATAAATAATAGAAATCTTGGTGATGTACTGCAGTCGATATATAAAATTGATAGCAAATTATTTTTGATGGTAAATGCCTCAAATAAAATTGAAGTTGTGGATTCAAAAAGCATGAAGCAGATTAAAACTTTAGAAAATATTTCGCTGCCAAGATATATGATTAGCGATGGAAATAAGAATGCTTATGTAAGTTGCTGGGGAAATGACGGGTTGTTAAAAGTGCTTGATATCAATAGTTTAGAATTTACTGAATCTATAAAAGTTGGTAAGGGACCAGAGGAAATGTTGATTTCTAATAATAAACTATATGTGTGCAATAGTGGTGGTTTTGTAGATGACAGCACTATTTCAATTGTAAATATATTTACTAATAAATTGATAAAGAATTTGAAATGTAACTTCATTCCAATTGATATTGTAGCGGAAGATGATTATAAAATTTGGGTGCTTTGTCGAGGTAAAATTATATATAATGCTGCCTGGCAGCAGATTGGTGAAAGTAAAGCTTCATTGATATGCATAAATACTAATTCCGATTCCATAGAAAAAGAGTTGCTGTTGCCAGCCAATCAACATCCATCACACTTGGAGATTAGCCCCGACAAATCGATATTATTTTATGGTGGCGGATTCAGCTTTAATGGCATTTATAGTTTTAAAATATCCTCTAATGTGCTATCTACTAATCCTTTGATTAATAAAGAATTTTATGGTTTTAATGTGCATCCAACCAATGGAGATATTTTTTGTTTGGAAGCGCCCTCTTTTTCTTCGTCAGGTCGTTTGATAATATATTCTTCTACAGGCGTCGAAAAGCAAAATTTGAAATGTGGAATTGGACCTAATTCTATAATTTTCTGATAGCTATAATTAAATCTTTCTACAGCTTATAAAATTTGGCTTCTGATTTTACGGGAGTTTTAAAAATTGTTTTTTCTGCGTTCGCTCTTTCGTCAATATCTTCATTTACAGTAGTAAACGCCAGTTTTGACTCAGTAGTTAGCCTTGAAAATTCAATTTTTAGAACCACTCTTTGTAATATTCTATAATTTTAAATCAAAAATTATAAATTCATTAGAAATTAACTTTAATAAAATCGCCAGTTGTTGCCGCTTAAAGAAATTTTATCTATGTTTCCTTGAATATCTTCATTATTAAAATGGCAAACCATGTCAAAACCGTTGACCGAAGAAATATCTTGAATATCAGTTATATATGCAGCTATTCCAGGTTTGAAATCTTCTAAAAGAGAAGCGGATTCTGCTACTATCAAATCAGCACTTAAATCAACAAGCATATTTAGCTTTTCAATTGCTATAGTGAGACTTCCATTCTGAGCCATGATAAAAAATGACGATGAGGCACCAGCTTTTAAAAATAATGCCGAATCTTTCTCAGAAATTCCACTGATTTCCTCAGCAATGGTATAACTCTCCGATTGAAAAATTATACGAACATCATCACCAAGTTCATGAAAATGATTGGAAATTTTTAGGGCAATTATTCTGTTTTCCATAGAGAATCTCTGAATAATTTTTGAGCAGAATGTGGTCTTTCCAACGTTACGACCTGAACCTGCAACTATAAACATATTAGGATAATAGCTTTTCATTTTTAAGGAATATGCATATATTTATGAGTTTGTAAGGAAACTTTCCAACGCGGATTATTCAGTACAAATTCTACAATTGATTTCATATTTTTTTCTCTTTTACTCCATTCAGGTTGAAGATAAAGTTCGCTAGAAGGACGTACTTTTTTTGCATTTTCTTTAGCCCAAGCAAAATCAGACTCATCAGAAATTATAACTTTTAGCTCATCGGCATGGAAATATACATCTGTTAAAGGAGGTTTATTTCTTTTGGGAGACAAGCAAACCCAATCCCATTTTCCGCTAAGAGAACTGGAGCCAGATGTTTCAATATGAAGTGCTACACCATTATAACTCAATTCTTTACATAAGATATCTAAATTGTAATTTAAAGGTTCTCCGCCAGTAACTACTACAGTTTTTGCTTTTGAATCTAATGCATGCTTTATTACTTCTTGAATTGGTTTTGCAGGAAAATGGCTTGGATTCCAAGATTCCTTTACATCGCACCAATTGCAACCTACATCGCAACCGCCTACGCGAATAAACCATGCCGCTTTACCAGAATGAAATCCTTCTCCTTGAATAGTATAAAATTCCTCCATTACTGGTAAAAGTTCTCCTCTTTTTAAAAGTTTTTCGGTTTCTATGCTTATGCCTTTAATTTTCAAAGTAAAAGTATTAATTTTTTAGCTTATAAGCTTTTAAGGTATTTTGTAATAGTGAGGCAATAGTCATAGGCCCAACTCCTCCTGGCACTGGAGTAATAGCTGAGGCAATTTCACTTACTTCATCAAATTTTACATCACCAACTAAGCGATAGCCAGAAACTTTTGAGCTATCTGGCAAGCGGTGGATTCCAACATCAATAATTACACAAGATTTTTTAACCATTGAGGCAGTGATATATTCTGGTTTGCCTATTGCAACAATCAGAATATCAGCTTCTTTAAGAATATTTTCTATATTTTTGGATTTGCTATGGCAAAGAGTAACTGTGGCATTTCCAGGTTTCGATTTGCGACTCATCAAAATACTAATTGGAGTGCCTACAATATTTGATCGACCAAGCACAACACAGTTTTTTCCCTCTGTTTCTATTTTATATCTTTTTAGTAACTCCATTATTCCATTTGGCGTTGCTGGCTTCATGGTTTCTAAACCCAAAACCATCTTACCTATGTTCAGCGGATGAAATCCATCGACATCTTTTGATGGCAAAATTGAGTCAATAATATTTTGTTCATTTATATGTTTTGGCAATGGCAATTGAACTATAACTCCATCAACATCTATATCCTTATTGATGAAATTAATGAGTTTTAATAATTCAAGCTCTGAAGTTTTTTCTGGCAATTTATAAACGGAGGAAGTCATCCCAATACTAAGGCATGCTTTCTCTTTTGCTTTCACATAAGTTTGACTTGCAGGATCCTCGCCAACAATAATGGCTGCAAGATGCGGCGCTCTCTTTTCGGAATCAATTATTGCAGCAATTTCAATAACTAATTCATTTCTAATATCTTCGGCTGTTTTTTTCCCGTCAATAAGTTTCATTTTCAACAGATTTAATGTTAATCAATTTTTATGTGCGACCAATTTTTTCCACTGCTAATGCGTGCAAGTTGAGTTTGTGAAATACCAAATTGCTGTGCTATTCTGTAAGGTTTTAAAACTTTACTTTTAAGAATTGTTTTTATTCTTACAATCTCATTTTCAGTGAGTTTCGAATTTCTTATTTTCTTTTTATTGTAGTTTGGATCGAGATGTCTATGCTTTCTCATCTCATTATTATTAGCCCATTTGAGATTATAAAAATGATTATTAGAAATATCAAAATCTAAATGGATCACCGCGTTTTGGTCTTCTTTATCTTTTTTTAAAAAATACATGGCCACTAATTTATGAACATAGAAAGTCTTGCTTTTTCCAGAGTTCAGTTTGCTGAAAATGCAATTATATCCACCAACCCATGAGCCTTTAATAATTTTGCCTTCGTTTTTGAAAACTTTGAAAGATTTTATTCTGCCAAAATTGGATAATTGATAATTCTCATCTTGGTGCAAATTTTCTTCGTTAATCTCTACCCAAATTTCCTTGTCTTGTTGAGAAAGCATAATTAATTTTTCATATTTTTCATAGCTCTTAGAGCTTGTTTACCACCTCCAGTAGTCATCATTCTCATCATTTTGCGTGTTTCTTCAAATTGTTTTATGAGGCGATTTACATCTTGCACTGTGGTTCCACTGCCGTCGGAGATTCTTTTTCTACGGGTGCCGTTAATCAATTTCGGGTTTTCTCGTTCGAAGGGAGTCATAGATTGGATGATGGCTTCGATACCTTTAAATGCATCATCATTTATATCAACGTTTTTCATCATTTTACCCATGCCAGGAATCATTCCCATCAAATCTTTTACATTTCCCATTTTCTTAATCTGAGCTATTTGTTTGATGAAATCGTTGAAGTCAAAAGTGTTTTTAGCAATTTTCTTCTGGAGTTTTCTGCTTTCTTCTTCGTCATATTGTTCTTGAGCTTTTTCTACAAAAGAAACTATGTCGCCCATACCTAATATTCTGTCGGCCATGCGATTAGGATAGAAAACATCGAGTGCATCCATTTTTTCACCAATTCCCACAAATTTTATTGGTTTTTTCACCACCGATCTAATGGTGAGGGCAGCACCACCTCGAGTATCCCCGTCTAATTTTGTGAGTACTACGCCATCGAAATCGAGAATATCATTGAATGTTTTTGCTGTATTTACCGCGTCTTGACCAGTCATTGAATCTACGACAAAAAGAGTTTCTTGAGGTCTTACTTTGGAATGTATGGCAGAAATTTCTTTCATCATTTCTTCATCCACTGCCAATCTACCAGCGGTATCAATAATCACAATATTGTGCCCCATATTGCGAGCATGTTCAACAGCATTTTTGGCAATATTTACCGGGTTTTTATTTTCCTCTTCTGTATATACTTCAACTTCAATTTGTTGTCCCAAAACTTTCAATTGTTCAATAGCTGCTGGACGATATACATCGTCGGCAACAAGGAGAACTTTTTTTGATTTTTTGGTTTTTAAATAATTTGCAAGCTTGGCAGAAAAAGTTGTTTTCCCACTTCCTTGTAGTCCCGCAATTAATATTATCGCTGGACTGCCTTTTGTGTTTATAGGCGATTCATCGCCACCCATCAAAAGTACCAACTCATCATGGACAATTTTTACCATCAACTGGCTGGGAGAGAGTGAAGTCAATACATTTTGCCCTAATGCTTTTTCTTTAACAGAAGTTGTAAAATCTTTTGCAATTTTATAGCTTACATCGGCATCGAGCAAGGCTTTACGAACTTCTTTTAAAGTCTCGGCTATGTTTATTTCTGTAATTTTTCCTTGTCCTTTTAGAACCTTAAAGGATCTTTCTAATTTCTCGCTTAAATTTTCAAACATCTATATTCGATTGAGTTGATTAAATAATAAAACCATTGGTAAATGGTCGGCAAAAATAATAAAAACTTCATAGTATTATATTATTTCATTATTGAATAACCCTTTTAGCATTTAGGAAATATTTAGTTTAATATTTTTTTTTACCTACCAAAATCAAACTTATTGAGGAATTGATTTGTAATTAAATTAGAGATTTCATAATAAATTATTGTTTATAGAAAGCTAAAGGGCTGTTTTTATTTGTTGCTTGATATTGACTTTTGGAGGCTTAATAAGTGGTATTTGAACACGATTATAGTTCAAAATGTATTAAATTTTAAATTATTTTAAAATATTTACAATCATAAATAGCAAATAATCAAAGGTTTAAAAAAATATTTATAAATACATTAAAAAATATAGTAATATGTAATGCATAGTACTAAAAATATATTATTTTTGTCGCATCAAAATTTGTAAATATGAATATAGAGAAAACAAAAGCGCAGATGAGGAAAGGATTATTGGAGCTTTGTATTCTTTCAATTATAAATGAAAAAGAAGCTTACGCTTCCGACATCATTTCTAAAATGAAAGATTCTGAGTTGATAGTTGTGGAGGGGACTCTTTATCCAATCCTTACCAGATTAAAAAATGACGGAATGCTGGATTATCGTTGGGAAGAATCAATTACTGGCCCTCCACGCAAATACTATCAACTGACTCAAAGAGGAATTGCGACTGCTAAAGAATTGAAAATCAGCTGGGAAGAATTAGTTATATCAATTGAAAAAATTACTAAACAATAAATTATTATGAAAAAAAATATTAGAGTAAATGTTAGCGGAATTCTATTCAATATAGATGAAGATGCTTATAAAGTATTAGAAGATTATTTGAAACGCTTAGAACAACATTTCAAATATAGCCAAGGTAGCAAGGAAATTATTGATGATATTGAGAGTGGAATTGCTGAAATGATGTCGGCTAAAATAAATGAATCAAAGACAATTATAAGTATTTCGGATTTAGATGAAATAATGAAAGCGATGGGAGAACCTGGCGAAATTGACGTACAAGATGAGCATGAAGAAAATGAAACCTATGAAAATGGCCGCCCTAAAAATTCTAAGCAAAGAAGACTTTACAGAAATGGAGATGCGAAAGTTATTGGAGGAGTTTGTTCAGGAATAAGCAGTTATCTAAATATTGATGTGGTATGGGTGCGAATATTATTTCTTTTGCTGTTACTCATTTCTGGCACAGGCTTCATTATCTATATTATACTTTGGATGGCGGTACCTGAGGCAACCACAACCTCTCAAAAATTGGAAATGGAGGGAGAACCAATAAATATTGACAACATTGAAAAGAAAATTCGTGATGAAATAAATAATCTCGGCGACCAACTTAATGATTTAAAAAGAAAGCATTTTTCAAAAAAAAAAGATATAGAAAGACCTATTAAAAATGTTTTAAATGCAATTAGTCCAATATTTTATGCTATTGGTAGAGCGTTTTTAATTTTCTTTGGAGCGATATTTTCTATACTTGCATTTCTGCTAATTATATTTCTGATTCCAGCATTTTTCTTTGCCAATAATTTATTGTTCAACAATTTCAATGGGTTTGTTTATTTTTCGATACCTGAATTTGCCAATGCTATCGGTTACAATTCTACTGATTATAATATCTTAGTTTTTGCCGTTGGAGCAGTGCTTTTTATTCCTCTTTTGCTTATAGTTCTCAGTGGACTTGCTCACTTATTCAACATAAGAGAAATAATAAAAGGCATAAAAAAAGCATTGGTAATAATTTGGATATTATCGCTCATAATGCTAACTTATTCTGCAATTAAAATTGCTGATAATTTTCGTCAAAGAGCCTCAGCCACTGCAGAAACAAAGCTTTTAGTTGATAGCAATTCCGATACTTTGTATGTAGAAGTAAATCCAGATCTAATGAATTATCCAATTTTTGATGAAGAAGTCTCAGATGTTTATGATGCATTGGACGAAAAATTTCTTCTTTACAAAGAAAATAATTTGTTTTTCTCGGTGCCAGAAATTGAAACAGTCAAGACATCTGATTCTTTGATGAGTTTAGAGTTTATTAAAAAATCATCAGCAAATAAAAAACAAATTGCCGAGACATATATCCAAAATTTTAATTATAAATTCAATCTTAAGGATAGCCTTTTGGAAATATCTCCTTTATTTACATTTCCAATAAAAGACAAATGGAGAGCTCAAAATCTCAAGCTCAAAATTTATATTCCTGAAGGCAAATTCGTTAAATTTGTTAAGAATAAATCCATAAAACAAGAATTATTTAGGCAAATAGAAAATGCATTTATTTATAATCATTAAACATATTTCAACTGTTTTTCAAATAGAATAAATTCTAAATCGGAGCCTTAATGTTTATTAAGATAGCCTTAAGACTTTTTTATTTCATTGATTATTAATTATATAAAAAAAGATATGGATTTATTTAAGTCTTAAAACATTTGTAGTTTTTCAAAGAAAATATTTTTCTAAATTTGCTGCCTACATTAAACAATCAGTCTAAACAATTATTTGAATATGGAAATATTAATTTACGTTTTACCTTTGATAGGGATAATAGGATTATTATACACTTGGATAAAATCGGCTTGGATTACTAAGCAAGAAGTGGGGACAGAAAAAATGGCTCGAATAGCTAAAAGTATTGCTGATGGTGCAATGGCTTTTTTAAAGGCAGAATATAAGGTTCTTGCAGTTTTTGTTATCGCAATTGGCATTCTTTTATTGTTCAATGCACACGGTAAAGAAAACACGAATTACTTTGTTGCCATGTCATTCATTATCGGTGCTTTTACCTCTGCATTGGCAGGTTTTATTGGAATGCGTATAGCCACTAAAGCTAATGTTCGCACAACTCATGCCGCAAGAACTTCTTTAAATAGAGCCCTTTTGGTTGCTTTTTCTGGTGGCAGTGTTATGGGAATGGGCGTAGTTGGTTTAGGAGTTTTGGGTCTAAGCAGTTTATTTCTGTTTTACAGTT
>MNXP01000035.1 GCA_001872625.1 Bacteroidetes bacterium CG2_30_33_31
ATGCTTCAATTATGATTACTGCCTCACATAATGGCAAGGACTACAATGGTTTAAAAGTATCTAAGGCTAATGCTTTGCCAGTTGGTTATGATAATGGGCTTAATATTCTTGAAGATAAAATCAGAAATGCAAAAGTTGAAACTGTTGAGGAAAAAGGAAGAATTATTGATTTTGAGAAACATGATGTCTATTTGAATTTTCAAAAGAAGTATCTTCCCAAAAATCATGAAAATTTAAATATCTCCCTTGACTGTTCCAATGGAATGAGTGCACTGTTTATCAAGGACTTATTAGGAAATTCTCCTCACTATCTTTATGATAATCTTGATGGTAATTTTCCAAATCATGAGGCCAATCCACTGGTGGCAGAAAATGTTGTGGATATTAAAGCAGAAGTAATAAAGAACTCTTCTGACATTGGAATCATTTTCGATGGCGATGCTGATAGAGTGATGTTTATAGATGAAAAAGGTGAATTTATTTCACCAGATTTGATGATTGCACTTATGGGTCATTACTTTTTAAAAAACGAAAAGAAATACACTGTTATCCAAGATATTAGAACTTCAAAAGCTGTTGGTGAATATTTGAATAGAATCACTGAAACAGAAATTTATACCTGGCGTGTAGGAAGATCTTTTGCAGCACCAAAACTTCGCGAAATTAATGGCCTTTTCGGTGGCGAGTTGGCAGGGCATTATTATTTCCGCGATTTCAATTATTCTGATTCAGGATTAATGGCGATGTCGATTATTCTCAGTGTTGTAATACAGAAAAAAGCAGAAGGCATTACTCTTTCACAGCTGATTTCCAAAATCAAAGCTTATGCTAATTCTGGCGAATTGAATTTTGTAATAGAAAATAAATCGGAAGCAATGGAAGCAGTCAAGAATCATTTTTTCGCTTTAGAAAAACCCAAAAAATTTATGGATTTTGATGGCTTTAGGCTCGAATATAGTGATTGGTGGTTTAATATAAGACCTTCAAATACTGAACCTTATCTCAGACTTATTGTTGAAGCAAGTAACGAAATTTTGCTCAAAGAAAAAGTTGAAGAAATTAAAGGAATAATTGAGGATTTTTAATTGAAGATTGACGATTGTCATGCAGCAGCGATGGAAAAATATTTCTCAACCTCAACCTGCAAAATTCATCTCACCACCACCACGCTTCCCATTTTCACAAAAGGCTTTTTGTTGCGGTCTATGACTTCGATTCTATAAACGTAAGCATCAGTTTTCACCAGTTGGCCTTTGAATTTTCCATCCCAGCCTTGGTTTATGTCGGTGGTTTCAAACAACATCTGACCCCAGCGGTCGAAGATTCTAAAGCTGTATGAACTACCGTTGAGATAAGGAATCACTGGCTTGAAAACAGGGTTTTTGCCTTCAGGAGTGAAAGCATTTGGGACAACAATTAGCGGATCGCGAAGGTCGCAACTCAGGTTCGAGAAAGAAGTGTCGCTTTGGAAAGTGATGCTGTTGCCCTGGTTTTCAACGGCTTCAATAAAATAACAGAAAAGCGAAGCATCGATGCCAAACACAGAAATATCATCGAGATATGAATTTTCGCCAGAAGCCGAAAAAGGAATAAAAAGCGGAGGCATAATCTCCACATTCTCCACCAGACGATGAATAAGATAAAAATCTGTGCCAGCATTCCAGTCGCCGTAGTCGTTCCATATCAGTTTGTTGGAATAAATATTTTGGGAAGAACTTTGCAAAAATATGGTGCGACCAATATTTGTTGTATCGCTGTTGTAACAGGAATCCACAGTGATAACTCTATACAAATAAGAATATTTGGAAGTTTGAACTTTATTGTCGGTAAAGAAAAAGTTAGAGATCGATGGTTGCCAATATGCAATTCCAATGCTGTCGAAAGTATTGCTGCCAAGTCTTTTTTTCTCAATCTTAAAATAACGCAATGCCACCAGAGTGTCGCTAAAGATTCTCAGATTCACATCGCCACTATTGGCAATGGTTGCAAGTCTCAGATAAGCAAAACCATGAGAGGGAGTGAAGTCAGCTTTTAAGCAAACAGCGTTTGAAGAAGCCGAGCGATTTGCAGAAAGTTTCTCTCTGATGAAATAGCAATAATTTCCACTAGCAAGAGCGCCAATATGCTCAAAGGAAGTTGTTCCATTTCCCAGGTTTTGCAACAAAATTGGAGCAGCACCATTTAGCGAAGTCCAGACTTCAAAGCCCAATGCCACAGTATCCTGATTAGTATTCCACGAGAGTTTAATAACTCTATCACAGGAATTTAGATAAGCCGAAAGTCTTATGCTGCAATGAGTATTGGAGCTTGGACTTGAATTTTTGCAGCTGTCTAAGGCAGCAATCTGATAGCAAAAAGATGTGTTAGTGGCTAAAGATTGCAAATCTTCAAATGGAGAATTTGTAACAGTATCTACTGCCACACCACTTCGATAAATCACATAATCATTTACATCTGCCGAGCTTGATGATTGCCAACCAATTATTGGATGATTGTTGCTTGTAACTGAAACAGTATCTATAACAACTCCAAAGGGTGAGATTAAATCTGTAAAAATATCGCTACGTATATTAGAGCTATTCAAACAGCCAGATGAATCCATCAGAGCAATATAATAACTCACAGAAAGCGAACAAACAGAGATAGTGTCGGCATAAAGAAGAAATGAAGAACTATCAATCAGAGAAAAACTTCCGCCATTTACACTTCTGAAAATTTGATAATAAGAATTCAAATTTGATGAATCTCGAATGTCGTTCCATGATAGATTAGCGATGCCAGTGCCAGAGTTTTGGAGTTCTAAAAATATTGTGGAAAGTGTATCTGAGGCTGCCGAGAACATATTATCGCAGCCCGAGATTGTTTTCATAAAATAGTAAAGAGTATCGGCATCAGCGCCAGCACCAAGATGCAAATATGAGGAAGTGTTGATGTTGAAAAGACTATCAATAAGCACAAAGCCCGAATGTGGCGAATGTGAGAAATAGATGTTATATTTTTGAAAACTTCGTCCTAGAGAATCCACCACTGGCGCCCATGACAGCAGCACATTTCCAGCGGAATCCACCGAGCGACAATGTAATATTGGTGCAGGAAGTTTTGGAGGACGCAGCACAGTTATCTTAATGCTGTTGCGCCCGATTGCATGAATTGGACAGTGATCATCTTCTGCCTTTAGCACAAAATTATAGGTAACAGAATTCTGGTTTTGGTTGATATGATTGCAGGAAGTTTGCCAGTGGAAAACGCCAGCAGAAAATATATGAAAGCTATCGGGAGGCAAAGTTGTGAAATAAGCACAAGGAGGTTTGGCGCAGCCTGTTGAGGAAACAAGTGAGGAATCCAGAAGGAAGCCATTGGGTTTAAACTTCACCCAATCGCTATTATCGCCATCAGAAATAGAGAAAGGAATATTGATAGAATCGCCAGCATAGATGGTATCTGTAAAAGGCTGATTAGAAGGCGATATCACAGGAGGGTGATTTGAATCGGCAGGAAAGATTGTAAAGAAAAGCCAGCGTACAGTCTCCGAGAGTCGAACTCCAGCACGGTATGAGCGCACCATAACCGCTGCGGAATAATTCCCAGGATTATGGCAGCAGAAATATATCTCGCCAGTATTGGTATCCAAAGTAGCAGGGATATTACCAGCATTAAAATTTTGATCTGGCAATGGATTATTGTAATTATAACCTGGAGCGTAGTGGACGGAGTCGAATATAGTTTCTGGAGGTGATATTGGAAAAGCAGAATTTGCTTTTGGCAAACTATCTATTGGCCATTGATTATAAATAGTATACATATAACCCTGTCCGCAAAATTGTTGTTGCCAATGAACAGTTATTGAATCACCATCAAGATCATAAATTCCAGGATCGTAGGTAACAGTATCTCCAACTTTAGAATAAATTATTGGGTCGTTAATGAATTCTGCAGAATAATCTTCGAAAGGGAAAAAAGAGGAAGGAATTGGATAAATCCTTGTGTAAATTAGTGGTTGGTTAAAATATTGTGAGATTCCAGTACCAAGATGTGGAATAATATTTATAACACTAGTATCCATATGAGATTCTGGTATTTTAAGAACCCAACCATTTGAAGTAATATGACTGTTTATAGTGGGACTATTTGAAGTATCATTAATGGTATGCAACTTTACATATATTCCCTCAACCGAAGGAACCATTCCCCAATAAAGATTATTAAAATATAAATTATTGAAATTACAATTAATTGATTTTGAAGAGAATTGTAAAACGCTGGTTGGTATATTAAAATTAAGGTTAAATATCATAATATTTGTTGGGAAAAACCAACCTTTAGTGACATTAGCATACTTATTACTCCTAGTTAATATTTTAATATGAATAGAATCAGCAGCTTTAAGATGATAATTAATGTCTCCTGCTATTTCTCCATATTGCTTTGCTTGAGCATAAGAACTTATAGAGCAACTTATTATTAAAAGTAATAAAATTGTAATTTTAATAGGAAAATTCATTTTGAAGGAGTTTAATAAATAGGTTTATCCTGTTTAATTTCAAACTGGCTAAACCTAATGTTTATTTATAGGATGCTTAATTTTTTGGTAATAGTTTCTTCATTACAAATTATTTTAACGAAGTATAATCCTGTATTTAGTTTTGAAACATCAATCAGGTTTTTATTAGATTGTAATTTACCAGATAAAATCATTTTACCTTGAATATAAATAATAGAATAAAATGAATTATCAGAAGTGTTTTCTATTTGAATAGTCAGCAAATTTTCAACAGGATTTGGATAAACATCATTATTTACAGTTTTGCCAACTCTTAAACTCTGATTTGTTGCATAACTGTATTTATATAGAATTTCACTGCTATAATCATCAACAAAAGAGTAGAATGCGTATGGGCTAACTGTTCTGTTGCCACAAATTGATGATTTTATTTGATTACCCATTGCATTATAATTTACTATAGAGTAATATTGCCAAGTTGTTGGATTTCCATCAGGTTTCATTCTTTTACGTAAGATTTCATAATCGTTATTTGGAAATATTGCAGTAAATGAAACCAGCAAATCTTCCACAATATATGTAACAACTGGGTCAATACATTCTGATGTAGTAATATCTGGATAAGTATTTATAGCAAAAATTGGCATAATAGAATTACCATAGGAAGTAATATCAATTATTTCATACTTATTCCCATCATTTTTTGAAATTACTGCTGAGAAATCTTGGTTTAAATAATATATGTTGTTAAAAATAGGTGAAGCGATTCTTGGTTTGCCATATTGCCAAGATGAGTTAAGACTATAGTTATATAGCGTAGTATTTGAAGTTAAAGGATTACTATAATCAAACTGACGAATTGTTAATTGGCTGTTGATTAATTCTTTATAAACAATTTTAAACCATGTTGAAGTATTTGCGTTATCATATAACACAGCAACATCAGGTTCTGCAAAACTTAAATTCGTATTTTGATATGTGTAATAAGAGATATTACTAAAAGTGATATTGCAAGTTAAGATTTTAATATTTGTTGAAGATTGCCAAACAGCAGCAAGATGATTATTAATATCAATATCAACATTTGGAGTACTACAATCCGCTGAAGTAGTAAGTTGAGTTGAGCTTACATAAATATTCCATGCCCCCATATAATATTCCCAAACTTCAGCATACACATCATCACTAATTAGATAGATAAAAAAAGCGTAAAGTTTTGAATTGTATTCTGATATCACTACATCTGGATCTTGAACAGGGCCAATACTGCTTCCATCAAAATTAAAACTCTGTTGAGGAGCCATGCCTATTCCGTATCCGATACCAGGTTGGTCGCCATCCCAGCACATTACTTGAAACAAATCACTTTCAAATACAATTGCATCCATGCCAGTATTTTGCACGTTTGAAATATTAGTAGAAGCAATTATATCAGTTGTAACAGCAGGATAATACATTTGAGCATTTAAAGAATTACCAAATAAAAACAATCCAATCATCATTAGACTAATAAAATATATTTTGTTCATAATTAAAAAATTAGAGATAAATACTTAAAAAAACTTCATTAATATTTTTCATTATTCTCAAAAGCATTAAAATGAAGTCAAGTAAAACCTCTACCACCGATAATAAAATTCGGTATTTTATATCCTATGGAGGGAATAAAATTCTCATGGCAATAATCTATGTAAACAGCTGAATAACAATATCTTATGGGGGGGGTAAAATAAAAACCTTCCTCTCAAAAGCTAAAGATGCGAAAGAAATATTATTCAGATTCATTTTATGTGATTTTATGGATTGCAAATATAGGTTAAAAATATTGAAAGTCAAGGAAAAATAATAATTTACATATCATAAACTTGTCAGACTGAGTAATTTCGCAGCAAGAAATTAAATAGCAGAAGGCGAAAAAAGTTTTTTTTATTTACGGAATTGTACCGAAGGCTGACAGCGGTAAGGGGGAAATTTGAAAAGCATTTCATCGTTTATCTCGAAAAATACACAATCTATGATTTGCTTGATGGTGTTGATGGGAAAATTATCTACATCAGCCTATCTACTTCTTAACCGTCGCCGAATCAGGGCTCACATAAACGTTGCGTTTTTGATTTCTTCCAAATACAGAGAAGTTCACATAGCGCTGTGGATTGAGCTTCATATCTTGAAGCAATTGATCAAGTTCCTTTGAAGCAGCGTGGAGTTCTTTGTAAAGCTTATTATCATTTACAAGCAATCCAAGACTACCTTCTCCACGATTGATTTTGTCAACAATTTTTTGGAAATCGCCCAAAGCTAAATCAGCTTTAGAAATTGTGGATTTAATATTTATCTGAGCTAATGTATCACTTATGGCGGCAAAATTTCCAATGGCGTGAGTTATCTCATCATTATTATTTCTAAGGTTCTCAGTGATAGAATTTATATTTGATAATATTCTAATTATTGCACTTTTTTGTCCAGTTATTACTGTATCAAGTGTATATGAGGAGTGTTCTATATTTTCTATTGTAGATTTTATTCTCAGGAAAGTGTTGGCCAAATTAGCTTGTGTTTCTTTATTAAAAACATACTTAACAGCCTCTAAAATACTGTCTAAAGAGCCAAGCATATTTTCTGTTTTTACTTTTATTGGAAGCATTTGAATAGAAACTTCTTCTTGAATTGTGCTTGCAACTTGCGAAATTAAAGTGTCACCATCCTTAGCATAAGAATCTGATTTAACAAAAACCATGCTGATAGAATTCAACCCTAGGAAGTCGCTTTCGATCTTAGCAATAGAATTTCTGGGAATTTTTATGTTTTTATCGATGCTTAGCTCAACAATTATTCTACCCAAGCTATCGTTTTTGATAAGTTCTAAATTGCTAACCATGCCGATTTTAAATCCATTCAAATTTACTGAATTTGAAACATTGAGACCAGCGATTTTATTATAAACGACAAAATATTTTTGAGTTCTATTAAAAATATCTTTCCCTTGTAAAAAGTTATAACCCAAATATATACCTACCAAAGTGAAAGTAGCAACTAAACCAATATAGAATTCTTTTCTAATTTTCATTATTTGAATTATTTCTAATGGCAAAGATATTTATAAAGCTCTTTGCTAAAACTATTTTTTATCAGCTTGATTTTTTAAAATGTTCATAGCTTCATTTGGGCTAATACGTTTGCCGCCAATGAAAGCCACCACGAAGGCATCGCTAAACCCTAATTCTCTAATTTTACTAAGCTGAATTGCCGCTTTCTCAATACTGTCGTATCTCCCTGATACATACTTGTAGAATCCTGAGTGATAATAATTCCACATGTCGTCAATACCTTTAAAAGAGGCTGATGATGCAGGTTTTTTATCAGAAGTGGTTGCAAACTGTACCCCGAAAATTATATCGGAGTTTAGATTATTTGGTTTTGAAATATTATTGGTAACGTCAGTATTTGTCTTATTTTCCTGAGTTATAATATTTGCATCTTTAGTACTATTTTTTTCTTCAGATTTTTGATATCTTTCGCCTTCCATTTCGAATTTATATTTCTTGAAAGCTTTAAAAATTGAAGCTGCTAATTGGTTTTGACCTTGTTCTGAGTTCAAATATTTTTCTTCTTCAGCATTAGAAATAAATCCAGTTTCTATTAAAATTGCTGGCATAGCAGTTTTCCAAAGCACCAAAAAGCCAGCTTCTTTCACTCCCCTATCCAATCTTTGTGCGTTTGTTTTAAACTCACTTTCCACCTTAGTAGCAAAATCGATGCTTTGGTCTCTAAATGCGCTCTGAAAAAGCGAAAATGATATGTATGATGCGGGAGAGTTAGGATTAAAATTATTATATTTTTCGTCGTGATTAGCTTCCAAAAGTATTGATGCATTTTCGGTTTGGGCAACTCTGAGATTTGCGCTACTTTTATGAAGTCCCATTATCCAAGCTTCTGTACCAGAGGCTTTTGAACTTTCATTTGAATTGCAATGTATCGAAATAAATAAATCGGCATTAGCCTGATTTGCTATTTGAGCTCTTCTGTAAAGTTCTATAAATTCATCAGTTTGTCGAGTAAAAATAACTTTTACATCTTTGAAATTCAATTCAATATAATGACCAAATTTTAGTGCAACATTAAGAGCAATATTTTTCTCTTTTGAATTTTTTCCTAAAGCTCCTGGATCATGGCCACCATGACCTGCATCTATCACTACAACAGTAATTCTATAGGGATCTTGAGGAACTATAAATCTATAATTTATACCACTGAATATTATTATACCAAAAATTAAAATTAATCGTTTCACGCTCTTGGAAGTTTTATA
Organism: Bacteroidetes bacterium CG2_30_33_31; assembly: GCA_001872625.1. GTDB lineage: Bacteria > Bacteroidota > Bacteroidia > Bacteroidales > UBA1556 > UBA6267. The sequence goes on from MNXP01000035.1 coordinate 8,811, forward strand.
GTTTTGAAAATTATTTCAAAAAGTCTCATCAACCTATAACAATCAATGGTTTAAGACGTTGAGACTTCCTACATTGACAAATGTAAATCTTATGATTAGTAATATAGTAATCCATTTATTAAATTGTTAACGAAATTATCAACAAAAATATTTTGTAGAACTTTTATAGTTTTTTCAATTTTGGTATTTCTATCTGATGATATAATTGCTCAAGTTGTTGATTCTATTAGTATTACCGACACTTCCTTAAGTAATATTATGCCAAAAAATAATGTTGATAGTAGCAATAATAACAATTTTATTCTCGATTCCAAGATAATTAGAAGTGCAAAAGATAGTGTAAAAGTAAATTATTTGGAGCAAAAAGCATATTTATATGGCGATGCAAAAGTGGAATATGGGACAGTAACTCTTGAAGCTGCTTACATAGAAATAGATTTTGTAAATAATAATGTTTACGCCAAAGGAATTGCCGATACAAGTGGGGTAGTAAAAGGAAATCCAATATTTAAAGACGGCAGCGATGAGTACCAAACCACTGAAATAAGATACGACTTCAATTCACATAAAGGCTTGGTTTACAATGTTACTCGGCAGGAAGGTGACGCATATTTGTTTATCAAGGAAGGCAAAAAGATGGAGGATAATACTACTTATGTTAAGGAGGGTTATTTCTCCACTTGTTCGCTTCCAAACCCTCATTACAGCATTAAATATGGCATTGGAAAAATTATTCCTGATGACAAAATCGTTACAGGGCCTATCCATATTGAAATTGAAGGAATTCCATTGCCAGTAATTTTGCCTTTTGGGTTTTTTCCAAATAAAAAAGGAAGAGCAAATGGAATCCTTATTCCTTCTTATGGCTATACCGAAAATAGAGGTTACTATTTAAGCAATGGCGGATATTATACTGGCTTAGGAGAGCATATAGACCTTGCAATTCGGGGTGATATTTATGCTAAAGGCAGCTGGGCAATAAGGGGAAAAAGCAATTACAATTTCAGATATAAATCCCGTGGCAATATTGATATTGGTTATGCATTAAATAAATATGGCGAAACGGATGTAATTAAAAATAATGAAGACAAAGGCTATTTCATAAGATGGACTCACAATCAAGATCCTAAATCAAATCCAAGTTCAACTTTTTCGGCAAATGTTAATTTTGGCTCTACTCAATATAATAAACTTAATTCGGTGAATATCAATGATTATGTAACCAACACTTTTCAGTCAAGCATTGCTTATTCGGCAAAAATTAAGCACAAATATAATTTGGCTATCAATGTAAATCATAATCAAAATACAAGCACACATATAATGAATCTGGATTTGCCTACCATTTCATTTAGCACGCCAAGAATGAACCCCTTTGAGCGAAAAATTGCCATTGGCTCTAAAAAATGGTACGAAAAAATTTCAGTCTCTTACAATATGGATGCTAAAAATCAATTATCAACTCTTGATTCTTTGTTTTTTACTTCAAAAATGACTGACTTCAAAAATGGTATCTCTCACAACATTCCTATCAGTAGCACAATTCCGTTGGGTCACTTAAGTTGGACAAATAGTTTGAATTTAAGAGATTATTGGTATTTTAAAACTGTAAATAAATATTACGATCCTAATGTTATTATCAATGGAAAGGACACAGGGGCAGTCATTACAGACGATGTTTTGAATTTTAAAGCGGCTCATGAAGCTTCGTTTTCTTCTAATTTTAGTACTTTAATCTATGGTATGTTTACTTTTAAGCATGGTCCTATGACTGCTCTTCGCCATGTAATGTCGCCAACAATTGGATTTTCCTACCATCCAGATGTTAGTAAATCATTTAATTATTTTAAGGAATATACCGACAAAAATGGAAAGACAGTTAGATATTCTATTTTTGATGGAGGTATATTTGGCAGTCCAGCAGATGGAAAATCTGGAAACATTACTTTTAATTTGGGCAATACTCTTGAAGCAAAATTGAAATCAGCCAAGGACACAATTACTGGCATAAAAAAAATTAAAATTCTTGAGGGGTTTAATATTTCCACCAGCTACGATTTGGCTAAGAAGGAATTTCAACTTGCTCCTCTTAATGTAAGTGCAAGAACAACAGTTCTGAAAAAAATTGATATACAATTTGGAGGAATTTATGATTTTTATGCCATAGATAGCATGGGTGTAAGAATCAATGAATTAAACTGGAAAGTAAACAAAAAATTGCTTAGAAAAAATTCAAGCTTATGGCGTTTGAGTCTTGGCTATTCTTTGAGTGCCAATGATTTCAATGGCAATAAAAATAAGAAATATAAGTCTGAAATGGGCACTTCTGAAGAGTTGAAACAGGTAAATGATTTTCCAGAAAGATATGTAGATTTCAATAACCAATGGTCGCTGAATTTCAATTATTCATTCAATTATGCTCAAACATTTACACCCACGTCAATGGATTTTAAGAAAACGAAAACACAAACTCTCGATTTTTCTGGTGATGTGAATGTTACTCAGAAGTGGAAATTAGGATTTTCATCAGGATATGACTTTGAAAATAAAGGACTTGGAGTTACTTCTCTTGATATTTATCGCGATTTGCACTGCTGGGAGCTTATGTTTCATTGGATTCCATTAGGGCCAAGGCAATCTTATAATCTCACTGTTCGCGTAAAATCTCCTTTATTGCAAGATTTAAAAATTAACAAGAAACGCGACTGGCAAGATTATTAAAGTTCATAAAATATGCTTTCTATATTCAAGGAATTAAATGTTCATGTCCGTTTTTTTATTATTTTGCACTAATTTCTTATTAAAATATTATGAACCAAAAGAACATTAAGGTTTTAAAGTCGAACGGTGAAATGGTTGACTTTATGCCAGACAAATTAAAATCGGCCTTGATGCGCTCTGGTGCCGATGCTAAGGAGGCTGAATCTATTGTGAATACTGTTATTTCTTCTATTGGCGAGCGAACAAAGACAGGCAAAATTTATAAGATTGCTTATAATTTACTGAAGCAAAAATCAAAATATGTTGCTGGCCGTTTCCGTTTAAAACAGGCTGTTTATGATTTAGGGCCATCTGGTTATCCTTTTGAAAAATATGTATCTAAATTGTTGGAATATCAAGGATATAAGGTAAAAGTAAATATAATTGAAAATGGCGCTTGTGTAAAACATGAGCTTGATGTGGTTGCAGAAAATAATGAGGAAAGACTAATGATTGAATGCAAATTCCATCGCGACAAAGGTCATAAAAATGATGTAAAAATTCCACTGTATATACATTCAAGATTTTTAGATATTAAAGCAAGTTGGGAAAAATCAGGTGATTCAAAATTGAATTATTTTGGAATGATAGTAACCAATACCAGATTTTCGGAAGATGCCACCGAATATGGAAAATGTACTGGTATGAGATTAGTAAGCTGGGATTATCCTCACGGAAACAGCTTGAAAGACTGGATTGATAGAGCTGATTTGCATCCAATTACATCAATGAATTCGCTTACCAAATTGCAAAGGCAGTCTCTTTTAGATAGTGGTGTTGTGCTTTGTAAGGAGATTGTAGAAAATCATGATGTATTATTAAAACTTGGACTTAGATTACAAAAAAGAGACGAGGTTATTAAGGAAGCTGAAGTACTATCTGGCAGCTAAAATTTGAGTCGTAGTGCCTTGTCAATGGCCAAAATCTGTGGTAATATCAAATCCACATTTGAATTAAATATCACAAAATCTGATTTTTCAGCAATTTTTTCCTGTGGCCATTGGTTCTCCATACGTTGTTTTACAAGTTCAATACTCGATTTATCTCTTTCCACTGTTCTAATAATTCTATCTTCCAAGATGGAGCTCACGCAAATTACCTTGTCAACTATTGAATTAAATCCATTTTCAAATAATATTGCTACCTCAATCATCACATAATCTTCATTTTCAAAAGATTTGACCCAATTTTTAAATCCTTGGCGAACCAGCGGATGAATTAAATCATTTACTTTTTTTAGCGAATCTCTATCATTGAAAATTATCGATGCCAACTTTTGCTTATCCACCTCTCCATTTTTCATTATTTTATCGGAGAATATTCTAATGAGTTCTTTTTTTACATCTGACAATAGTAGAAGTTTTTTCGCTTCTAAATCAGCAAAATATACTGGAACTCCCAGCTCCATAAAAACCCTTGCAACTGTTGATTTTCCACTTCCAATTCCCCCAGTGAGACCTACTTTTATCATCTATTTTGTGATAATAAATTCAACTTTGTCGGTGCTAAGTTTTATATGCTCTACAAATTCGGGACTTTTATAAACCCTTGGAATCAAACTATTACTCCGTAAAATTTGCATTGAATCGACTTCAACGCCAATAGTAAACATGGCATTCGTAATTTTTTTATAATCTGGCAAAGCAACCAAATATTTTACAGTTATCGTTGCTGGAAAAGTTTTAATATTTACTCCTTCAACCTTTGAAAACACTCTAATTGGAACAGTTGTTTCTCCTTCGATATATTTAGCTACTTCCAAATTTAAATTTGCTTTCTGATTGCTAATAGTAACAAGTTTATTGGGTTGATCTATCTCCACCGTTTTTTTCTGCGAAGTCATAAGTTTAGAAAATTTCAACTTTTTAGTATTCACAAAATTTATGGTATCTATAATATGCGCCGGACCTTTGATAGTTATTTTTTTGGGAGTAAACTTTGGCTCTCCAAAGACTCTATAGCCCGAAACAAAATCGAAATCGGCAACTAAATTTATTGGAACTATTGCAGTATCAAGTCTATCTAAAACAAAATATAATGTGTCGGGTGATATCATTTTATCTGAGATTGTGATACCAAGTTTTTCTGATATCCTTGAGTTTAAAGACTTTGTGGCAATACTGCCATAGTAAAAACCATCGGAGCCTTTCACAAAATCTTCTTGATTCAGAGGAATGTCAATTTTTTCATTTTGCCTTCCACTGATAAGCAGCATTTTAAATCCTTCGGCAGATGCTTGTACTTTAACTTTATTCTCAGGAGTATTAATAATTATCAACTTTGACCCTACAATGGAATATGAAAGCGATACTTCAATTTCTTGATTGTATTTATCCGAGAGTTTTAATAGCATCCAGATAGTGGCAGAAATCACAAAGAAAAATAAAAAAGTTTTATAATCAATTTTTGAAAGGTTTTGCAAAATCCATTTCCAAATCATAAGCTTAAATTTAAAAAAATTTACAAACTGAATTATTTTTGTAAAAGTAAAAAAAAAGTCGCTCTATTTATGAGCGACTTTTTTATCAAAATAAAATATCTTATTTCTGACCAATAGGTTTGTCTGATGTTCCATCTTGTGTAACTGCGTCTTTGTTGAGTTTCAGTCTGCTTTGGCCTTCAACCTCAATGATTACGGTCGTTTCCGAAATTTCTAAAACTTTTCCATGGATTCCACCGATGGTAATTACCTTATCACCTTTTTGTAATCCCTGTCTGAATTTTTGTATCTCTTTATTTTTCTTTTGCTGTGGGCGGATAAAGAAAAAATAGAATACTGCGATGATAAGAACCATCATTATGAGGCCAGAATATGGACTTTGATCTGAGCCTTTTGCCCCGCCGGCCATTAATAGAATACTGTTTAATTGCATATCGATTGTTTTAAAAGTTAATTTAATTTTTATAATTCTTCTGGGCCAACCACCATAGAAGTTATTTTTAATATTTGTGTATTTGGCTGTGTATTAGCTACTACCGTAGCCACTTTGTTGTTGTAGCCTTTGCGATGGCTACTGTCGAAAGTAAGTTGAATTAGCCCAAATTCTCCAGGTTTTACAGGTGTTTTGGTAAATGTGGAGGCTGTGCAACCACAAGAAGTTTTAACTTGGTTAATAATTAAATCGCTGTTTCCCACGTTTTTAAATTTAAAAGTGAATGACACTTTTACTCCGTCAACAATTTTTCCAAAGTCATGTTCAGTATATTTAAACTCAAATTTTGGAAGCTGGTTAGAATTCACATTGCCGTTAGCAGTATTTGGATTTTCAATTAAATCAGAGGGCAAATTTCCATCATCTTCGCCATTTTTACATGATGAAATGCTGATTAACAATAATAAAACTGAAAGAAAAAATTGTCCTTTTTGCATGGTAATTTCGATAATATTATGGCTGCAAATTTAATTTAAAATTCAAATGAAAAATTATTTGTCAAAAATTTCAGCAAGTTTAGCTTCTAAATCAGAGCCTCTTAAACCTGTGGCCATTATTTTTCCCTCTTTATCGAGCAATACTGTGAAAGGTATTGAACCGACTCCATATTCTTTGGCAGCAACGGAGCTCCAATATCTGAGGTCGCTCACATGAATCCAATTTAGGCCATCATCTTCAATGGCTTTTAGCCAGCTCGACCTTTCTTTATCAAGAGAGACGCTATAAATTTCAAAGCCTTTGTCGTGATATTCTTTATAAATTTTTACCATTTCAGGGCTTTCGCGACGACAAGGGCCGCACCATGACGCCCAAAAGTCAATCAAAACAATTTTACCTTTTAAACTCGATAATTTAATATTTGCTCCTTCGGGTGATGCAAGATTTATCTCTGGCGCTGGACGGCCAATAGCGAGGCGCAATTTGCCGGCAATTTTACCATGCAAGTCAGTTATGAAAGCGTTTTCAGGATATTTATTGTATAAGATATTATCCACTTTTTCATATAAATCGAGGTTTTCTTCTATTTTCAATTGGTCAATAAAAAGCATGGTAGCCATGGTAGGCTTTTTATTAATTTCATCTATTAAATAATCGGTCTTTTGTTTTTCTATTTGTTGGAATTTATCTAACAATATCTTTCCTATAGAATCTTGTTCAGCTGTTCCGTAAACTTTCTGATATTCAGCATCTAAGACATCTTCTTGGGCTTTGAACACATTTAGGTTTTCCAAAATCGAATACACTTGCTTTGTGTCTTCGGAGCCTTTTATATTTTTAGGTTTCATCAGAGAATTAGCATCAATATCGATATGCAAGTTTTGGTTTGGTTCCAAAATAATAATTGTATATTCTTTCCCTCCTAATGAAAGTTGGAAGAAATTGGCATTTTTTATATTTGCTGAAATAAAGAATGTATTATCGCTCTTAATCATAACGGAATCAATAGGTTGCATTCCTTGTCCCACAAGCTCCATCAGGTAAACCATAGAATTTGGTGTGGCATTTTCGATACTGCCCGAAACGGAAATGTTGTTCATTAATTGAGCATTAGCTCCAAAAATACTTAGAAAAAATGCTGTGCTGAGAGCGAGAGATTTAAAATTCATTATGTTATTAGTTAAAAAATAAATTTGATGTTGTATTGCTTAGAAATAGATGTCAAAATTATACAATTTTAAAGTCACAAATTGTTTTTTTGTTGATTTAAGACTTTTTAACCAAGCAAAATACAAAATTTATTGGTGGTAAAAGATTTGATATATAATTCTATAAATTTGAATGTTAGCAGATTAAAAAAATATTTAGCAAAAAATAGTTTACATCAAATAACCGTGTTTATCCAAATATTTGTGATAAGCTATTGCATTACGTTGATGTTCGGCATAAGTTATTGCATAAGCATGATATCCCGAGCCGTCAGCTTTTGCACAATAATAGAGATAATCGCTGCTTTTGTAGTTCAGCACTGCATCAATATTTTCAGGTTCAACCATATTTATTGGTCCTGGAGGCAGGCCAAAAACGTAGTATGTATTATATTCAGACTTAATGCTGGTATAATTGGAAGTTATTCTATTTACATCAAAATCGCCGTAGGCAAAGCGTGCCGTAGGATCAGCTTGAAGTTTCATGTTGTTTTTTAGTCTGTTGATAAGCACCCCTGCCATCAAACTCATCTCATTTTTTTTGTTGGTTTCCTCCTGCACTATTGATGCAAGAGTTGAAATTTCGTTTATGGTTAGGCCTATCTTGGCCGCTTTTTGCTTTCTTTCTTCTGTCCAAAATTTATCATATTCACCTTTCATTTTATCAATAAATTGTATTTCGGTGGTATTCCAAAACATAAAATATGTGTTTGGCAAAAACATAGATATGGATGTTTTTTCGTTGAAACCATATTTACTTAAAAATACTCTGTCAGTCAAAAGATTCATCAGTTTGGCAGAGTCCAACTCCAATTTATTTCCTACAATTCCAGCAAATTTAGATAAAAATCTTATATTATTAAATGTCAGTTTCACAGGGCTTTGACGTCCAATTCTCAACATTTTCACAAGTTCATTGGCAGTCATTTTATCAGAAATTTTGTATCTGCCAGGTTTTATATTTTCTTTGTAATTATAAATTGTAGAAAAAATTTCGAAAGATTTAAAATTTTCAATGATTTCTGCTTTATCCAAAATTTCTTTAACATCAGAAATTTTTGAGCCAGTTGGAATATTTATGTATTTAGTTTCTTGAACATTTACATAAGGTTTGGTAAATAGTCGTATGGCAAAAAATGAAACTAAAAACATTAATGATAAAACTGTTGCAATAATAATTGGGGAGCTTTTACTTCTTTTTTTCATAAAAATTTAATTGAAAATTAGCTGATAAAAAAATACATCTGCAAATTTATTTTCATACCATTCCCATTGTATTTTTGTGCCTTGTTTTATAAATCCTAAGCTTTCAAAAAGCTTGATACTTATGAAATTATCTTCTTGGATATTGCAGTAAAGTTGATGTAATCCTAAAGTTTTTTTTGCATAATCAATCATCAATTCCAATGATTCTTTGGCAAAACCTTTTGAGCGAAAATCTTTATTTATTATGATTCCTACACCGGCACGTTTGTGTCTCAATTCAAAGTCGAAGAGGTCGATACATCCGCAGTTTTTGTCAGTAGAGTTTTCTGTAATCACCAACCGGAGCTGTTTATCGGCGAAAATATCGTGTCCAATAGACATAATATATTGCTCCACTTCGAAGCGTGAGTAAGGAATATAAGTATTTGAAATTCTCCAATTTTCGTTGTTGTTTTCTATACTGGCAATAAAATCAACATCTTTTGGTTCTAAGGCTCTTAAACTTATATTCTTACCAATCATATTAAATATTTATAGTTCCTTTAAAAACCTCTTTTGCTGGTCCCGAGAGAAAGACTTCTCTTGCGAAATTTCCATCAATTTTATAGCTTACCTCAAGTATTTCACCTAAAGTTTGGACTTGATAAGAAGCTGTATTCTTTTGAGCACGAATTCCTGATATAATTGCCGCAGCCGTCGAGCCGGTTCCACATGCTAAAGTCTCAAATTCAACTCCTCTTTCGTAGGTTCTTATTTCTATCTTACTATCACTAATAAGTTTTACAAAATTCACATTTGTGCCGCCGATGGCTTTATAATCATCGGAGTATCTTATTTCAGCACCAGCTTTATTTACATCCAAATTAGATAAATCACTAATATATTCAATGTGATGCGGCGAGCCAGTATTAGCGAAATTTGAGCCTTTTAAAACCCCTGAAATATCTACATCGGACATTTTCAGTTGGACCCAAGGCAAGGCATTTTTTTCAGAAATTATTGCTGAATGTATCCCGTCAAAAGTTTCAAAAGTGGCTGAATTTTCAATTATACCAAGGGATTTTGCGAAAGCTACAATGCACCTTCCTCCATTGCCACACATGCTTGCTTCTTTTCCGTCAGAATTAAAATAACGCATTTTAAAATCATGATTATCAATATTTTCTATCAACATTAATCCATCAGCACCAATTCCAAAATGGCGATCGCAAAGATATTTTACTGAATTTTCATCAAGAGAAATATTCTTTAATCTGTTGTCAATTACAACGAAGTCATTTCCAGCGCCATGATATTTGTAAAATTCAATTTTCTTCATCAATTTTTAATTTTTAATGGCAAAAAATTTTCGGTACATCTTAAAAGGACTTTCTGATTCTTATAATTCATTGTAAGTGTTCGGTCATCTCCATATTCCAATTTTAAATTGTCGAATTGATAAACTCCGAAAAGGATTAGACTTCTTTTGTTGAGCTTATAGCCTTTGAAATTTACTGGTGACCGCCAGAACTCCACTTTTAAAAGATTTGCATTTTTTATACTGCCGTTATCAATAAGCAGTGAATCCATTTTTTCATTGTAATCACAGAAGTAAGAATTTGGCTTTCCTGTGGGTTTCAACAAGGTGGAAAAAAGTAGTTCATCCTTCATAACAACAATTTCATCACCAGAATTATTATTTGAATAAGCTGAATTTTCATTGCCAGATAAGGAATCAAGCCTCGAATAATTATTTCCATCAGCATCTAAACTGTCGTTTATAGAATTATTCAAACTGTCAACACCAATTAAATTGCTTTTTCTAAATTTCGACTTGTATGATTTTAATTTTTGAGCTATAGTGTCTGTATTTTTTATATCGGTGGAATCTGAATTATTTGACGAAAACCATGAGTTGTTGTAGTTATCGGTAAGGCTCAAATCATAAATCATATCAAAAGTGAAAAGTGCTAATATAGAACCAATTAGAATTCCCATGAAAAAAATAAGCCATCGATTTAAAGATTGAGTTTTCAATATATTTGAAGCTAAGGATTAATACGCGAAAATATGAAATAATTTGTTTTTACAAATTTTATTATCAGATGAATTAACGACATTTAACAACTTCAATTATACAATAAATGCTAATTTAGCGTTTGCAGAATTACAAATTTTAAACTTAACAATTTAATTTATTATGAAGCAAATAGCAAAATTTATATCGATATCATTGGCAGTTTCGGCATTTTCGATTGCTACTTATCATTTCACAATTGCCAATAAAATAAAAAACATTTCAATCAGTCGCGAACAACTTACTAATGCGCAGCAAGCTGGATATCTTTTGCCAAGCGAGCAGCTTTCCAAGGATTTTAATCTTGCTGCAGAAAGTACAATTCATGCTGTGGTTCACATAAAAACTGAATTTACAAGAAAAAGTTCTGTTTACGATAACTATTTTTCGATAGAAGATTTCTTTTATAATGGGCGCTCTCGAGTTTATAAAGCCACTGGTTCAGGCGTGATAATTTCTTCCGATGGTTACATTGTAACAAACAATCATGTTGTTGAACAGGCGGATAAAATTACAATAACTCTCAATGATAAAAGGACTTATACAGCAAAAGTTATTGGATTAGATCCAAGCACGGATTTGGCATTATTAAAAATTGATGCCAGCGAATTGCCTTTTTTGACTTATGGGAATTCGGATGATTTGAAAATTGGTGAATGGGTTTTGGCAGTAGGCAATCCCTTTAATTTGACGTCCACTGTTACCGCTGGTATTGTGTCAGCTAAAGCAAGGGATATAAATATTCTTGGCTCCAACACATCTATAGAATCTTTTATTCAAACTGATGCTGCGGTAAATCCAGGAAATTCTGGTGGAGCATTAGTAAATATCAGCGGTGAGCTTGTTGGAATTAATGCCGCAATTGCTTCTGGCACTGGATATTATACTGGTTATAGCTTTGCCATTCCAGCAAGCATTGTAAAAAAAGTGGTGAAAGATTTGAAAGATTTTGGGAAAGTTCAAAGAGCAATTCTTGGCGTTTCCATAGAAGAGGTAAATTCAGATGTTGCTGAAAAATTTGGACTTGATAAAATTGAAGGAGTTCTTGTAGAAGGTGTGGTATCAGGTCTGGCAGCAGCCAATGCTGGAATTCTTGCTGGTGATATTATCTTGGAAATAGATGAAACAAAAGTTAACAGCCGCTCCGAGCTTCTTGAAAAAATTGGAAATTATAGCCCTGGCGATAAAGTGAAAGTTAAATTTATCCACAATAGCAAAATCAAAGAGGAAACTATGATCTTGACAAGCATGAATGGAGGTACTCAGATTGTTAAAGACTCCGATGTGGCTTCTTCACTGAATTTAGGCGCTGATTTTGAGATAGTTTCAAGCAAACAACTCAAAGACCTAAAAATACTTAATGGAGTAGTAGTGAAAAATATAAGACATGGTTTGCTTTCTCAAGCTGGTATAAAAGATGACTTTATAATAACAAAAATTGACCAAAAATCAGTTAATAAACCCGATGATATCTCCACCATAATTAGTAATAAAAAGGGAGGAATTTTAATTGAAGGAATTTATCCAAGCGGTATAAAAGCATATTATGGAATAGGTCTTTAAATCAGTAAGCATAATAGCAAGATTTCCAATTCTCAGAATTGTAGAATAATCTTAATTGTTATATATCAGATTTATGAAATATCTTGATGTATAATTATTTTAAGAGTAGGAATATTTAATTATTTTTAATAAGTTTGCAAATTATTTCGCTCAAAAATTTTTATTGACGAAAAAATATACACAAATATGAGACAACTTAAAATCACAAAATCTATAACTAACAGGCAAACTGCCTCCTTAGACAAATATTTGCAAGATATCGGAAAAGAAGAACTGATTTCAGCAGAAGAAGAAGTTTTGTTGGCTCAAAGAATTAAACTTGGTGATGCCAGAGCTTTGGATAAACTGACAAAATCAAATTTGCGCTTTGTGGTCTCTGTATCAAAACAATATCAAAACCAAGGACTTAGCTTACCAGATTTAATCAATGAAGGAAATTTGGGATTAATAAAAGCAGCTACAAGATTTGACGAAACAAGAGGTTTTAAATTTATTTCTTATGCCGTTTGGTGGATACGCCAATCAATTTTGCAGGCTTTGGCCGAGCAATCGCGCATCGTAAGACTGCCTCTAAATCAAGTTGGTTCGCTGAATAAAATTACCAAGGAAACAGCAAGATTGGAGCAACGATTTGAAAGACCTCCCACATCAAATGAAATAGCAGATTCACTCGAAATGCCTGATTATAAAATTAGAAATTCCTTGAGAATGCATTCCAAACATGTATCACTTGATGCACCTCTGATGGAAGGCGAAACTTCCAGTATGATTGATGTGATGATAAATGATAATGAACCTTCTACCGACGAAAATATGATGGTAGAATCATTAGGCCGTGAAATTCAACGCTCGCTGGCAACACTCTCCCAAAAAGAACGCGATGTGATTAATCTATATTACGGCATTGGTCAAAATCATTCATGGACTCTTGACGAAATTGGTGCAAAATTTAAGCTCACACGCGAAAGAGTTCGACAAATAAAAGAGAAAGCTATACGGCGATTGAAACACAATTCAAGGTCGAAACTCCTCAAAGGTTATTTAGGTCAATAAAATACTAAACCACGATAAACGTGGTTTTTTTTAGATAATTATGTTACATAATTTTTAAAAAACCCTAGTAAAAAGCTGCAATATTTAGATAGATATCAGACTCAATAATTATTTTTAATCAAAAATGCAAATAATTATACGAGCTTAGTGATTTTATGTTAATTTGCAATCCCATAACATACTATGGTAATTATCTGAATATCAGAATCATGACTAATACTAAATACATATTTGTGCTTGGCGGCGTTGCTTCTTCGCTTGGCAAAGGAATCATTTCTGCTTCTCTTGCAAAACTTTTGCAGGCAAGAGGCTATAATGTTACTATTCAAAAATTTGACCCTTATATAAACGTCGATCCAGGCACTTTAAATCCTTATGAACATGGCGAATGTTATGTTACAAGCGATGGAGCAGAGACTGATTTAGACCTTGGTCATTACGAGAGATTTTTGAATCAACCTACATCCCAAGCCAATAACGTAACTACTGGAAGAATTTATCAAACGGTAATAAACAAAGAGCGTCATGGAGATTATCTTGGTGAAACAGTTCAGATAATACCTCATATAACCGACGAGATAAAATATAGGATGAAAATCCTTGGCGAAAAAGGGCTATTCGATTTTGTCATCACCGAAATTGGGGGAACCGTTGGCGACATTGAATCCTTACCTTACGTGGAAGCAGTGCGCCAGCTGAAATGGGAATTAGGAAATAATGCTTTAGTAATTCATCTTACTTTTGTACCATTTCTTGCTGCCGCTGGTGAGCTGAAAACAAAACCTACTCAACACGCTGTAAAAGCTTTACTTGAGTTAGGCGTTCAGCCAGATATTTTGGTTTGTCGAACAGAGCATCACCTGAATATAAGTCTTAGAAATAAAATTGCACTATTCTGCAACGTAGAAAGTAGCTCTGTAATTGAATCGATTGATACAGACACTATTTACAATGTACCCATTTTGATGCATGAAGAGGGCTTAGATAGCGAAGTTTTAAAGAAATTAAATATTAAGGATGGCAAAACCCCAAATCTTACTGAATGGGATAGCTTTTTAAAGAGATTAAAAAATCCACTATATGAAGTAAATATTGGCCTTGTGGGCAAATATGTAGAGTTAAAAGATGCATATAAATCTATCTCCGAAGCCTTTATTCATGCAGGAGCTGCCAATCTTTGTAAAGTAAATGTCAAACTTATTCAGTCGGAAAATATCAACGATGATAATGCTGAAAGCTACCTTAAAAAACTCAATGGAATACTCGTGGCACCTGGCTTTGGTAACAGAGGAATAGAAGGAAAAATTTCAGCAGTTAAATATGCTCGTGAAAATAAAATTCCTTTTTTTGGAATCTGTTTGGGAATGCAATGTGCAGTAATTGAGTTCGCTCGTAATGTTTTACTAATGAATGATGCTAATTCAACTGAGATGAATAAGCGAACTGAATTTCCAGTTATTAACATAATGGAAAACCAAAAAGAAATCGAAAATAAAGGAGGCACAATGCGTCTTGGTTCTTATCCTTGCAAATTAAAAACAAATTCAAAAGCCTATCAAGCTTATGGCAAGCCTGATATTGAAGAACGTCATCGCCATCGTTTTGAATTTAATAACCAATATCTACAGCAATTTATCGATAAGGGAATGATCGCTACTGGAAATTTTGAAGAGAAGAATCTAGTAGAAATAATTGAAATTCCTGAACATCCTTGGTTTATTGGCGTTCAATTTCATCCCGAATATAGATCAACTGTTGCTGCTCCTCATCCATTGTTTGTTAGCTTTGTGAAAGCTACTAAAGAAAATTTATAATTATGAAAAAACTTGCTATTGTACTCATTTTATCACTTTTATTTACCTCTTGTGAATTGTTAAATCAAGTAGCAAAAGGCATTGATAATGTTGGCGCGATGGGAAATGTCCCTTTGACTGAAGCCGATGTAATTTCTGGCTTGAAAGACGCTTTGCGCGTTAGCACCGATTCTGCTGTAAGCAAGGTTACAAAGCCAAATGGTTTCTTTAATGACCAGATAATCAAAATCTTACTTCCCCCAGAGGCAGAGGTCATCACCAAGAATCTCAATAATCCAATCCTCAAAAGCGTTGGAATTTCAAGAATGATTGATGATGTTGTTATCAGACTAAATAAATCTGCTGAAGAAGCAGCAAAAAAAGCCTCACCAATATTTGTAAATTCAATAAAATCTATGAATATAAGCGATGCTTTTGGAATTTTAAGAGGTGCAGATACTGCCGCCACCAATTATTTTCGAATTAACACTTCAGCACAATTGTATTCCGAATTTAATCCAATAGTGAAGCAATATCTCGACCAAGCCTTAATAGGTGGAATATCAACAAATCAAGCATGGAAAACTTTAACTTCTTCTTATAATAAAGTTATGCAATTTTCCTCTTCATATAAGCCAATAAGCACAAATCTTGATGATTACGTAACAAAAAAAACCATCAATGGCGTTTTTATTAAACTTGCCGACACCGAGAAAAATATCCGCCACGATCCAATGGCAAGAGTTACCGACATTTTAAAAAGAGTATTTAATTAATCAAAATTTTAAGATTAATACTTCAAAACATATATTTTATGGAAGATTTCAAACCGACAAAATATCTATTGAGTTCGATAGCCACAGGCAAAACTTTTGAAGATGAAGGCTGGACACTCGACGACCCAAATTATGATAAACCAGCTTTAATCCGTTCTATTTACTCAAAACATCAAATTGAGATAAAAAACGACTCTCATGGCATGTATAAATTTGCTGATTGGCTTCCAATTTTAAGAACATTGAAAGGAAGCTCTGCTCCAGTAACTTACAAAAGCAAAGCATTAGCTAAGCATTTAGGATTGAGCAATTTATATATAACTTTTAGCGGCTGGTGGCCAGAAAAAGGAGGCTTTAATCGCACTTGTTCATTTAAAGAAACTGAGGCATATACGGTGATGGCTCGCATTGGAAAAGACGAAAAGAGAATTATGGTGGTGGCTTCAGCAGGAAATACCGCCAGAGCTTTTGCCCAAGTTTGTTCTGACAACAATATTCCCCTTTTGCTTACACTTCCAGCGGACAACCTCTCTGCCATGTGGTTTGATAAACCCTTAAACAACTGTGTAAAATTGATTGTTTCTGAAACAGGATGCGATTATTATGATGCCATAAACCTTTCCAATATGGCTTGTACGATGAAAGAATTTATTGCCGAAGGTGGAGCAAAAAATGTGGCAAGGCGCGAAGGTATGGGCACAACAACTTTGTCGGCAGCAATTATTATGGGAAGAATTCCAGATTATTATTTTCAAGCTGTAGGAAGTGGCACAGGCGCAATAGCTGCTTATGAAGCAAATTTAAGATTGATAAAAGACGGAAGGTTTGGTTCAAATATGATGAAGCTCATGGTATCCCAAAACAAACCATTCACTCCAATTTATGATGCATGGCACAACGATTCAAGAGAATTGCCAGCTCTTGATGCTGATTTAGCACGCCAACAGGTTCAAGAAATTTTAGCAAAAGTTCTATCAAATCGCAAACCACCATATTCAATAATTGGTGGACTTTTCGATGCTATGAAACATTCAAATGGAGATGTTTTGCTTGCCTCAAATGAAGAAGCTATTGAAGCAATGAAGCTCTTTGAAACACTTGAAGGGATTGATATCCACCCTGCTGCCGGCATTGCCACAGCTTCTTTGATAAATGCTGTAAAGGAAAATAAAGTTGAAAAAGATGCTGCAATAATGCTGAATATTACTGGTTGTGGGGAAGAAAGATTGAAAACACAACTCGCTGAAAAGATTTATTATCTTAAACCATCTCATGTTTTCGAGGCAAATCCTGCATTTGAAGAAGTTGAAAGTGTTTTATCAAATCTGTTTGCCTTTTAATTTTAATTGTCTTAAGATTTCATTTGCAAAGAAATTTCTAAAGCAATATACCAATTTTCTTTAAAATAGATAAAAGCATTTAAAGAGCTTAAATTAAAAACACTGCATGAAAATTAATTCAATTTTCAAAAGCATAAAAGCATACTTTTGTTTTCATGCGTAGAATATTTTCTGATTATATAGAAGGCATAGCCGACACTCACAAAGAATTAATTTTTTTGACGGGGGATTTAGGTTTTGATGCTTTTGAGAAACTTAAGACAAAGCTTGGTGAAAGGTTTATAAATGCTGGAATTGCAGAGCAGAGCATGGTTTCGGTGGCTGCTGGTCTTGCTTCACAAGGTCATATAGTTTTTGTTTATAGCATTGCGCCTTTTCTGGTTTACCGCGCTCTGGAGCAAATTAGAAACGATGTCTGTTTTCATGAAATGCCAGTTATTATAGTGGGCAATGGCGGTGGTTATGGTTATGGGATTATGGGTTCGTCGCATCATGCCCTTAGCGATATTGCAACTATATCGAGCCTTCCAAATATTAAATCTTATATTCCAGCTTTCAAAGAAGATGTTGGACTTTGTTTAGATGCAATCGTAAAGAATCGAAAACCCGCATACGTAAGGCTAGGCTTGGCAAGAAGCTTTGATGAAAACAAAAAAGAAATCAACGATTTTAGCCAACTTTTATCAAACAAAGATTCAAAATTAACTATTGCTGCTTTGGGGCCAATTGTTTGGAATATTTTCGATTCCGAAAAATTTGAAGAGTTTAAATGTCAGCTAGATATCTTCACAATAAACAAAATTCCTTTTGAAAATTTATCTAAAGAATTTTTTAAAAGCCTCAAGAAAACAAAAAAACTTCTTGTGGTTGAAGAGCATGTACAACATGGGGGCTTAGCTTCTTCTTTGGCACTTAAAATATTGGAACAGGATATTGATATAGAGATATTTAAAAGCAAATATGCCGTCAATTATCCCAACAATCTTTACGGAAATCAGATATATCATCAGGAGCAATCAGGTTTAGATATTGCAGCGCTTACAAAAGACATCAATTCAATTCTCTCAAAATGAAATTGGCAGTAATAATTCCAGCTTTTAACGAAGAGAAAAATCTGGAAAAATTGATTGATGAAATACATTCAATTTCAATTCAGGACATTCAAATTCAGCCCATAATTGTAAATGATTGTTCAACAGATTCGACAGCAATTATAGCCCAAAATCTTGATTGTATTTTGATAAATATGCCTGTGAATGTTGGCATTGGAGGTGCAGTTCAAACAGGAATGATTTACGCTTATAATTCTGGTTTTCAATATGCAATTCAAGTTGATGGCGATGGACAGCATCCACCAAAAGAGATATACAAATTGCTGGAAAAGATGAAAATTTCTGAAGCCAATGTCGTGATTGGTTCTCGATTTATTCAAAGTCAAGGTTTTCAGTCAAGCGGGTTACGTAGGTTGGGAATCAACTACTTGAAGTTAATCATAAAAATATTTACAGGACTTACAATTACAGATTCAACCTCTGGATTTCGACTTTATGACAGAGCAAGCTTGGAAAAAATATGTGAATATTATCCAGATGAATATCCTGAACCTGAAGCTATTATATACTTTCACAAAATGAAATTAAATATTGTGGAGACAGCAGTTATCATGAAAAGTCGTGAGGCTGGAAAATCTTCTATCACATTATTGAATACAATTTATTACTTTTGGAAAGTGAGTCTTGCAATTTTTTTTAGTTACTTAAAATTATAAATGTGGTGCATTATTTTTCATACAGAATACAGTTTATAGCCATAGCAGTTAGCCTTATTTTCCTCTTCTACATTGGCAGATTAATCATCAAAGGAAAACTTCGCGAGGAATATGCAATTTTCTGGGTTGTGTCAACCATCGTGTTAATAATATTTTCATTTTGGAGGCGTGGCATCGACTTTTTTGCACAACTTCTTGGCGTATATTTGGCTCCAAATCTGGTGTTTACTGCCGCAATATTTGCCATTTTAATTTATTTGCTTCATCTTTCTATTGTTGTATCGAATTTGCAAGAAAAAATAAAGATTATGGCCCGAGAGCTTGCTCTTCTCAAAAAAATTATTGAAGAAATAAAAATGAATTCAGAAGCCGAAAAACATATCTCTGATGATGAATCTAAGTAAAGAAGCTGAAGTATTAGGTAAATATATTATTAAGTATTCAATAAGCGAAAATGAAATAATGCGCTATAAAGATGGCGTCAGAAAGTTGAAGTATGATACGGATAATAAAATAGTAAATATTGCTATTAAAAATCCTTTTCTTATTCCTTATATTGATGCAAGTCAATCGCTTATGGATAAAAAACACTTGCTTCAAAAAAAACTTCTTCTCATGTTTGCCATTCTGGAAACCACGCCAAAATACGCAAGTTATTTTATGGCCAAGCCACAATCGCTATTATATATCTTTGTAATCATTTTCGCCGGAATCAGAGCTGTTTTTAAAAGTATTATTGGTATAATTATTTACAAATTCCTGCCAAAGAAATAAAGCAAAATTTAAAAATTCACAGAAATTATTTCATCTTCCACAAGAAAATGTCTTTTCTGCCTCTGGGTCGAGCATAGTTTAGATTTTCAAAATTTTTCAATTTTTGATCTTTCTCAGCAACATCCTTAAGAGGGAAAAGAGTGCCAGTGGGTTCATCGAAGTAGATAATGTTTTTAATTTGCTTCTTTTCGATAAAAATTTTAAGGTCACTTGCAACAGAAATGTCGACTCCAATTAAATTCTTTTTGTCATCACGAGCAAAGTAAATTGTTTCCGCATTGCCCTTTACATCAAGTCTATTAAGTTCATTATCTGCAAAATAACCAATCATATTTTTTCCGCTAATTTGATTAAAATAGGCTAAAGTATCTCTTGAAAAAACAAATGAATTTTCCATGATATGCAATTCCTTAGGTTTATTATTCAAAGTTAATATTTTGATATAATCGCCACTCAATTGATTTTTGCCTGACCATAAAACCGGCTTTTTATACATTTCAATAATGGAATCTTTAAGGCTATAAATCATTGAATCACAAAGACCTTGAAGATCGCTTTTGTAAATGATGGCCTTATGATATGCATAAACTTCTTTAGCTTTCTGTAAACTATCGAAATATAGCATTAATGTGTCTGCATGAAGAAAAATAGAATCCTTTTCATTATCTAAAATTATGGCTAAAGCATTATCGGTACATAAACTGTATTGTTTATCTCCTTGGTAATCAATATAATTACAATATATTATCAGCTTCTGGGCGGTATCTTTCAGTATAACATTGTGGAAGGCTTTACCAGAATTATTTGTTCTATTATAAAATAGACTGTCGCCTTGAATTCTTTGGTGGTCATTTCGCAAATAGGCATTTTTACCAAAGCGCGACTTATCGGTTTTTGAGTTGTACCAACCTTTTTCGCAATAAATAAAATTCTCTTTACTTACTATTGTTGTTGGTCCCAGAAAAGTTGAAATCTCAGTATTAGTATTATAAATAAGTGTATCACAGTTAATTGTATATTCTGGATTGACAAGGACTACATTTTTTTTAAAAAAAACGGTATTATTAGCAGTGTTAAAAATTCCATAGACTGATTTCAAATCATTATCAGCATTTATTATTTTTCCGCCATCGAAATAGCTGCCAATTTTTGTTGAGAGATTGTATTTCAAATGATTGGTGGTCATGTTCATTGTCTGGTCAGTAAATTTGATATTATTGAACAACTCCGCCAAACGATTATTTCCCTCATAAATCAAAGAGTCGCTGTATATATTTACGTTGCCATTATCAATAATATGTACATTACCATAAGCTTTAACTTTATTGCTATTGCCATAAAGATAGGCTGAATCACATTTCAAAATAGATGCTTTATGGCTAAAAGTAACGTTACCAATAAGTTTCTGAACATCCGCACCACTATTTTTATCGTATGCCAAAATATCGGCACCAACCAATTGAATCTTGCTTTTGGATTGCGAATACACCGCTGGCGATAAAAAAGATAAAATCAGAAATATTACCAAAAACTTTCTCAAAATTTGTAATTATTAATATATTGGCAAAAATAGAGCTATTAATTTAATTTGGTACTAATAATGCAAATCCATAAATATTATTGTGCAATAGCTTGTAATTATTGACGTTAAAAACTATTAATTTTCATTTAAACAATTTTACATCAAATGTATAGTCAGTCTAATTATATTTGCAGCCATATATTATTAATAAACAGGTTTTGAAAAAACTCGACAAATTTTTAATAAAATCTTATTTAGGGCCATTTATCCTGACATTTTTTATCTCCTTATTTGTATTATTGATGCAATTTCTTTGGAAGTATATCGATGATTTTGTTGGTAAAGGATTTGATACCCTGGTGATTGCCGAATTGATGCTATATGCCTCAGCCACATTTGTGCCTTTAGCCTTGCCTCTTGCGGTTCTACTTTCCTCTTTGATGAATTTTGGAAATATGGGCGAGAATTATGAACTTGCAGCGATAAAATCATCAGGAATTTCACTAAATAGAATTATGCGACCCTTAGTAATTATTGCTTTAATTATAACAATTTCAGCATTTTACTTTTCAAATAATGTTCTTCCGGTAGCCAATTTAAAATTTCTAACTCTTTTGCGCGATGTTAGAGAGCAGAAGCCAGCAGTGCAGATTGAAGAAGGCGTTTTTTATTCTGAAATTGAAGGCTACGTAATAAAAGTTGGCAAGAAAGATCAAGATGGCATTACTATTCACGATATTCTTATTTATGACCACACTGCCAATGCTGGAAATTCAAAAGTTACAATGGCTCCCAAAGGAAGAATGGAAATGTCGGCAGATAAAAGATATTTGGTCTTTACCCTTTTTGATGGCTTTACTTATGATGAAAATTTGGGAAATCAGCAAAAATTTAATCGCGGAAATCATGCTATGCAGCGAACAAAATTTTCGGAAGATATAAGCAGGATAGACCTAAAAGCTTTCGATTTTAAAAAATCCGACGCCTCAGTTTTTAGAAATGGCAACGAGATGATGAACCTACACCAGCTATCATTTTCTTTGGATAGTTTGAATAATTATCAAGATACAGTTAAAGCAAATTTTACAAAATATATCGTAAATGATTATGAATTCTTAAACCTCTATCAAAAAATATTGAAAGAGCCAGACACAATAAAACCTAAAAATACTGCTGCATCTATTGACACATCAAAGAAATATTATGTAGATCCAGTCTTGAATATCGTAATTCAAAAACCATCAATAAAACATACAAAGACAAATACACACGCGGTAGATAGTCAGAAGGTTAATGAAATCTTAGAAGTTGCAGTCAGACTCGATACAAACCGGAAATTTAATGACACAATTATTAAAAATTTTAATACCGTGGATGCAGGCAGAATTATTAATTCGGCTTTGGTTTTGGCTCGTAATGCAAGCTACCAATCAGATATAACCAATCAAAGTATAATTGGCCAAGCAAAAAATATTGCTAGATATGACATTGAAATGAATAGAAAATTTACTCTTTCTTTTGCATGTTTGATTTTCTTTTTCATAGGCGCACCTTTGGGAGCAATTATTAGAAAAGGTGGACTGGGTACACCACTGGTAATGTCGATAGCATTTTTTGTAAGCTATTATATTTTAGCAATTATAGGAGAAAAATCTGCAAAAGAACTTGTGATGTATCCAGCTCTCGGAATGTGGCTTTCTTCAATAATTTTTGTACCAATAGGTATTTTTATCACATACAAAGCTACTGCAGATGCACCTTTACTTGACAGAGAATCTTATCTTAAAATTTATAATAAATTTTTAAAATATATACCATTACTCAATAGATGGCTGAAGGAATAAAGTTTCTGCAATTAACCAATAAACCTCCTTTTCCTCCTATGGATGGTGGCGCTATTGGCATGAATAATATCTCTCAAGGACTTATAAATGAAGGATATAACCTAAAAATATTTTCAGTAAATACACACAAACATTTTGTCGATATTGCAAATCTTCCTGAAGAATATATCTCAAAAACATCTATAGAATTTGGATTTATCGACACAAGGATAAAAAATATTGATGCATTAATAAATCTTTTCTCGTCGAAATCATATAATATAAAGAGGTTCTTTGATAAGAAATTTGAATCAAAATTGATAGAAATTTTACTTTCGATAGATTTCGATATTGTTCAAATGGAATCAATTTTTTTGATGTATTATCTACCAACAATAAGGAAATACTCAAAAGCGAAAGTAATTCTGCGTGCGCCAAATGTTGAATTTAAAATTTGGGAGCGTTTGGCCCACACCGAAAAAAATATTCTAAAAAAATTCTACCTTAAATTATTGGCCTCAAGGCTTAAAAAAGAGGAAATGGAAATCCTCAATAAGTTTGACGCATTATATACTGTAACAGAAAGCGATATGAAAATATTTCAAAGTCTTGGTGCAAATATTCCCATGACTTACATTCCTACAGGCATGGATGTTACAAAAATAGTACATGAAAAAAATAATTTAGCCGAGGAACTTTCATTATTTCATATTGGAGCACTTGATTGGAGGCCTAATCAAGAAGGATTAATGTGGTTTTTGGAAAATGTATGGGATAAATTGACGAATGAATTTCCCGATTTAAAATTTTATCTTGCTGGCAGACGACCTCCACAGTGGATAAAAAATTTATCATTCAAAAACCTTATTATTCTTGGTGAAATTGATGATGCAGAAGCTTTTATAAATGCTCATTCAATTATGATAGTTCCTCTATTTTCTGGCAGTGGAATGAGAGTAAAAATTGTAGAGGGAATGATGCTTGGAAAAGCAATAATCTCAACAAATATAGGCGCTGAAGGAATAGTCTTCGATAATGGCTGCGATATTATTATTGCCGATACTGAGGAGGAATTTATTTCTGCCATACGACTTCTTGTAAATGATTCTGAGAAATTACAAAGTCTCAAAAACAATGCTCATACAAATTCAAAAAAAAATTACTCTGATGAAGTTCTGACAAAAAAATTAATTGATTTTTTAAGCAATATTTTGTCTGTTTAGCATTTTCAGTTGATTAATAATATGACATAATAAATATTTGCTAATTATAGAATCAGTAGGCGATTTTACTTTATAAAAATTTCATTTAATAAAAAAAATTAAGGAGATTGCTCCTAAATACTTTATAAACCTTGGCTTTTATGATTACAATGTGAAATTACCGATATTAAACTATTTAACAAATTAAAACTAATTAATATTTTAACAGTCAGATGATTGGTTATTAACAAGGGAAGGCGGCGTTTTTAGACGTAAGTCTGGGCTTTGATGAGAGATTGAGCAGACTGAATGTTCAATTATTCCACTCATTATTCAATTATTACATCTGATACTTTCTCCATGCAGTATGGGCAAACAACCCAAAGTTTTTCAAGTTGACTGAAACACTTTTTGCAAATGAATACTTTTCAACTGCTGACTTTATTGGAATGCTTGTTCTAACTGTGAAGATGTCGGGGATTTCTTTTAAGGAACTTGATTCGTTGCCTTTTTCAGTGAAAGACTTCAATTTTTTTACCGTGTCGATTTGTCGAATAAGTCAATCGACTCTTTCAGTAAATACTCGCCTATGTGTTTGAACAATTTTAAGTCCATGATTTACATATTGACATTCTTTTGTTGCTCCATAGCCTTTGGGGACATCAAAAGAAATGGCATCGCTTTTTCATACTTAATTTCTTCATAATAAAAACCTGTAAGATCTAAATTATTATAATAATCATTCAGTTTGCTATAATAGCATAGTTCGCTTGTAATACCATGCGTTTTGCCCTAAATGACTGCTTAAAAACCATTATATAAATGGCGTGCCGTTTTCTTCCATTACCATCGTTGAATGGATGTATTTTAACAAACAATAAATGAATCAATGAAGAATAATAAATATCTCATCTGTACTTAAATATGAAGTTGGGAAAATTCAGCAAGACAAGGAAGTTTCAAAATTTAAACCTAAATTTAAAGAATGCATTATAATTCACAAATACAGAAAAATGTATAAATTAGGGAAAGATATTTAAATGAGGATTGCTATATTTTTGATACGAATTTTGGTATTAGTAAAGCATTTTAAATTTATCAAAATAATTTAAGTCCGGTCATTTGAGCTTTTTTTATGTTTTAAGCATAACTATGCAAAATACCTAAAAAAATGCTAAGAGGAAAAAGCTTTTTAAATTGTAGTTCAAATGAAAAAAGGACACAAAGTTTAAAAACTCTGTACCCCTTTTATTGGTATTATCGATGTGATCCTGGAGGGGCTCGAACCCCCAACCTCCTGATCCGTAGTCAGGTACACTATCCAATTATGCTACAGGACCATATTTTCAAAGCGCAAAGATACAGTATTTTATTCTTTAAGCATCAAGAATATTTGTATTTATGGCATAAATTTTTAGTTTTTATTTTTATGCTTTTGAAAAATAAAAATAGCGTTATTATATTCTTAATAACGCTATTTAATTCATTGGTAATGAATTTTTTGACGAAGCTTAATTAGATTTTCAGCCAAATTAAACCAGCTCATGAATCACCAATCCACTTCTTAATTTAGGTTCAAACCAAGTAGTTTTTGGTGGCATAATATTGCCAGAGTCGGCAATATTAATCAGTTGTTGCATGGAAACAGGAAATAATGCAAAAGCGACTTTCATTTCGTTAGAATCAACACGTTTTTTCAATTCACCAAGTCCACGAATTCCACCAACAAAATCTGCCCTTGTAGTTGTTCGTAAATCTTTGATATCAAGATGTTTATCTAAAATATGCTTTGAAAGAATAGTTACATCAAGCACACCTATTGGATTTTTATCATCATAACAATGAGCTTTAGCATCTAAACGGTACCACATACCATTGATGTACATGCCAAATTGATGCAATTTTGTTGGTTTAAATATTTCACTACCAATTTTAGATATCAAAAAATCGGCTTCGAGGAGTTTTAGAAATTTATCTTCATCATAACCATTCAAATCTTTTACAAGTCTGTTGTAATCAATTATATTTAGCTGGTTATCAGGAAAATGAACTGCCATAAAAAAGTTGTATTCTTCATTTCCATTATGCCGTGGATTTTTTGCTGCCATTTCGGCACCAATTCTACCAGCAGCGGCAGTGCGGTGATGTCCATCGGCAACATAAGTGAAAGGGACTTTTGTTGCAAAGAGGTGTTCGATATCTGCGTTATCTTTATCGGAATTTACCAACCAAAAGTGATGTCCAAAGCCATCTTCAGCGACGAAATCATATTCTGCTTTTTCGTTTTTTACAATTCGTTCTACTATGGTATCTATCTCGGCTACAGCTTTATAGCTAAAAAACACTGGTTCAATATTGGCGTTGGTATAACGAGTCAAGACCATTCTGTCTTCCTCTTTATCAGGCCGGGTAAGCTCGTGTTTTTTAATTATTCCATCTACGTAATCTTGGCAAGCAGCGGCGCCAACAATTCCATATTGTGTTTTGCCATTCATCGTCTGCGCATAAATATAGTATTTTGGAGATTCATCTTGAACCAGCCAGCCATTTGTTTTAAATTTTTTAAAATTTTCAGCAGCTTTATTATACACAGTTTCCGAATGAACATCAACGTTTGCAGGACAATCTATCTCAGCTTTTGTAATATGCAAGAGAGTTTTTTCGTTGCCTTTAGCCATTGCAGCTGCTTCCTTCGAATTCATCACATCATAAGGCAGACATGCTAATTTTTCAATTATTTCTTTTGGTGGTCTCAGTCCTTTAAAAGGCTTAATTATTGCCATAATATATTAATATTTAATTAGTTAACTTTATATTTAATATTTCCATTTTCAAGAAAATCAACAATTTGTTCTGCTGCGGCAACACCTGCATTAATATTGGCTTCGGCAGTTTGAGCACCCATTTTCTTTGGGGTGAAATAAAATCTGCCTTGGTATTTCTCTGCAAATATTTTTGCACAAATTGGTGCCACATCTGAAACATATTTGAAGTCTGTTCTTTGCTCCATAATTTTGAGCAATTCATTTTCATTAATAACCTCCATACGTGCTGTGTTTACCAAAGTGGCATTTTTAGGCATCGAATTCAACAAATTAAAACCAATACTTTTGTTAGTCGAGGCATTTGCAGGAATATGTAGCGATACATATTGGCAGTTTTTGTAAAGCTCCTCAGCGGAATCAATAGCAATAACTCCATCTTTTTCAATATCCTCATGGCTAAGAAATGGATCGTATGCATATACTTTCATTCCAAAACCTTTAGCAATTGAGGCAACAAGCCGACCAACATTTCCATAAGCATGAATCCCTAAAGTTTTATTTTTCAATTCGGAGCCAGTGCTTCCGTCGAAAAGCCCTCTTGCAGAATAAACCATCATGCCCAAAGCAAGTTCGGCAACAGCATTTGAATTCTGACCTGGAGTATTCATGGCTACAACATTATTGGCAGTGCAAGAATCAAGGTCGATATTGTTAAAACCAGCACCTGCTCTTACAATAATTTTTAAATTCTTTGCTGCTGCAATCACCTCTTTATCAGCAATATCACTACGAATTATTATTGCATCACAATCTACAACAGCCTCCAATAATTGAGATTTTTGAATATATTTTTCTAAAAAAGTAACAGCATAACCAGCATTTGTAAAAACTGCTTTAATCAAATCTATTGCTTCTTTAGCAAAAGGTTTTTCGGTGGCTATCAATATTTTTTTCATAGTAAATGCTTTTAAATTATTTAATGGATTTTTCAAAATCTTGCATAGCTTTTACAAGAGCTTCAACACTTTCAATTGGCAATGCATTATAAAGAGAAGCACGGAATCCACCAACAGAACGATGTCCTTTTAGACCGACCATTCCTTTAGCAGTAACAAAATCTAGGAAAGGTTTCTCATGAGCCATAAACTCCTCATTCATAACAAAACATACATTCATTAAAGATCGATCTGCAACATTTGGTATTGTCGATTTAAAGAGTTTATTGCGTTCAATTTCTTGATAAAGCAAACCAGCTTTGGCAATATTTCTTTTCTGAGCTCCGAGAACTCCACCATTTTCCTTCAACCATTTTAATGTTTGCAAAGCAGCAAAAATTGGCAATACTGGTGGTGTATTAAACATTGAACCGCCATCGATATGAGTTTTATAGTTAAACATTGTAGGAATATGGCGTTCCACCTTGCCAAGTATATCTTCTCGTATTACAACAAAAGTCAATCCAGCAGGAGCAAGGTTTTTTTGAGCTCCACCATAAATTATTGCATATTTTGAAACATCCACAGGTCTGCTAAAAATATCTGATGACATATCGGCAACCAATGGAATATTGATATCTAAATCTTCTCTTATTTCTGTTCCATAAATTGTGTTGTTGGTGGTTATATGAAAATAATCGGCGTCAGAAGGAATGCTATAACCTTTTGGAATATAGTTATAAGTGCTTGCTTTTGAGGAAGCTACCTCTACAACTTCGCCAAAGCCCTGTGCTTCTTTCATGGCTTTACCAGCCCAAACGCCAGTATTTAGATATGCTGCTTTTTTATTCAATAAGTTAAATGGAACCATTGCGAATTGTGTGCTTGCTCCTCCACCTAAAAATAATACATGATAACCCTCAGGAATACTCAAGATCTCTTTAAATAAAGACTGAGCTTCGTTGATTACCGCTTCAAATTCTTTGGAGCGGTGCGATATTTCTAAAATTGATAGACCAGTTCCAGCAAAATTTATAACTGCTTCAGCAGTATTTTTTACTGTGAAATCTGGTAAAATACTTGGACCTGCATAAAAATTATGTTTTTTCATAAGAATAAATTTTTAATTATTGATGAATGAACTTAATAGGCTGAAAACAAACATATTGAAATTTATAATTCTTCAATTTTCATTACCTAAAACAGGCTCCTAAAGTATATAAATTATATTTAGGCTTGATATTTTTTTCAAAAAACTTTATCACTATTGATTATCAATATTCAAAAAAATAAATCGCCAATTATTAAATATATCTCGACAAATATTATGAATCTGAATAAATTGAAATTTTATTAATTTGCGGTCTAATTTATTAAATACTTAGCCATGAAAACATCTCTTTTTTTTGCAGTCATTTTGTCAATATTTAACTTGTCAACTTCCTTTGCTCAAAAGCAAAATGACAATAAAAAGGAAGACAATTATTCAATAAGATCTTCAGATTTGCAGTGTTTTAAATTTCGTTCAATAGGACCTGCAATGATTTCCGGCAGAGTAATAGATATAGCTGTAAATCCAAACAATCATTCGGAATATTTTGTGGCTTCAGCTTCTGGTGGACTTTGGAAGACTGCTGATGGCGGCATAACATTCGATCCAGCATTCGATGGCGAAAGACCATATTCTATTGGTTGCGTGGCATATAGCAACAAAAATACAAATATAATATGGCTCGGTAGTGGCGAAAACAATAGTCAACGCTCAGTATCTCGCGGCGATGGAGTTTATAAATCTCTCGATGGGGGAAAATCGTGGAAAAATATGGGACTAAAATCCTCCGAACATATTGGCAAAATATTAATTGACCCTGAAGACGAAAACACAGTTTTTATAGCTGCACAAGGACCTCTATGGAACTCTGGTGGTGATCGCGGATTATATAAAACAATAGATGGAGGCGCAACTTGGCAAAAGGTTTTGAATATAAGTGAAAATACTGGAGTTTCAGATTTAGCTATGGATTTGCGCAATCATAATATCATTTATGCAACATCTTATCAGCGCCGTCGTCATATTTTTACTTTGATTGATGGCGGTCCAGAAAGCGCTATATATAAGAGTTTCGATGGAGGCAAAACTTGGAAAAAGTTAGAAAGCGGACTTCCAAAAGGTGATGTCGGCAGAATTGGAATTGCACTTTCGCCAGTAAATCCCAATAAAATTTATGCAATTATTGAGGCGCAGGAAGATAATGGTGGAATATATTATTCTGGTGATGGAGGTGAATCATGGCAAAAGATGAGCAGCTATGTGTCGACAAGTCCCCAATATTATAACGAGTTAATTGCTGACCCAAAAAATGAAAACACCATCTATTCTATGGATACATATAGTCGCTATTCAGAAGATGGTGGTAAAACATGGACACGCTTTAGCAATAAATCGAAACATGTTGATGACCATGCTCTTTGGGTAGATCCTTCTGATACCAAACATCTTTTAAACGGATGTGATGGAGGCGTTTACGAAAGTTTTAATAGAGGCGAAACTTGGGATTTTAAATCTAATATTCCTCTTTCGCAATTTTATCGTGTTTCGGTAGACAACGATTTGCCTTTCTATTTCGTTTATGGTGGCACTCAGGATAATAATTCAGTTTATGGCCCTTCGAGAACCATTAGCAGCAATGGAATTGTAAACTCAGATTGGAAAATTACACATGGAGGCGATGGCTTTGAAACTGTAATAGACCCCGAAGACCCAAACACTGTTTACGCCCAATCGCAGTATGGATGGTTGGTAAGATATAATAGAACAACTCACGAAGAACTCGATATAAGACCTTCGGAACCAGATAATGGCGAAGCTTATCGCTGGAATTGGGATGCTCCAGTTATTATTAGTCCTTTTGATCATAAAACATTATATTTTGCTGCTAATAAGCTCTTTAAATCTATCGACCAAGGGAATTCTTGGCAGGTAATTTCTCCTGATTTAAGTCGGCAGATAGACAGAGATAAATTGACTATTATGGGCAAAATTCAATCTCCCGATGCTATTGCTAAAAATGCTTCAACTTCAGTTTATGGAAACATAGTTTCGCTTGCCGAATCGCCAAAACAGAAAGGACTTTTATACGTTGGTAGCGACGACGGTCAGATAAGTGTGAGTGCCGACGATGGTGCCAATTGGAATAAATATTCTACTTTTACAAATGTTCCTGATATGTCTTATGTGAGTTGCATAATAGCTTCAAAATTTGATGCAAACATTGCTTTTGCTGCTTTCGATAATCACAAAAAAGGAGACTATAAACCATATATTTTCAAAACTTCCGACAAAGGGAAAAGCTGGATTTCTATAGCAGCCAATCTTCCTGCAGATGAGACAGTTTATAGCATTGCTCAAGATTTTATTAATCCAAACCTTCTATTTGTAGGCACCGAATATGGACTATATTTTACCCTCGATGAAGGCAAACATTGGGTACAATTAAATTCAGGATTGCCGAGTATTGCCATACGCGACATCGACATCCAAACACGAGAGAATGATTTGGTTTTGGCATCCTATGGCAGAGGATTTTATATTCTCGATGATTATTCTTCTCTAAGAAATTTAGAAAATGTAGTTGATAAAAAAGACGCTTACATATTTGATGTGAAAGATGCATTACTTTTCAACCAAAGTTCTGATTGGGGCGGAGGGAGAAGAGGCCATTTTGGCGATAATTTCTTTTCGTCGGATAACCCAGAAATTACAGCGAGATTTACTTATTATTTTAAGGAAGAAATAAAAACTCATAAACAACAGAGAATAGTTGAAGAGAAAGCTGCTGAAAAAGCTGGTAAGGAAATTAATTATCCAAGTTTTGAACAGTTAGAAAAAGAAGAAAACGAGTTAGAATCGTACTTGCTTTTTACCATAAAAGATGCCTCTGGCAATGTTGTTAGGAAGCTTAAAGCCGCGATTTCCAAAGGATTAAATTCCATTCAATGGGATATGCATTTTCCAGGAATTTATCCAGTTTCAAAAGGGGGAAATAGAAATAATTTTGGCAACGAAAATTCTGGTGCACCAGTTTTGCCAGGAACATATTCTGTGGAAATGGCAAAAGTGGTGGCGGGAGTGATTACAAATATTGGGAATAAACAAAATTTTAAAGTGAAAAGACTTACTTTGGATGAAGGAGCTCAATCTAAAATGGATGGGAAATTCTATAAAGAAGTATCCGAACTTTTACGCAATTATCAAATACTTAGCCGTGAAATTGATTATCTCAATAAAAAAATTGATTTAATAATTATTGCCTTGAAAGCAACACCAGAGAGCAATCCCGATGATTTATTAAAAGCATTTTCTGTGAAGAGAAATCTCGATTCTGTAAATATAATAATGAATGGCGACGCTTTAAAACAATCTCGCAATGCAGCTTATGCACCAGGTTTAAATGAGCGAATGGACAAAATTGTTTGGGGAATTTGGAGCTCTTCAGAAGGACCAACGCAAACACATAGAGATGATTATGCAATCATTCAAAAGCGCGGCAAGGATATTAGCAAGTTTGTAGAGAAATTAAAAAACAACGAGATGCAATATTTCGATGCTGCTTTGGATAAGATTAATGCACCATACACACCTGGAAGAAAATCACAATTTTAATCTGGAAAATTCCCAATTTATCATGAATCTTATACAGTTTACTTTTGCCTCCATTTTGCTGACATTGATGCCAGGCCCAGATATAATTTTTGTTGTAACTCAGTCGGTAACTCAAGGCAAAAAATCGGGAATAATGATAGCTCTCGGCCTTTGCACTGGTTTGATTTTTCATATTTCTGCGGCAGCTTTAGGCTTGAGTTTGTTGATTTATAATTCTGAAATAGCTTTCACAATTCTGAAATATATTGGAGCAGCTTATCTTATTTACCTCGGCATTTTGGCCTTGGTTGATAGGAATAAAAATTCATTTGACCTTGACTTTAAAGATAAAAAAGAAGTAAAAAAGTTATATTCCAAAGGTATTTTGATGAATATTCTGAATCCTAAAGTATCTCTATTTTTTCTGGCTTTCATGCCTCAATTTATTAAAACCGATCAAGCTAATATAAGCTTGCAG
>MNXP01000008.1 GCA_001872625.1 Bacteroidetes bacterium CG2_30_33_31
AGGTATGGCTCGATATGTTGGCATGAATAAAATGCATTCTCAACATCTTTTGGAGGCTATAGCTTATAATTTATATAGGTCACCTGGGATAGTTATGTCCAATTGCGAAAAATAAGGGGAAAAATCCTCCGAAAAAGACCACTTTTGAACAATTATTCAACATTTTATCCCTTTTATTGATCTAAAAACAAAAAAAACGAAATGAAATCGAAGGTTTTTGATATACTTAGAGTTTTACAACGGTCTCAAATGAATGAAATACCATAAAAATATAAATTGACTAATTTACCCTACTTTAATAAAGAGAAATGGTATTTAAAAATAATTAAAACGGAAGTTAAATTGGCAATTATTAGAAATGGGCAATAATTTATTTGCTTGCATTTCAGTAGCTTAATCACCCTCAAGAATTTACTTTTTAATTCCTAAGGGAATTTACTTTTGATTTTTTCGATGGAATAAAGATTTTTTATACTTTTATGGCCTCAAATTTATTTACGAAAAGTAAAATAAACACAACATTATTATGGTAGATTTTAATTTAGAAGAGAAGCAGATAGCAATACGCGAGAAATATCGCGATTTCACTGCAAGATGGATAACTCCAAATGCGCTAAAATATGATGATTTGGCAGAATTTCCTTGGCCAGTTATAAAGGCTGCTTATAAAGAAGGTATCATGAATGGTCCACTGCCAAAAAAATTTGGTGGAAACGGTTATGATTTATTCGAGAGTTCACTTGCAGCTGAGGAACTTGGAGCAGGTTGTATTGGCATTGGTATTGGCATTGAGGCAAACACACTTGCACTAACTCCCTTATACTTGGCAGCAAATGAGGAGCAGCAAAAAAAATTCTATGGACTTATTAATGAAGTTCAAGGAGTTGCTGGATACTGCTTGACAGAACCAAATGCAGGTTCCGATGTGCAAGGTATAAAAAGTTCGGCCATAAAAAAAGGAGATAAATATATAATCAATGGTCACAAAAGATTTATAACAAATGCTGAGGCATCAACATTTTTAACAGTATTTGCTCTTACCGATCCCAGCCGAGGCTCACGAAGTTTATCTGCCATAGTAGTTCCAACAAATACTCCTGGTGTAGAAATAAAACCACACCTTATTAAGATGGGTCAAAGAGCATCAGTGCAAAATGAAATAATATTTCACGATGTAGAAGTTCCTACCTCAAATTTATTGGGCCGCGAAGGAGAAGGATTTCTTTTAGCAATGAAAACATTTGACCGCACCCGCAATGGAGTTGGCTCTTTGGCACTTGGTGCTGCACGTACAGCTTATGAAACTTCAAAAGAGTGGGCAAAAAATCGAATCCAATTTGGAAAACCTATTGCCGCCAATCAAGCAATTGCATTTATGCTTGCCGATATGGAAGTAATGATTGAAACTTCAAGGCTTTTAATTTGGCGTTCTGCAAAAGCTTATGAAAATGGGCTAAAAGAAGCATCAAAATTATCGGCTATGGCGAAACTTTATGCCAGCGATTCAGCAATGAAAATTGCCACAGATGCAGTTCAAATTATGGGAGGTGACGGATATACTCACGAGTTTATGGTCGAAAAAATCATGCGTGATGTTAAACTTACCCAGATTTATGAGGGTACAAACCAAGTTCAAAGGGTAGTTATTTCAAAAAGTATACTAAAAGGATAAAGCCAAAAGTGATAAATATTACACCCAAAACCATCTGAAAATCAGATGGTTTTTTGTTTTTTAACAATATTCAAAATTTAGTTAAAAAAATAAATAATAATTATTTACAATTTTTTATTGTTTATGTTAATTAACGTTATATATTTACACTTCCATTTTGACGAGATTGGCGACAAATGGAAAATAGAACAAACGCATACAATTTTTTTATTCAAATAACCTAAATGTCTAACCAAAAATTAAATTTATGAGAAGGTTTACACTTTTTACCTTATTACTCTTTTTTCTGAGTAGTATGGGTGTTTACGCCCAAAAAACGGTTAGTGGAACAGTCACCAGCAGTGATGACGGCTCAGCTATTCCCGGTGTATCAATTTTGATAAAGGGCACACAAAATGGAACTGTTACTGGATTGGATGGAAAGTATTCAATCAGCGTTCCTAACAACAACTCAGTACTTGTCTTTTCTTTTGTCGGAAAGGAATCTCAAGAACTCACAGTTGGCTCTCAAACAACAATTAATGTAGCATTGAAAACTACAGCCTTTGAACTTGAGGGAACAGTTATTACAGCTCTTGGAATCTCGAGGGAGAAAAAATCCCTTGGATATTCTACCCAAAAAGTTTCGGGCGAGCAAGTAAGTACTGTCAGATCTGACAACTTTCTTAACACTATGAGTGGTAAAGTTGCTGGTTTGCAAGTTAGAACCAATAATAATATGGGTGGTTCCACCAATATTTTAATACGTGGTTCTTCTTCTCTTACTGGAAACAACCAACCACTTTTTGTTGTTGATGGAGTTACCGTTAGCAATGACAACAATAACTCATCTTACCAAAAAAGAGGTGGTATTGGATACGACTATGGTAATGCCGCATCTGATATTAATCCAGATGATATTGAATCAATTAACGTACTTAAAGGTGCTGCCGCTACAGCTCTTTACGGTTCACGTGCTGCCAACGGTGTAATTATTATTACTACTAAAAAAGGCGCTAAAGTTGGTGCAAACAAAAAATACTTAGGCGTTTCTTTAGGATTAAGTGCCACAATGGGAGTAGTTGATAAAAGCACTTTCCCAACTTATCAAACTGAATACGGCGGTGGATACGGGCCTTATTACAGTGGTGGAGCTCATAGAGGACTTTACGAATATGATTTTGATGGCGATGGAGTTGATGATTTAGTTGTTCCTACAACTGAAGACGCTTCTTTTGGTGAAAAATTTGATCCATCACTGATGGTATATCAATGGAATGCTTTTGACCCAGAATCTCCTAAATACAATCAAAAAACTCCTTGGGTAAATGCTGCTAACGGACCTGTAACATTTTTCAATAAATCATACACATTAAAAAATAGTGTATCTGTTAATGGTGGTACCGACCATAGCACATTTAGAATAGGTTACACACGTTTAGATCAAAGTGGTATTATGCCAAATAGTACACTTAAACGCGACAACATAAACTTCAGCTCAAGCTATGATTTGAGTGATAGATTAACAGCATCAGCTACAGTTAATTATTCCAAAACCAATGGTAAAGGACGTAATTCAACTGGATACAGCGACAATATTTTAACAAGTTTCCGTCAATGGATGCAAACAAATGTTGATTATCAAGAACAAAAATCTATATATGACGCCACTGGCAGGAATGTAACTTGGAATTATGTAGATGAAAATAATTTAAGCCCTATTTATTGGGATAATCCCTACTGGACACGTTACCAAAATTACGAAACTGACTCAAGAGATCGTTTGTTTGGAAATGTAGCTTTAAATTATAAAGTAAATAGTAATATAAGTGTTCTTGCAAGAGCAACAACAGACTTCTATTCTGAAATTCAAGAAGAAAGACGTGCTTTTGGTTCAATTGCTGCTCCTTTTGGTATTAATTTTCCAGACGCTGGCTCTGGATATCAGAGATATAATAAAACTTTCCAAGAAAGCAATTATGACCTCTTAGTCAATTATAAAGGAAAAATCAACGAAGACATCAATATCACAGGTCTTTTAGGTACAAATTATAGAACAAACTCATTGAGTTCAATCTTAGCTTCCACAAACGGAGGTCTTGTAGTGCCTGAATTATATTCATTATCAAATTCAGTTGACCCAAGTTTATCACCTGTAGAAGCTGCTCAAAAAACAGCAGTTCTTGGTGTATTTGGCCAATTATCATTAGGATATAAGAATTTTGTTTATGTAGATGCTACTTTGAGAAGAGATAAATCTTCGACTTTACCTGATGGATCTAACTCATATATTTACCCTTCAATCTCTGGAAACGTTATTTTCTCAGAACTATTGAAAGCTAAGTGGTTGTCATTTGGTAAATTTAGAGCAAACTATGCACAAGTTGGTAATGATGCACCTTTTGCATCTATTTTTGATGTTTATTCTAAACCAAGCCCATTTGGTAGCACAACATTATTCTCAGTTCCAAGCACAAAAAATAACCTTAATTTAAAACCAGAAAAAACAAAAAGTTTAGAAGCTGGCCTTGAAATGATGTTTAAAGAAAACCGCGTTGGATTCGATTTTGCAGTTTACAAAAACAATACTGTTGACCAAATTTTACCTGTATCAATATCAACTGCAACAGGTTACTCTACAAAATATGTTAACTCAGGCGAAATAGAAAACAAAGGTATTGAGCTTTCATTATTTGCAACTCCAGTAAAAACAAAAGATTTTTCTTGGGATGTAATCTTAAATTGGGCTAAAAACACTAACAAAGTTCTTTCATTATACGAAGGTGTAGATAATTTATTGCTTGGAAGTTTCCAAGGCGGTATAACAATCAATGCAACTGTAGGACAACCTTACGGAACTATAAAAGGTTCAGATTTTGTTTATGATAAAGCAACAGGTAAAAAAGTAATAAACTCTACTGGCTATCATAATGGTTATTACAAAATCACCCCAACATCTGATGTAGTAATAGGAAATATGAATCCAGACTGGAATGCAGGTTTTACCAACAAATTAAACTATAAAGATTTTTCTTTAAGTTTCTTATTAGATTACCAAAAAGGCGGTTCAATATTCTCACTTGACCAATGGTATGGACAAGCAACAGGACTTTATGCCAATACAGTATTCAATAATGATTTAGGCAGTCCTGTTAGAAACCCAATCGTTTGGGCTGATCCAGCTGACCACACTAAAGGATATGCATCTACAAGTGGTGGTGTTATATTAGACGGAGTTAAAGAAGATGGAACACCTAATACCTTAAGAGTAGCTGGAAATAATTACTTATTATTTGGCTATGCACGTAATCCTAATTCCATGTTTACTTATGATGCTTCTTACTTGAAACTTAGAGAACTTGTATTAACCTACAAACTCCCTAAATCAATGATTGGCTCAAGCTTTATTAAAGGTGCATCTATAAGCTTTGTTGGTTCAAACCTATGGATAATTATGAAGAATCTTCCAGATGCTGATCCAGAAGCAGGTATTAGCTCAGGAAACCTTCAAGGATGGCAAAGTGGTGTTTTACCAACTACTCGTAACTTTGGATTAAACATTAACTTAGAATTTTAAAACAATAAACCTATGAAAAAGATATATTTAATATTATTGGTATTAGTTGTTGCTTCTTGCACAAAAAACTTTGAAGAGTTCAATAAAGATACAAAAAGCCCTTCTAAAGTTGCTGGAGAAACACTATTTTCCAGCGCAGTAAAATCACTTGCTGATCAAAATGCAAGTATCAGCGTAAATCTGAATGTGTATAACCTATTCTCTCAATACGTTACAGAAACAACTTACACTGATGAAGCCAACTATGATGTTATTACCAGAGCAATTCCTGGTAATGAATTTCGTATTCTCTACAGAGACGTTTTAGAAGATTTAAAAGAATCTAAAGATATTATAAACGCCACTACTTATCTACCAACTGAAGCTGGTATGAAGAAAAATCAACTTGCAATTATTGAAGTTTTAAGCGTATATACTTGGCAAAGAATAGTTGATATCTGGGGTAATGTACCTTACTCAGAATCCCTTAATATTGACAACACTACTCCAAAATACGATGATGCAGCCACTATTTACAAAGATCTTTTTAAAAGATTAGATGCAGCTATTGCTGATCTTGATGCTGCTTCTGGAAGCTTTGGTGGTGCTGATTTTATTTATGCTGGTGATGTAGCTGCATGGAAATTATTTGCTAACTCATTAAAATTAAAACTTGGTATGAGTGTTATAGATTATAGCGGTCTTGCTACTGAAGCAAAAGCTGCTATTGAAGGAGCTGTTACTGCTGGAGTATTCGCCTCTAATGCCGATAATGGAGCAATGACCTATTTAACTGCTTCGCCTAACACCAGTCCAGTTTATATTGATTTGGTTCTTAGTGGTCGTTTTGACTTTGTAGCAGCTAATACCATGGTAGATATTATGGTTCCTATTGCTGACCCAAGACTTGCATCTTATTATCAAACAAGAGACACTGGATCCATTCCTACACCAGCCTATTTAGGTGGTATTTATGGTTCTAACAGCGCTTATGCTAACTATTCTCCTTACGGTACTGCCTTCCTAGATCCAACTTTACAAAGTGTTCTTTTGGATTACACAGAAGTTTGCTTCTATCTTGCCGAAGCTGCTGCTAAAGGTTTCACCGTTGGTGGAACAGCCGAGTCTTTTTACAATGCAGGAATTGAGTCTTCAATTTTATATTGGGGCGGATCCGCTGCAGATGTTGCTACATACTTGCTTAACCCAGGTGTAGCTTATGCTACGGCAACAGGCACATTCCAACAAAAGATTGGTACTCAAGCATGGATTGCTTCTTTCAATAGAGGCTTCTTAGGCTGGACTTTCTGGAGAAGATTAGATTATCCATTATTTAACATGCCTCTATCTATATCAAATTATTCTGATATACCTGTTAGAATGACTTATCCTACAGTAGAACAAACTCTCAATGCAGCTAATTATACCGCTGCTTCAAGCGCAATTGGTGAAGATTTGCTGAAAACAAAATTATTCTGGGATATTCATTAGAACTATGAATTAAAGATTAATTAAAAGAGGCTGCCTTAAATACAGCCTCTTTTTTTTGCTATAAAAAAATAATTGAACTGCTAAACCTAAAACCTAAGCTCCTTTTTAGATTCTGAAAAAATACAATGTATTAGACTTTATTATATTGGTAATCGGTATAAGGTTCTTCAGGCAAAAAAAATATCAACCCTTATAATTCTATTCTTAAAAGTTTTTTTTTAAAAGACGGCTTCTAAAACTAACCGAATTTGAAAAGTAAAAGTTGCTTATGTATTTGTGAATATATAAGGTTATATACCTTAGCTTATCCGTTTTAGAATATATATTGAGAGGCATATTTTCAAAATCAGGAATAATACAAGAGTATTGCTTAAAGAATCTAAATATTTTAGACAAAAAGAATGATTGCAATTTCCCTTTTTATTTTTTCTTTTTAAGGATTTTATCTACAGATTTTTTATCTAAAAGTTCATCTATCAAATCTTCTCTTCCAATAGATTTTAATGTTTTTCGTATTTTGGATCTATATTCATCTTTATACCAAAAAAAGAAATTACGCTGTTCAAGTTTTTCTTCCTTAGATACTGGGGTCGAAATTTCTTTGAGCGTATATGGATGAAAACCAGAATAATAAATTACCGTAGCAACGGTCATGGGCGTTGGAGTAAAATCTTGAACCTGTTCTAATTTAAAGCCAAGTTTTTTGGTTTGGATAGCAAGATTGGCCATTTCTACTAAAGAACTGCCTGGATGTGAGGAAATAAAATAAGGAATAATCTCTTGGTTTAATCCGCAAGATGCTGATGCTTTTTCAAATTTTTCTTTAAAATCGTAGAATAAATCGAAAGATGGTTTTCGCATTACTTTGAGCACGCCGTCCGAAGTATGTTCTGGCGCAACTTTTAACCTTCCAGAAACATGATGTTCAGCAAGCTCCTTTATGTATTTGTCGGCTGTAACTTTATCCCTTTCACAAAGGTTTTTATCCATCAACATATCGTAGCGAATTCCACTGCCAACAAAGGCTTTTTTTATACCAGGCATTTGCCGAACTTCTTTATAAATCTCCAAAAGAGGCTCATGATTTACATCAAGATTTGGACAAATTTTTGGACTAATACAACTTGGACGTAAGCAAGATTCACATTGGGTCAAATCTTTACCTTTCATACGATACATATTTGCCGAAGGACCGCCAAGATCGCTTATATATCCTTTAAAATCTGGCATCTGAGTAAGCTTTTCAACTTCTTTTAAGATTGATTTTTTTGAACGGTTTGCTACAAATTTACCCTGATGAGCAGAAATAGTGCAAAACGAACAGCCGCCAAAACAACCTCTGTGCATATTTATAGAAAATTTTATCATCTCATAAGCAGGTATTGGTCCACGTTTTTTGTATCTTGGATGAGGCAATCTTGTGTAAGGCAAATCAAAACTCTCATCCATTTCCTTTTCTGTCATAGTACGAAATGGCGGCATTACAATCAAGTTTTTATCGCCACAATTTTGAATTAATATTTTGGCAACCATGCTATTACTTTGCTGTTCAATATGTTTAAAATTGGAGGCGTAGGATTTTTTGTCTTTCAAACAAATATCATGGGAATTGAGTTCTATATAATCATTCTTAGATTTTATTAAGTTAGTCTCTTCAAAAGATGCCAAAAAAACTGTCTGCTGTATGTTTCTAAGATTATCAAAAGGAACACCTTTGGCGAGAAGACGAACAATATCTTTCAGAGGTTGTTCGCCCATACCATAAACCAACAAATCAGCTTTGGAATCGAGCAAAATACCAGGCTTCAATTTATCGCTCCAATAGTCGTAATGAGTTAATCTGCGCAGCGAGGCCTCAACGCCGCCAATAAGAATAGGTACTTCTGGGTAGAGTTTTTTCAAAATCTGAGAATAAACCACGGTAGCATAATCTGGCCGAAATCCTGCCACATCGCCAGGCGTATAAGCATCGTTGGAACGAAGCCTTCTGTTGGCAGTATAGTGGTTTACCATGGAATCCATAGAGCCAGCAGTAACACCAAAAAACAAACGAGGTTTACCAAATTTTTTGAAGTCTCTTAAGTCGTCGCGCCAATTTGGTTGAGGAACTATTGCCACTCTGAGGCCATAATTTTCTATGATTCGACCCACCACTGCAGGGCCAAAAGCAGGATGATCTATATAAGCATCGCCACTAAAAATAACTACATCAAGTTCATCCCAAGCGCGCAATTTCGCTTCTGCTGGAGTAGTTGGTAACCAATCTGTTAGAGGACGCAAATTAATATTACTTATCATAGATTTCTTTTATAATACCTTGTTTAAAGGCGTTTACTAAATTTTTTAAATCCTTAACTTGCTCTTTAATTTTAATACCAACATCAGTCTGCGATACCGTTTTTCTTTCTTTCTTTTCACTTAAAAATTGATGCGACGAAATCATATCCTGGCCTGTTTCAATTGCATCTTTTTTCGATGGAAAACTTTGATGAGAAACTATAACCAAACCATAAGAATTTGAAATCAAAGTAAAGCCTGCAATTCCGGTAACACTTTGGTATGGAGCTGACATTCCACCATCGATGACTATCAATTTTGAGCCAGCTTTTATTGGGCTTTCACCCTTGACAACTTTCACAGGAACATGGCCATTAACCACTTTTGAAATCGCTGGATTCATGCCAAATTCCTTAAGAATTATATCAATTACTTCTTCATTTTCGCGCAAATCGTAATATGCTTTTCTATCTTCTTTTTGCACATTTAAATCATCTATAAAATATCTTTCGAAAGTGGCCATTTTCTTTTTGCCAAAGAGAGGAGAATCTGGCCCACACCATAAATACCATAGATAATCCTTTGCTAATATGGCATTTTCGTCGTAATATGCTTGGCGAGCCATTTTATCGAGTTTGTCCATAAGAGATTTGCCTTGGTAATTCTTATTATTAATTTCAATTTTTTTCAA
The DNA here is from genome assembly GCA_001872625.1 of Bacteroidetes bacterium CG2_30_33_31. GTDB lineage: Bacteria > Bacteroidota > Bacteroidia > Bacteroidales > UBA1556 > UBA6267. Next base: position 9,667 of record MNXP01000008.1, read on the forward strand.
ATTGCCTTTAAATGTTATTGGGATTGCTCCGTGATAAAGAAGTAAATTATTGTATTTTAAATACATGCCGCCATTTGAATATAAAAAATTGATGTGCTTTTGTAATTTTTCGCTGCTGTTAAAACTCTTTTGCAATTTATTCATTATCTCCTTTTCCTCTTCTGTTAATTCGTAAGGGGTTTTCGGGTCGATGGTGGGAAAATTGAGGTCGTTTAGTTCATAAAATTTGTTTTTAATTTTTACATTTTTATCCTTAAGATTTATGGATTCCAACAGCAATCTGTCATTCATCTTAAATTGAGGATTTCTTTTTATAATCTGACCTTCAAGCTTAAATTGAATTATCGAAATTGCTTTATGCACTTTTTTCAAAAGTTCTGTTTGTTTCTTGCTCATTTTGTTAGAGTCTTTGGGCTTAAAACTTTTGCATGGATCGTCTGCATATTGCTCTGAAGCAAATTCATAAAGTGAAAATAAATTTATGCCGTAAGAATCTTCAAGTATTGCCATATTATTGTATCTTGCTGATATTCTAATAACTAAAGCAATATAAACTTCGATGCCAGCGGCAGCTCCCATCCAAACAACATCATGATTTCCCCATTGAATATCGACACTGGGAGTTTTCATTATTTCGTCCATTACTTTGTCGGGAGATGGACCACGGTCGAAAATATCGCCTACGATATGAAGCCTGTCGATAGAAAGCCGTTGAATTAGATGAGTAATTTCGTAGATAAAATCGTTAGAAGCTTGGTTATGAATTATTGATTCAATTATGGAAGAGAAATATGTCTCCTTGTTTCTAAGATTTTTATTGATATTTAAAAGCTCATCAATAATATACCCCATATCTTTGGGCAAAGATTTTCTAATTTTAGAACGCGTGTATTTTGAACTTATATATGCAGCAATCTCAACAAGATAAGTGAGATTTTGCCTATACCAATCATCAGAGAGAGAGTTTTCTAATTCCAGTTTATCCAATTTGGCTACGGGATAATAAATAAGCATAGCGAGTTTATCTTTCTCAATTTCAGTAATTTTATCGCCAAAAATATCATCAATTCGCCTTCTTATAACGCCCGAACCATTGCTAAGCACATGTTTAAAAGTCTCATATTCGCCATGAATATCAGATAGAAAGTGCTCTGTTCCTTTTGGTAAATTCAGTATTGCTTCGAGGTTTATGATTTCAGATTTTGCAGAACGAATATTTGGAAATTTTTCCGACAGCAGTCTCATAAATTTTTTGCTCGTCTTAAATTGGTTTTCGGATTTAGCTTTTTTGGGGATTTTATTAATTTTATTCATGATAAAAAAATCTATTTATAAAAAAAATTTACCTAATTGTAAATAGGATTCCTGTTCTCCAAATTATTAAAGATGCCAATGCGTGGCTATAAATTTCATTATCTAATTTCAATATGTTTATAGGAATTATTTGCCAGAACATACGAAGTTCATAAATGGAGAAAATATTGTTAAATTTGTATCCAACGGCGCTGTAAAGTTCAGGAACAAAAGCTTTTAAAGGAAACATTCTGTTGTCTTTATCAATTTTTTTGCTTATATCCAATTCAGCTTGTGCACCAAAAGTGAAGAATAAACCCTTTTTCTTTTGGTTTAATTTGTAGGAGGCAAAAAAAGGAATTGCTAAACTTGAATAATTTGTAATTTTTTTTATATTCAAATTATTATTAATAGTAAAGAAAATTGGAATTTTTGTAAAATTTAGAATCAATCCACACTGAAGCGATAATTGCTTATTCAGATTTGAATTATATAGCATTCCAATGGATATCAAAGAACCAGGTTCTGTTCTCCAATTAGAAAATGTATCTGTAAAAATTGGATTTATTACTGGAAAAGAGACACCACCTCCAATGGTAAAGCCAAAATTGTGAGCGTAATTAGTATCTATTTGGTTGATTGATAAGCTATCATAAGCATCAATTTCTTGAGCATAAATATTTGAAAAAATAGCTAACAAAAAAACAAATGTGGATAAAAATTTCATTTCGATAATTTATTCGGTAAAAATAAGAAATTTAGGAAACAGCTGCATTTGAAATTGAAAGCATAGTTGAATAAATTATAGTTTATTTTTAAAGATGAAATTTCAATTTGCATTTTTTATTAAAGGAATATCGAAAATAATTGTTGTTCCATTGCCAATGGCAGAATCTATGGAGAATCTTCCATTTAACTTTTTAGTTCTTTCATAGATATTTGCAAGTCCCAATCCATTAGATTTTATTTTTGCTGGGTCGAATCCAACGCCATCATCTTCAACAGTAATATTTAAATTATCTCCGTCGGTAATAAATTGAATTACAATTTCTTGAGCTTTTGCATGTTTAATAGCATTGGTAACAAGTTCTTGAATTATTCGGTAAATTTCTATTTCAAATTCGTAAGTCAGCCTTGTTTTATAGCCCGAATTTACAAAAATCATTTTCAAAGTATCTGCAGAATTAATAGCATCTCTAAGGTTTTCTATTGCTCCAATAATTCCAAATTCGGTTAATATTTCTTTTGCCAAACTGTGAGAAACCGACCGAACTTCCGACACAGATTGGTCGAGAAGTGAAATAGCAAATTCAAAATTTGTTTTGAGTTCATCATCGTCATCGAAAACTGTTTCGAGTGAACTAAAATGGAGCTTTACTGTTGATAACAAGCTACCAAGCTTATCGTGAAGGTCGGAAGCAATGCGAGCTCTTTCTTTCTCTTGCCCGCTAATGAAAGAATTTATGGACGTCATTTCCTGACCTTTTACCAATTCCAACATTTTCTGTCGGTCAATTTCCTGATTTTTTTCAAAAATTACTTTTTCGGAATTTCTCCTTTTTATAAGAAATATAAATACAAGAAATGAAATGCTAAATAATAGCAATATAGCAACCACCAGAAAATTATTGTTTAAGGCTTGCTTCTCTTGAATCAATTTATCCACTTTTTGCTTTTGCTTATACGTAAAGATTGTTCTGTCTTTTTGGGCAGTTTCATACTTTTCCTTAAAAAGATTTATTGTAGTTTCCGATTTTAAGGAATGAATAGAGTCGTCAATAATTTTAAATTCTTTATAATATTTCAAAGATTTTTGAAAATCTTTTGTTTCCTCATAAAGCCTTGCTAAATTGATATAAATCTCTAATGACTTTTCTGGACTTTCACAAGATGTTGAATGTTGTAAAGCTCTAAGAAGCATATTTTCGGCGACAGGGTAATTTTTTTTCTTTAAATATAAAGCTCCTATGTTTGCGTAAGAAGAAGCAAGCCCCGAATTATTATCAGTACTATTTCTTATCTTCAACGACTTAGCATAGTACTCAAGAGCTTTATTATCCAGTTTCATCTGTTGGGCTATCAGCCCCAAATTCTCATATAATCCAGCTATTGAGGCTGGTGGACCAATTTTAAGTCTAATTTTTAATGCAGCCGAATATATTGAGTCTGCTTTCTTTAGCTCACCATTTTCCTTGGCGATACCTCCTAAATTTGTCAGTGCAGAAGCAATAGATGGAATATTTTTGGTGGCAACGCTAATTATATAGGCTTGCTTAAATTCCTTTTTCGCGTTTCTGAAATCTTTGTAAAAGTAATATATGACTCCAATATTTGAATGAATTGATGCCAAATAACTACTGTCTTTTTGCTGCTCAGATATCTTTAAGGCTTCATAAAGTGCTGCTATGGCTGATTTGTAATCGCTTTTATTCAAATACATTGAACCCAAATTCATATAACCTTTGCCAATGGATTGAAGCAATATTTTATCATTGGGTTTCTTTTTGGCCAACATTTTCTTATAAGAAATAGCTCTCTTTAAATAGACTTCTGCGCTATCAAAATTATTGTTTATCAGATATAATCTTCCCAGATTATTAAAACTACTTGCTTGAGTTTGAAAATATTTCGATTTTTGGTTGCTTTCTATTGATTTTTTATAATGTGAGATGGCTGATTCATTCTCTCCCAATTTTGCCTCTATTACAGCACTTTTGTAATAAATATATCCTAAAAGGCTATCGAGTTTATATGAAATTGCTACTTTTTCGGCTTCATATAAATATATTAAAGCTTTCTCTGCGGATTTTGCTTCAAATATTTTCGATAATTCTACAAAGGTCTTGGATATTTTTCGTGGGTCGTTCGATGCTTTTGTAATATTCTCTAAACTATCAACTTTTGTTTGCTGAGCGTTTACGCTAAAGAAGCCAACTATAAACAATAGTGATAAAATGTTACTTAATAATTTAGATTGCGGACTCATTATTTCATAAGTTTAAGAACACGCTAAGTTATAATATTTTGATAAACAAAATTATTTAATGCCAAATAATTTAAAATTAAAATTTTCAACTTGATACTCAACTTTTTTATTGTTCCAATAATAGACTTTCAAATAGGTCTTATCCTCGATTTTATATCTATTTAAATCAATATTATACTCAATATTTATATGAACATTTTTGGTCTTCACAATATTGCTTCCATCGATATTGGTCAAATTAAATGCTTTCCAGATTATATTTTCGCCAGCCTTATTCTCTAACGTCATCACAACCAATGGTAAGCTATCGCCAGAATGTTTTCTCGACATGAAATCAAATTCCATTTGAAACATAATATTTTTGTATTTACTTTTTTCAAAGGCATATTTATCGCATATTGATGTATATTCTTTTTCTGAATTAACTTTCAACAATTCCTTCCAAGAATTATTAATAAGTAGCTGGTTTATAATATTTTGTGGTAATATATTATAAGGGAAAATTCTATCATTATAACACATATAATAGTTATATTTCATATATCTTTTCATCTTACTAACTATCAAATTTTTCAAATTATCATTCACAATTTGCTTAATATCAAGATTTTCTTCAATTTTGAAAAGTTTGTCTTTATAAAGATAATAGTTCTGATAAATATATTCTTCAATCTCTCGTGAATTTCTCATGGTTGGGAATGAAAAAGTATTGCGGAATTTGGGATAGGTATCGAGCGAATGAGAAAACCAACTTACTGTATCGGGTGATTTATATTCATAATTGTGCTTCATAAAAGAATTAATTGTTGGAGCTATTGCCAAATGAGATGCTACCGCTTTGAATTTCTGAGGTTTAACAATCATTGGAGAATAAATTATTAAAGGAACATGATATTTTTCCAAATCATTTCGAGTTATTGTCCCCATACGATGATCGCCAGTAATTACAAAAATTGTATGCTTAAAGTCAAAGTTCTTTTTGTAGTCGAGCATAAATTGACGGATAGAATTATCGAGGTACATAAATGACGAAAGTCTCAATTTTTGAGCTTTTGCCAATTGTTTCTGCTGGCTATTTAAATTAAGAAATTCCAATCGCTTATCGAATTGCGCCTCCCAATATTTACGGTCTGGTATGTTAAAAGGTTCATGGGTTGTAAGTGTTAAAAATAAATCAAATCTGGGTTTTTTAGTATTTTGAACAAGCATGGTTTTTATGCTTTGTCGGAACAATTCATCATCATACATTCCCCAGCTAACATCTTTATTATCAGCATTATCGGCAATCGGATTTGCTGTTGATTCATTGTAAATAAAATTTGGTTGCTGAAATTTTATAAAGTCATATAAATTATCAAAACCCAAAGGTCCACCATGAAAATAAGATGTAAAATAACCGTTCCTTTTCATTAACGACATCAACGTCAGATGCTTTGGGTAATCGCCAGCCATTCCAGCAAAACCCGTTTTTGCATAAGGGAGTGAGCCAATAATTGCAGGTATTGCTCCAAAAGTTCTTTCTGTTGAGCTAAGACAATTTTCCCAATAAAGACCATTCTTTTCGAGGGAATCGAGAAAAGGAGTAAACGAACCAAAATATGAATCTTCTCCACTAAAAGCTCTCGAAAGACTTTCGCAAATAATAAAAACATAATTGGGTTTTACCCCATCAGTTTGAAAATATTTTCCAATCACATCTTGTTCATTATCAATATGTAACAGTGGGAAATCGTTATCTACAAATTCCCAATTACCAATATCATTTTGAAAGGCTTTAATATCCAAATTGTCGAACTCATTTTTTGAATATATTAAATTATTAATCCAATAGTCGTAAGATGAATGTAAAAAATCAACAAGCTTGTTTTCAACAATTTGATATTCAATTTCTCTCGAAAAATTAACTTGTTGAGGCTTAGCAACAACTATTGCCAATGGAGAAGCAATGGAAATCCAAAAAATTATTTTTTTTAATAAAAAAGATATTTCAACTCTTTTAAAAAGCCATAATAAACTATATATCAAACTTATAAATATTATCAATGAAAACATAAATAATAAAAGTGGATGATTTAAGCTTTTTGAAATTGCCATCGAAATGTCGCTAAAACTGTGAATAAAAATCGACTGATCCAGTGGTGTTCCAGTAAAAATAAAATATAAAATATTCAAAAAATATAGAAATATAATACTGATTACAAATACTTTATAAATTCGGGTAAATGTTTGACTAAATTTATCGGAATAAGAATTGAGCAACATAAAAAATAAACTCAATGCTAATAAATATAAAACATCCATCAGAAACCCTCGGAAAATCAAAAAATATATTGAATACTCAATTCCTATTATGAATTTTAAACCTACAAGTTCTATAATTCTTAAAATGAATAATATACATATAAACACCGATTCAAGTTTGAGTAAAGCCAACTGCCGGAAAAAGATTTTTGAGTATGTCATAAAATTTCGAATAATTGCAAAACTAAATATTATTTCATTGTTTGCGTTCATTGGTTTATTATTTATATTTTTGACAATGCAACAAACAAATTAATTCTTGTTTTATGAATGAACAACAAACGGATTCAAATGCTTTTAAATCAGTTAATTTGATTATTTTTCTTTGGTCACATAAGAAACCTATTTTGATAGTAACACTTATTGCAGCAATTGCATCAATGATTTTTTCGGCACCTTTTTTTATCCCGCCAAAATTTCAATCTCAGGTAGTGCTATTCCCAACTTCCACCAATTCAATTTCAAAAGCACTTTTAAGCCAAACCCAAACTCTCAAGCAAGATGTACTTCAATTTGGCGAAGAAGAAGATGCCGAACAATTGCTTCAAGTATTGAATTCCAGCAAGATACGTGATAGAATAATTCAAAAATATAATTTAAAACGTCATTATGATATAGATAAAAATGCCAAATATCCGCAGACTTTACTAATCAAAGAATATGAAAGCAACATCCATTATAGGCGCACAGAAAATATGGCTGTGGAAATAACTGTAATGGACATAGATCCAGATACTTCGGCATTGATTTGTAATGATATTTCAGCACTTTTGGATTCAGTAAAAATCTTTATGCAGAAAGAAAGAGCTTTAAAAGGATTTAAAATTGTGCAAGCTGAATACACCGAATTATTAGCAGATATGCAAGCCAAAGAAGATTCTCTTACGGTTTTGAGAAAGCATGGAATACATGATTATGAAACACAGGCTGAGATGATCAACCGGCAGATGGCAATAGAAATAGCAAGAAATCCTAACTCATTAGCAGTAAAATCTTTGAAATTGATGCTTGATACGCTTGCCATTTATGGGGGCCCTTATGTTTCCATTCGTGATGGGTTGGAATATGAAAAAAAACATCTTACCGAAATTAAGGCTAAATATGATGAAGCAAAAATTGATGCTGAAGAAGAATTGCCGCAGACTTTTAAAGTAGATTCTGCATATCCTGCTGAAAAAAAATCATATCCTGTGCGATGGTTAATAGTGGTAATTTCAACATTTGGATCTTTGCTTCTAATGATTTTCCTCACCATAATTATTGATAATTTCAAATCAATAAAAATCCACGAATAGAAAATTGCAGTGAAGAACAAAAAGAGATGAAAATATTGGAAACCAATTTTACAAAAAATCAATGGATTGCTATTGCAATTTCGATGGCATTTGTAATTTTAAATTCAATTTTCATTGCTTCAGAATTTTTTTTTCTAAGCATATTCCCAGCCCTTTTGTTCGTAGGCTTATTGTACTTTACAAGAGCCGATTTAGTGCTTATATTAATATCATTTTTAACACCTCTTGCCGTAAATTTATCGAGCTTCGATTTGGATATTGGAGTGTCGATACCGACTGAACCTTTGCTTGCAGCATTGTTAGTTTTAATTATTGCCAAGATTTTGTACGACCGCGAATTTGACAAACGTATTCTTATTCATCCCATTAGCATAGTCATTTATTTGTATTTAATATGGATGCTTTTATGCACTTTTACCAGCGAGTTTCCAATAGTCTCTCTCAAAGCTTTTATTGCCAAACTATGGTTTATTATTCCACTTTATTTCTTTGGCATACAGGCCTTTAGAAAAGAGCAAAATATGTGGTATTTTATTTATGCATATATTTTTGGCTTTTTAATAGTGATATTTTATACACTTATAAACCACGCAATTAATGCCTTTTCGAGCGAAGCTGCTCACTGGGTAATGACTCCATTTTACAACGATCATACTTCTTATGGCGCCATGTTGGCGATGTTTATTCCTATTTTAAGTGGATTTTTATTTATCAAAGATTATTCAAGCAGCAAAAAATTTTTAATATTTACATTATTAATAATTTTTGTTGTAGCTATAATATTTTCAATAAGCCGAGCCGCTTGGGCTTCGGTTTTGGCTGCTTTTGGTATTTGGTTTTTAATATATTTTAAAATCAAATTTAGGTGGATATTTTCCATTGCTGCTATTGTTTTTTTTATAGGTTTTGCTTATAAAGGCGAAATAATTCAAAAACTTGAAAGGAATAAACAAGATGCCAAAGGCGGACTTGTTCAACATGTGGAATCGGTTTCCAATGTGGCTACTGATGCCTCCAACCTTGAGCGAATTAATAGATGGAGTTCGGCCATAGGAATGTTTAAAAAAAGACCTGTTTTTGGCTATGGCCCTGGCACTTACCAATTTATCTATGCGCCTTTTCAACACTCTTATGAGAAAACTGTAATAAGTACAAATGCTGGTAACAGAGGCACCGCTCACAGCGAATATCTTCTTGTACTTTCTGAAGAAGGGCTGCTTGGTGGCATTTGCTTGATTTCAATTTTTATCTTAATTATTATCACAGCTGTTAAAAACAATAAAAATGTGAAAAATAGCAAAATTAGATTGCTCAATATGATTGTTATGCTTGGAATTTTTACATATCTATTCCATGCCATTTTTAATAATTTTCTCGACACTGATAAAGCCGCTGTGCCTTTTTGGGGTTTGACAGCAATTATTACATCGATAAATATTTATCACCTAAAAACTTTTGATGCTAAAATCCCAATTTGATTCCTTCTTCTATTGATTTGATTCGCACCTATTAAGGCAATCAATAATCTGCAAAACAGAATTTGGCCTTATTGAATATATTGTGTTCTTACCATCGCGCTTTGAGCTTAAAACTCCTTTATTTTTTAAAATATTTAAGTGATGAGACGCCGTAGCTTGCTCTATTCCAATAGATTCGTATATCTGAGTAACATTCATATTCTTATTAATATCCAAAAGTTCAATGATGGCGATGCGTATTGGATGTGCAATTGCTCTCAATTTAGAGGCTGCCTCCTCCAATCTGTTTATATCTAATTTTTGTGTCATATTATATATATTATTTGCGGCAAAAATAATTAAATATTAGTTATATAAACATATATGCATGTTTTATAATTTATTGCTCTGCTATTCAGCAAATTTATTATTTGAACATATAAAACACTCTTAGAAATTCAATCACAATTATTATGAATTTTTTTAACTATAATAATTCCTATAAATTGTAAGAAGCTTATATTTGCCACTCTAATTTTCTGTATATTCTTTGATTTGTAAAGCTAATTTTATTATTTATTTGTACTATGAATAAAGCTAATTTCAAAATATTTTTGCCAATTATTTTTGCTCTAACACTAACAATTGGAATCTTTGTTGGAAGCCGCATGTCGAATAGCGGCGGCATTGGCAGTCTTTTTAGTGTCAACTATTCGAACAAAGATAAAATAAATGATGTAATCAATTTAATACTAAATGATTATGTTGATAGCATTGGTAGAAACCAAGTAACCGAAAACACAATTACGGCACTTTTAAGCAACCTTGATCCTCATTCAGCATATATTCCAGCGCAAGATTTGGTTGCTATTAAAGAAAGTATGCAAGGCAATTTTTTTGGAATAGGAATACAATTTCGTGTTTGGAATGATAGCGTAGTTGTTATAAAGGTAATTGATGACGGACCATCGATGCTGGGAGGCATAAAAGCTGGGGAAAGACTTGTGAAAGCCGATGGCATAGACCTTACCAGAGGAATGTCGAATGATAGTATAATGCTCCTTTTAAAAGGACCAAAAGGTACAACGGTTAAAATATCTGTATATAACCTTGTAGACAAGAAACTTAGAGTTGTGGAAATTAAAAGAGATGCAATTCCTTACGCTTCTATTTTAGCAAGTTATCTAATAAAAGATTCCATCGCTTATATTAAAATTGATAGATTTGCTGCCACTACATATCAAGAATTCAGTACGGCTTTGATTGATTTAGGCTTGAAAAATTTTAATACAGTTATTGTAGATATTGAAAATAATGGTGGTGGATTTCTTAGCACAGCAATTCAAATTACCGACGATTTTTTGCCAAAAGGTGCTTTGATTGTATATACAAAGGGCAGAAACAGGCAACAAGAAAGCTCTTATGCCACTGAGCATGAATCTCTAAAAGGCAAAAAACTCTATATTCTTACCAATGAAATGTCGGCATCGGCAAGTGAAATATTTGCAGGTGCTATACAAGATAACGACCGTGGAATTATTGTTGGAAGACGCACTTTTGGCAAGGGACTCGTTCAGGAACAAGTAGATTTGCCCGATAATTCTGCCATAAGACTCACTATTGCAAGATATTACACACCATCAGGAAGATGTATTCAGAAATCATATTCGCATGGTGCATCATCTTATTACCAAGAAATTGCTAACAGATATTCCAAAGGTGAACTTACAAACTCTGACTCGGCTAATTTTAGCAGTAAAGAAATTTTTAAAACAAAGGCTGGTAAAATAGTTTATGGAGGCGGTGGAATTACACCAGATATTTTTGTGCCTATAGATACTTCCGGAGATTATTCTTACTTTAATGATTTGAGAAATACAGGAGTATTCTACGATTTCGCATTTTATTATATTGATAAAAATAGAAATGCCATTATGAAGAAATATCCAAAAGAGGATGACTTTATTAATAGATTTATTGTATCCAAGGAAATGACGTCGCGACTTTTTGCAAATGCAGCAGCGGCTAAAATCAAATTTAAAAAGCCTTTATCCAACAAAACTTTTAATGAAATTAAAATTAGCCTTAAAGCACAAATAGCCTCTGATATTTACGGCGAAAATGCATATTATAAAACATTAAATTCTCTGGACAACATTTATAATACGGCACTAAAAGCCATCAACAAAAAATTATAATTTTTCCGGAGGCATTATATCATCTAAATTAATTACAATATTGCTGTTTATGGAATCTATCCTGATGACTAATTTTTTTTTACCTCTGAGCTGAACGACCTTTCCTTCTTGACCTTTAAAAATTCCCACTTTCAGAGTTATTTTTTTTCCTATTGCTATTTGACCACTTTCTACTTCGAAGGAAGTTTTCGACTCAATCATTTGTTGAATTAATTCAAGAGTTTTTTCGGAAACAATTGCTGGTTCTCCAGCAAATTTTATATAACTTATAGCATTGGGGTTGCGAAGAGCATCATACAATTCCGATCTTTTTGATTTAATAAATATATAAGATTTAAATACTGCCTCCTCTATCCATTTTTTTCTTTGGCTCCATTGCTTAAGAACTTTCACCATTGGCAGATAAGTGATGAATCCGCTTTCCTTAAGTTCCTCATTAACAACTTTTTCATGACGGCTTCTAACATAAAGAACGTGCCACTTTCGTGTTTCACGTTCTTTCAGTTTTATAAATATATCAGGTCTGGAGTCGTCTTTAATCATCAAAATTAAGCTTATTCTACTGTAACAGATTTAGCAAGATTTCTTGGTTGATCCACGTTGCAGTTTCGCATAACTGCAATATGATAAGCTAAAAGTTGTAGTGGAATTGTAGCAATTAGTGGAGTAAAAATTTCGTCAACATCTGGAATTTCAATTACATGATTTGCAAGAGCTCTAACTTGAGTATCGCCTTTAGTAACAATTGCAATAATATTTCCCTTGCGCGCTTTCACTTCTTCAATATTGCTAACAACTTTTTCGTAAATACCCTTTAATGGAGCTATCACAACCACTGGCATTTCGGCATCAATAAGAGCAATCGGGCCATGCTTCATTTCGGCAGCAGGATAGCCCTCGGCATGTATATAGCTGATTTCCTTAAGTTTAAGAGCGCCTTCAAGTGCTACTGGAAAATTAATTCCACGTCCTAAATATAATGCATTGCGCGCATCTTTATATTCGTAAGCAATTTTACGAATCAAGTCGTTTGATTTCAGAACTTCTTCAATTTTTGAAGGAATGCTTTCTAAACCCTCAAGGTAAAGTTGATGTTGTGATTGAGTAATTCTACCTTTCTTGAATGCAAGTCTAATAGCGATCATTGTCAATATTGTAACTTGGGCAGTAAAAGCTTTTGTAGAAGCCACGCCAATTTCTGGGCCAGCGTGAGTATAAATTCCTGCATCAGTTTCGCGCGCGATTGTTGAACCAACTACATTGCAAATACCAAGAATAGTAGCTCCTTTGCTTTTGGCTAATTTTAATGCTGCCAGTGTATCAGCAGTTTCTCCACTTTGAGAAATTGCAATTACCACATCATCTTCATAAATTATTGGTTTGCGATAGCGAAATTCTGAAGCGTATTCAACTTCTACAGGAATGCGCAACAATTCTTCAATCAAATATTCGCCAACGAGTGCAGCATGCCAAGATGTACCACAAGCAACCATTATTATTCTTCTGGCATTTAAAATTTTCTGCTCATGGTTTAGAATTCCGCCAAGGGTTACGATGCCTTTTTTAGGATAAAGTCTTCCTCTCATACATTCATTTACAGAATGTGGCTGTTCATAAATTTCTTTGAGCATAAAATGGTCAAAACCACCTTTTTCTAAAGCATCAAGGCTTATTTCCAACTCTTGAATATAAGCTGTTTTTTGAATATTTTTGATGGTTTTTATTTCAATTTCTTCTCCGCGACGAAGTATTGCCATTTCTTCATCTTCTAAATAAATAACTTTATTAGTATGCTCTACAATTGGAGTTGCATCAGAAGCAACAATAAATTCATTTTCGCCAATTCCTATTACCAAAGGGCTACCTTTTTTAGCGGCAATCATCAAATCTTTATTTTCTCTGGAGATAACTGCAATAGCATAAGCCCCAACAACCTGGTTTAAAGCAATGCGCACAGCTTCAACCAAATCAACTTTTTCATTTTTCTTTATATCATCAATAAGGTGAATTAATACTTCAGTATCTGTTTGGCTTGTAAAAATATAGCCTCTTCTAACTAATTCTTCCTTTAGAGTTCTATAATTTTCAATTATTCCATTATGAATTATAGAAAGATTGCCAGATTGTGAGAAGTGTGGATGAGCATTCTCATCGGTGGGTTCGCCATGAGTAGCCCAACGAGTATGTGCAATACCAATGGTGCCTTTAACATCGCGACCATTGATGAATTTTTCAAGATCGGCAACTTTACCTTTTCTCTTATAATAATTTAGATTACCGTTAATTATGGCAATTCCCGCACTATCGTATCCTCTATATTCTAATCTATGCAGACCAGCTATTAATATTGGATATGCTTGCTTTTCACCAAGATAAGCTACAATTCCACACATAATATTATATTATTATCCGTTAATTAATTCTTTATTTTAGTATAGGTTAATTTTAACCTTAGTTTTCTATCCGTAGATTTTGCGCCGTCAAAGATAATTCTATTTCCATAAATAGAAGCACCCTTGGCAATTATTTCCAAACCGTATTGCTTAGCTTCTCCATTCACTAAGCTTTGCAAATATCTATTTATATTAAATTTATAATTTTTATCAATTGTTACATAATCGCCACCAAAATATGACGAACCTTCATAATAATCATCTATAAATTGTGGTGTAAGTAATGAGTCCAATTTTACAATGGCCAAGCCATAAATGGGAACATTATTGACATCTGTACCCGAACCAATATTTATAAGAAGCTGAGCATTTTGAACAGCAATAGATCCTCCTTTAGTTAATTCATCCAAATGCGGGAATTTTAAAACAGTTTTAACACCACCTAAGGATTGAACATAAAGTTTTTGGTTGCCTAAAGATTTATTTCCGGCAATAACTTGAGCTTTAAAATCAGCAGAGGCATCCATATAATTATAATGCTCAAATTTACTGAAATAGCTACAATATTCATTTATAGCAAATTTGTAAACAGATGTATCTGTAGTATTATGATAATAAACGCTCATAAAAGAAAGTGGCGACATAAGGTCGAAATATGCAAATCCACCTTTACTTATTGCTTTATCGGCAGTGATATAAATTCCTTTCATAAACTTTTGAAAATTAGTATTATCAGAGAGTTCAGTCTGACCTGATTTTGCCATAATTTTTTCGCCAAAGCTATTATTGAGAAATAATTTCAAATGAGGTTTAACTTTAACTCCGCTGTACGAAACAGAATCTTTGGGATTAAAAACCACTTTCTGAATACCTATTTCACTAGGAATCAGATTTTTAGAAACACTTGAAAAGTAAATTGAATCTGGATATAAATCGTCAGAAACTTCGAATACTCTAAGATTCTGTTCAGAGGCAGTATCGCCATAGAAGCCATAATAATCGAGGGTTAATATTACTGAATCACAAACTGCATTAATTCCGAAATTGACATTATTTTCTGATAATCTTAACTGAGTATAAATGCTGGCAGTGGTGGTTCCAAAAACATCGTCATAATAGCTGCCTAATAAGTTATACTTCAATTTGCTGGTGGATACTGAATCAACAGGTGTACTGTAAGCATCAATACTAATAGTATCTGTAAAGGTCATATTCAGTTGATTGACAGAATTCTCAACTATATCAGCACCTAAATCTCCAGGCTTTTGGCATGCCGAAAAAGGAATAAGTATAACTGCGACAGCAATAAGTTTAAAAAAGATTTTCAATGTTTTCACTTTAAGAGTTTACTAATTAATTTTTCAGCAATTTATCATAAAAATCATTGTAGGCGCTTGCATATTCCTCTTTGTTTTTGTATTTCAAAAGAGGTTTTTTTGTGGAAAGTGCATATTCTTTAATTTCAGAATTTATTTCATCTTCCCCAAAAATTATTGCATCGCTATAATCAATTGCTGATTTCATCATGCCAACGAAGTTATTTGTATTATAGTGTCCAAGATCTTCTTTTTTTAAGCCTTCAAAGACTAAATTATTCAAAAATTTCTTTGACAATTTTTCTGTAAATTCATCATTATACAAGGAAATTACAATTTTACAATCGTTCAGAAGTGGATTATCACGGAATACTTTTCTTATATACATCGGAACTAAGCTGCCAAACCATCCATGTACATGAACAATATCTGGCGCCCATCGAAGTTTTTTTACTGTTTCAATTACGCCTCTTGCATAAAATATTGCCCTTTCGTCGTTGTCGTCAAAGAAGACATCTTCTTTGTTTCTAAATTCAAACTTTCTCTGAAAATAATCTTCATTATCGATAAAATAAACTTGCATTCTGGCAAGTTGAATTGAGGCCACTTTAATAATTAAAGGATGATCTATATCATTGATTATTAGATTCATACCAGAAAGTCTTATGACTTCATGAAGTTGGTTTCGTCTTTCATTTATATTTCCAAATCGTGGAAGAAAAACTCTTATTTCTTTTTGATGTTCCTGAACATATTGTGGTAGATTTCTGCCAATTTCACTAATATGTGTTTTATGTATATAAGGATATATCTCTTCACACACATATAAAATCTTAGGTTTAGCCATAAATATCTGCTTTAATTTAATTCGATTTGCAAAAGTACTAAAAATTGTCATTCATAAGACTTAATCATATATTTTTGCCGTCCCAATTCTTATAGATAAGAAGTAATTATGAATATTGTAACAAATAGAGATTACCTCAATGACTTTATTATGAAGCTAAAGGCTGAGGGAGAAACCATTGGTTTTGTTCCTACTATGGGGGCATTGCATCAAGGTCATCTTTCGCTTGTAAAAAAAGCAAAATTGGAGAATGATATAGCGGTAGTATCGATATTTGTTAACCCTACACAGTTCAATAATCAAGAAGATTTGGTAAATTATCCTTCAAATTTGGAATCTGATATAGAAATGTTAAAGTCTTTGGACTGCGATTTTGTTTTTGCACCAGAGGCAAGAGAAATGTATAAGCCTGATGACGAAAAAGTTCATTTCGATTTTGGGCATCTTACAGAAGGTATGGAGGGGAAAAACAGACCTGGACATTTTGATGGTGTGGCCACTATTGTTTATAAGCTTTTAAAATATGTGCCAGCAGACAAAGCATATTTTGGCAAAAAAGATTATCAGCAACTCTTGATTATAAAATCAATGGTTGAACAGAAAAATATTGATATAGAAATTGTTGGCTGCGAAATAGTTAGAGAAGCAGATGGGTTGGCAATGAGTTCCAGAAATTCGAGATTAAACAAAGAACAAAGAGTAGCAGCACCTTTTATTCGGCAGACAATGTTGAAAATGAAAGAAATAGCTCAAAATTCTACCATCAAAGAACTCAAGATTTTTGTAGAAAAAAGCATTAATTCAAATAAAGAAATGCAACTTGAATATTTCGAGCTTGCTGATGCAAATAGCCTAAAGATTATTTCTTCACTTGAAAGAAAAGAAACTATCATGGGTTTTATTGTCGTACTTTTGGGCAATGTACGTCTTATCGATAATATTAAAATATTTTAGTAATTTTGTGTTATGAATATAGAAGTTTTAAAATCCAAAATTCACAGGGTTGTTGTTACCGAAGCCGATTTGCGCTATATTGGAAGCATCACTATAGATGAAGATTTGATGGACGCAGCAAATATAATTGAAAACGAACGCGTTAATATTTATAATATTAATAATGGCGAACGCTTTGATACTTACGTAATTAAAGGGAAAAGAGGCAGTAGAGTAATTGGTGTAAACGGCGCTGCTGCTCGAAGAGTTCAAGTTGGAGATTTGCTAATTATTGTTTCTTATGCATCCATGGATTTTGAGTTTGCCAAAACCTTTAAGCCTTCTATTGTGTTTCCCGACGAAACTAATAAAGTTTAGAATTGAAAAAAAATATCGTCAATATAATTAAAATCACTGCCGCTTTAGGGTTGGGAATTTTGATTATATGGCTTTCACTTCGGCATCTTACCGCTGAAGAAAAATCTAATATTATCCATAGTTTTTCTATCGCCGATTATTCTTGGGTAGTTTTTGCAATGATTATTGGAGTTTTCTCGCATTTTATAAGGGCTTTAAGATGGAAAATATTACTAAAGCCAATGGGTTATAATCCATCTGCTTACAATTCTTTCTTAGCTGTGATGATTGGGTATTTTGCAAATTTAGGAATACCACGTTCTGGAGAAATTGCACGTTGTTCTATCTTAAAAAGAGAAGAACAAATTCCAGTAGATAAATCTTTTGGCACAGTAATCCTCGAAAGAGCTGTTGATATGCTAATATTTTTTAGCCTGTTTTTCATTACTTTAGCTATTGAATACAGCAGAATAGACAATTATGTTAAAACCCATATTTATACAAAAATCGGCGATAAATTTTCATTTATTTCTACAAATCATCTTTTTGCAAAGTTGTTCTTGCTGATATTTTTTCTTACAATTATTCTATATCTCATTTTCAGAAAAAAAATCAAAAAATCCAATTCGTATAAAAAGCTTATAAATATTTTTCGCGGTATTTGGGAAGGATTACAATCAATTTCTAAGATAGAAAAACCATATCTTTTCATTATTTATTCGATTTTGATTTGGATATTTTATTTTCTGATGGTATATATTACCCTTTTTGCACTTCCACAAACAAGCCATTTAGGTATAATGACTGGGCTTTCAATACTTGTTCTTGGCACTGTTGGAATCATGGTAACTCCTGGAGGCATTGGACTTTATCCAGTAATTGTGTCGGAAACTTTAGTGCTTTATGGAATCACTCAAAATTCTGGTATCGGCATGGCAATGGGTTGGATTACATGGTCGGCACAAACACTGATGATAATTATTTTAGGAGGAATATCGCTAATTTTAGTTTCACTTAAATCTAAAATATAATGGGATTTAACAGCCAAATAAAATCCAAAATATTTAAAATCGATGATTTTCTGACGATTGAAAATCAATGGAAAAGCATCGGTTTAAAGATTGTCTTCACAAACGGATGCTTCGACATTTTACATCTTGGTCATATAGACTACCTTTCAAAAGCACGTGATTTGGGTGACAAACTTATCATAGGTTTAAATTCCGATGAATCTGTAAAAAGGATAAAAGGCAAATCCAGACCCATACAAGATGAAAACTCGCGAGCTTTTATTCTTGCGGCATTTGGTTTTGTAGATGCAGTAATTCTTTTCGACGAAGATACCCCGTATAATATTATCTCCAAATTGCTTCCAAATGTGCTGGTCAAGGGAAGTGATTATGCTTTAAATGAAATTGTTGGAGCCAATTTAGTAATTGCTTCTGGAGGAATTGTTGAGACAATAAATTTTCTTGATGGGTATAGCAGCTCATCAATTATCAATAAGATTATAAAAGAAAATATCTTATGAAAGACAAAAAATCCAGTATTCTAATAGTAGATGACGATGACGATATTCTTGAAATTCTATCGTATAACCTAACAAAGGAAGGCTTTAAAGTTTATAAATGCAATGATGGTATAAAAGCTATAGAAATTGCCAAAGATAAAATTCCTGACTTAATAATTCTTGACGTGATGATGCCAGGAATAGACGGAATAGAGACTTGCCAAAGGATGAACGAGATATCTAAACTGAAGAATAGCATCAAGATTTTTCTTACGGCGCGCAACGAAGATTACTCACAAATTGCTGGTTTTGAAAGCGGTGCCGACGATTATGTTACAAAACCCATAAAACCAAAAGTGCTTTTAAGTAGAATTAAAGCCCTATTGCGTCGCAAAAAAGATGATCCTTTCGACTCATCAAATCAAAATATTAGCCTGCCCAATTTATTTATTAATATGGAAAAATTTTTAGTTGTTAGGGACAACAAAGATATTTTCTTGCCACGAAAAGAGTTTGAACTCCTCTCACTTTTGGCATCAAGTCCAGGAAGAGTTTTCAAACGTGACGAAATTTTGTTTAAAGTTTGGGGCGATGATGTGGTTGTTAACGACAGAACTATTGACGTGCACATACGAAAACTTCGTGAAAAATTGAACTTAACAGAGATCGGTACAGTTAAAGGTATCGGCTATAAAATCGAATTCTAATGTTTTACTCAGGAAATCCAAAAAGTCTTTCACTTCTAATTTCTATTCTTATCACTATTTTGATTTTGGCTTTAGGATTGCTGTGGTGGCAAGTTTTCCCACAAATAAACACTTGGTCAATAATTATATTTTCTGCTATAATTTTCATCTCCATATACTTTATTTCATTTGAGATTATTGAAAGATTTATTTATAAAAAAATTAAAATTATCTATAAAAATATCCATAATCTGAAGCTTGGAAATCAGTCGATGTCAAAAATTATTGACAAAAATGATGTCATAGAATCGGTAAACAAAGATGTGATGGAATGGGCTGATAATCAAAATAAGGAGATTTCTGCCCTAAAGACAAATGCCAAATTTCGTCGAGAATTTATTGGAAATTTATCCCATGAATTAAGGACACCAATTTTTAATATTCAAGGTTATATCCTTACACTTTTGGATGGCGGCTTATACGACAAAAAAATTAACCAAAAATACTTGGAAAGATCTGCAAAAAGTGTAGATAGAATTATTGCTATGATTGATGATTTGGATATAATTTCTAAACTTGAGTCGGGTAATCTTGAAATGAAATTTGTTGAATTTAATATTGATGAGTTAACAGAAGAGGTTCTCGAATTTTTTGAACTTAAGGCAGAGGCTCGAAATATTAAGTTAACTTTAAGCAAAAATATTGGTTCTCAGATAAAAGTTTATGCCGATAAAGATAAAATCAGACAAGTGCTTATAAATTTGATAGATAACGCAATAAAATACATGATTGAAAGAGCTAAGCCACACATAAAAATTAGCTTTTTCGATATGGATGAAAATATTCTGGTGGAAGTAACCGACAATGGAGGCGGTATTCCTGAGAAATATTTGCCGCGATTATTTGAAAGATTTTTCAGAGTTGACAAAGACCGTTCGCGGCAAACTGGTGGAACAGGCCTTGGTCTGGCTATTGTAAAACACATTATTGATTCACATAATCAGACTATTATTGCAAGGTCAACCTTGGGTGTTGGCACCACTTTTGGTTTTACTTTGAAAAAAATTTAACGGCTATCATCTTAACTTATAAAATTCCAAAATATAGTAATTTATAACAAAAGCTGTTACCCAAAATATTTGGATAACAGCTTTTCTTTGATTCACACTTAGAATGTTGCCGTCAGCGAAAGCACAAAATTTCTTCCAGCTGCAGAAATCCCAGAACTGTAAGGTCTATAACGATTGTCAGTTAGATTTTCGATACCCGTACTTAGACTAAAAATATCTGTCAACTGGTACATAGCTTTGATATTGAGAGTGTACCATGCTGGTGAATAAGGATTCCCATTTGCGTCAGCAGCATAAATTTCTGTTTTAGATTTCTCATCAAATGGCAGATTTTCATACTTCCTTTCAGCTTGATAGAAAACATAAAACTGTAAATTCAATTTATTAGCGTTATATTTTAATCGAGATACACCAAAAAGTGGAGCTGTACCACGCAGAGTGCTGCTTGTGCCATCATCTAATTCTTCTTCTCCTACTTGGTAATTTATATCGGAAGAAAAACTGAATTTTACTGGAAGTATAACTTCTAATGCAGCTTGTAAACCGTAAACTTTGGCTGCGGCAGCATTTTGTATAGCTTGAACACGACTCATTTCGCCATCATATATTATACTATCTTGACCATTGAGTTGAAAATTTCTTCTCACAAGAGCATTTTGCAAAATTGTATAATAGGCAGTAACATCCAATTTCACAATATCATAAAAAATTTTAGCTACACCAAAATCAATATTATAAGCATATTCAGCTTTCACATCTGGATTTGGAACTGTTACAGCGCCAGGTTGAGAGTCAAAAACTTTACCCACATCATCCAAATTTGGCGAGCGGAAAGCTGTACTGAAATTAGTTGTTAAAACCAATGAATTTGATGGCCGATAAACTGCACCAATACTTCCTGTGAGAGCTCCATTATTGATGTTGGCAGTGGTAAATGGAAATGGGTAGAAAGTAGTGTCGAATTTTGAATTTAGAGTGAACTGATTATAACGAATTCCAGTTTGTAAATTTATTTTTTCTGATAAAGCAAATTCATCATTTAGATAAACCCCTATGGAAGTCCAAGTTGATTTAGGATATCGTGATGGTCCAATTGTGTTTTCTTCATTAGAAATATCAGTCAACAATCCGAAAGATTTTACATCATTGAACACATATTCAGCACCATAGAAGAAGGAATTCTTTTTACCAATAGCTTTATTGAAATCAAGATTTATTGAATATGCATTTACATTTTCAGTTTGAGTGTTGCGTTGTATCTTATTTAAAGTTCTGTCGATACGGCTCTCGTCAAAAGTTTGCTGAGCCAATCGCAAAGTCATCTTATCAAATAAGGCATTATTTCCAATGTTAGTGATAATCAAATTATTCATCATCCATTTTTGCGGTCCATAGTTCCATTCTGCATATCGTGCAATACCATTTTTGACTCTTGTATTTCTATCGTAGCGGCCATAAGGTGAAGTTTCTGAGTAGTGAAATCCATATTGGAAGTCCCATTTCTTATTTGGCTTAAAGCGAATTTTTTGCATCAAATTTATTTGTGAATAAGCTGATGGGATTTGTAACAATGGATCTTCTTGAGTAATAATCTTGTCCACACTATCCTGACGTTGAACATAATATGGTTTGATATATTCTTTTGGTCCAATGCTCCCTTGTCTCAAATCATCAAAATTCCAAGAGCTAAAACTTGTTAAAGCCGCCCATTTTTTCCAACCAATATTTACGTCAAAATGAGCTGTTTTTTCGTTGTTGGAAGACTCAATTCTGCTCACAAGTTTGCCACTTATCAAGGTTTTATCAGTTAATGACATTTGAGGCGTCAAAGTTTGAAAACTCATCACGCCGCCAATGGCATCGCTACCATAAATCACTGAGCCTGGGCCAAAAAGCACTTCAGCGTTTTCGGTGGCAAATGGATCAAGATTTATAACATTTTGTATATTTCCAGAGCGAAAAATTGCAGTATTCATTCTAACACCATCAACAGTATAGAGCAACCTATTGGTAGCAAAACCTCTAATCATCGGGCTTCCACCACCTTGCTGGCTTTTTTGAATAAATACTTTACCCGAAATTCCCAAGAGATCGGCGGCGGTTTGCGAATTTTGTATAGCTACCTCCTTAGGTGATATAGTAATGATTTTTGATGGGACTGTGCTCGATTCTTGTCCCCACCGAGTGCCAGAGATTACAACTTCATCAAGATTGAAATTTGAAACTTCAAGAAATATCTCAAAAGAAACATTCTGAATTTCAGAATAACTTTTTATGGATGTTTTATAACCAAATTTGTGTATTTCAATTTTATCCAAGCCCTTAAAGCTTGAAATATCTACTTGCCCTTCTGCATTCGAAGTAACAAATACAGCTGGTATTTTGCTAATCAAGCTTACATATTCTATCGGTTGCTTTGTCTCTTGATTTTTAATGGTTACAGTTTGCGAATATGCAATGCGCGATATCAAAAGCAATAACACAAATAATAGTATTTTCTTCATTGCTAAATGTTTAAATTAATAATAAATAGGTGGAATTGACAAATGCTTTTCTGAGCATTTTAATCCTAAAATAAAATAAAAATAAAGTATTTAGCTAAATTGTGGTGGAGGTGTTGGCGGGGGGAAATTTATTGAAGTGAAAGAAACTAAAAAAATAGATTTTGTCCTTTTTTCAGTTTTTTGAGGCATCATTTTCCAATCGAAAGCATTTGAGAAATAGAGGTTTTTAAAAAATGAATAAATCTTTTTTTGGCTTTCATTCTTCAAAGGATTAGAATTGTAAGCTTTTGATACCAGTTCGGTAAGTTGATGATTCAACTTGGTTTCTTCATTGTCGTACCAGCAATAATAATAAACGGAATCCTTAATTATCATTGATTCAACAATATCATACATTTTGAAATTATACTCAAATTCTTTAGTATGTTTCCAGTGAAGGTTTTTTTGAAATTCTGACTTTGAAAATTTTAAAACAACAAGTTTGTCCTTATCAATGCCATCAATAATGCGCCATTTCACTTCATGCTTTACCATCGACTTCTGGTATTGAAGCCAGAAATAACTCACAAAAACTGGTGCAAGCAGTATAAATAAAAGTAAAAAACTCATAATCCTTCTTTTCATCAATTTTAAATGGAAATGAAAAAACATTTTAGAAATTAGAAAGAATAACAAAATATTGTTCCTACAACAGTTGGCAAATTTATAATTAATTTTGAAAATCACTCACATAAATTAATGAGACAACAAACACAGGAGCATAAATAATCTCGAAATTTTAAAGCATTTTTCTATTTTGATATATTTTGCCTATGAATTTATTTATTTTTACAAACCTAAACTAAATTGAAATCTGTTGGAAATTAAAGTCTATAAATTTGGAGGTGCCTCTGTCAAAAATGCTGTTGCTGTGCAGAATATAGCTAAAATAATAAGCATCCCAAAAAACCGAAAACTTATTATAATACTTTCTGCCATGGGCAAAACCACCAATGATTTGGAGATTGTTTTGGATAACTATTTCTACCAGAAAGTTGGTTTATCAGATGCTTTTAATAAAGTTAAAGATTTTCATCTTGATATTGCAAAGATGCTTTTTCAAGGAGAAGTCAAAGAAATTGAGGCGTCGTTAAATCTCATTTTTAACAATTTAGAGAAAGATTTAGAAGATAAAATTACTGGTGATTACGACTTTTATTACGACAAAATTGTTTGCTACGGCGAATTACTCTCCTCCAAAATTGTTCATTTGTACTTAAAGAAAATGGGCTTTAATATTTTCAGTGATGATGTGCGTAAGTTTATAATTACCAATGATTTGCACCGCGAAGCTAAAGTAAATTGGAATTTAAGTGAAAAAAATATCAAAGCTAAAACTAATGATATTTTTAATAATTATGATATTTTTCTAACTCAAGGGTTTATAGCATCGAGTACCATTGGAGCAACCACAACTCTTGGCAGAGAAGGCTCCGACTTTACAGGAGCAATTTTTGCCTTTGCTACCAATGCCGAAAGCCTAACAATTTGGAAAGATGTTCAGGGATTGCAAAATGCTGACCCTAAATATTTTGCTGACACCAAAAAAATTGATGTGCTTTCTTATGGCGAAACAGTTGAACTTGCATATTATGGCGCAACTATAATACATCCAAAAACCATAAAACCACTCCAAAACAAAGGAATTCCTTTGTTCGTTAAGTCGTTCTTAGATCCAGAAAATGATGGCACTCGAATTCATACAGACATGAGTTTCGATGATAAATTTTCATCATATATATTCAAAAGAAATCAAGTTTTGATAAGCATCTCGCCACGAGATTATTCATTTATGGAAGAGGAAAATTTTGCAATAATTTTTTCTGCTTTGGCTGGTTTTCATTTAAAAGTAAATATGATGCAAAATTCGGCAATAAGCTTTTCTATTTGTGTAGATAAAACCAATGGCAGAGTAGAGAAATTTATTGAAAGTATAAATAATCATTATAAAGTGAGATACAACGGAAACCTTGAACTACTTACTATTAGACATTATAGCAGTGAGATAATTGACAAATTGGTAGGCAAAAGAGAAATTCTTCTCGAACAAAGAAGTAGAAGCACAATTCAGATGGTATTAAATGAACTTTAAGCCTCTGGAAATATGCCATTTGCTAAAGTTAATGACTGGCTAAATGCTGCCATATCAAGAAGCGGCTGTTGACCAATTTCATTAAGAAAGCTAATTAAATTTGTGGTAGGTAAATTTCCAACCATCACATGTTTCGACATAGGGCAACCGCCTCTACCATTGATTACTGCATCAAATCTGCGACAACCACTATCCCAGGCAGCTTGCACATTTTCCCTCCAATTTTGCTCGCTTGTGTGCAAGTGAGCACCAAATTCAATATTTGGAAAATCAGAAATAACTGCATCAAAAGTTGCTTCAATTAATGACTTATTTGCAAGGGCAATAGTATCGCTCAAAACCACGCATTTTACGCCGAGTTTTTTCAGTTCTAAAGTATTTTTATAAATAATCTCCAGATTCCATTCATCTCCATACGCATTGCCAAAAGCCATGGCATTATACAGTATCAATTCCTTACCAAATTTATCACAAAGTTCAACAATATTTTCAATGCTTTCGATGGCTTTTTGCTTGCTTGTATTGATATTCAGCTTCAAAAAAGTATCCGAAACAGAATAAGGATAAGCAACAAAATCAATTGTATCAAACTCCATTGCTTTTTGCGCTCCACGCAGATTTCCAATGGTTACCATTGTTTTTGTTGTGCTGTCTGATTTGTCAAGCGAATGTAAAACTTCCTCGGTATCGGCAAGTTGAGGTATAGCTTTTGGCGATACGAAACTTCCGATATCAATAATGCTAAAACCAATTTTGAAAAGCGAATTAATATATTCGATTTTCTTTTTTGTGGGTATAAATTCTGCAATTCCTTGCATTGCATCCCTTGGTGTCTCTATAATTTTAATCATAATTTTGGAAATTTCGACAAGATAAAAATAGCTGATAAATTGAATCTAAATATTAACAATTTAGAACAGCATAGAGAGAAAAGACTTATTAATTTTCAAAAATATCATTTAGTATTTTCTAAAAAAGCTTTGCCATTTTAATCTTATGACTCCAAAAATAGCTTCTTTAAAAATTCCTTTAGACATTTTAGATTCGCCTAAAGTTCTGTCGGTAAAAATTATCGGCACTTCTTTTATCTTAAAACCAAATTTAAAAGTGGTGAATTTCATTTCAATTTGAAAGGCATAACCTGTAAATTTAATTTTATCTAAATTAATGGTTTTCAGTACCTTTGCTGTATAACACATAAAACCAGCGGTTGTATCTCGAATAGAAATGCCAGTAATTAAACGAACATAAGCCGAAGCATAATACGACATAAGAACGCGCCCTATAGGCCAGTTGACAACATTTACTCCAGTGATATATCGCGAACCAATAGCTACATCAAAACCTTCTTGGGAAGTAGCATGAAATAGCCTTACCAAATCTTCAGGATTATGAGAAAAATCGGCATCCATTTCAAAAATATATCCATAATCTCTTTCCAATGCCCATTTAAATCCATGAATATAAGCAGTTCCTAAACCCAACTTGCCTTTCCGTTCTTCCATAAAAAGCCTGCCATCAAATTCATTCATTATATTTCTGATAATCAGAGCTGTACCATCAGGCGAATTATCTTCCACAATAAGAATATCAAAGGCTGGTTCCAAAGTAAATACCTTGCGTATTATGGCTTCAATATTATCTTTTTCGTTATATGTTGGTATTATTACTAAACGCTTTTCCAATGTTATTTAATTTCGGTAATGAAGGAACAAAGTTATTTAATTTTCTGAAAAACTGATAAAATATTTTACTCAGAATAATATTTTGAGTAGAATTTTTTATAGGCATCTATATCTTTAGATTTATATAATTCAGTGTAATTTTCTTGAGAAATTATAAAAAAATTACCATCAACTTTAG
Source organism: Bacteroidetes bacterium CG2_30_33_31 (assembly GCA_001872625.1). Taxonomy (GTDB): domain Bacteria; phylum Bacteroidota; class Bacteroidia; order Bacteroidales; family UBA1556; genus UBA6267. The sequence goes on from MNXP01000008.1 coordinate 36,807, forward strand.
TTAGTACATCTGCAATTATTGAGTTGCGATTAAGCGTTTTATAATAAGTAAAAGCGTCGGTTTTGTTTTTAAAATTACTCACACCAACTATCACCAAACTATTGTTAATAGGAATAGCAGAGACCGTAAGTTGGTCTGAAGCAAAATATGTGTCATTATGGTTAGTTAGTTTCATTTGCACTTCGGTAGCAGGAATTTTATTTCTATCCACCACCACCACAAAAATATGAGTTTCATTTTCATTGTATGAATATATCGACTTATCTTCAATTTCTTGTTGTTTAGACTTTGAAGACTGATCAGAGGAGCTTTTATTAATGGAATTTCCTTTTTTCATCTGTTCAATAATCTGAGCGGCCAGCAATGCAGCATCAGTTTCAGGATATGATGAAATCACAATATTTAGAGCAATTACAAAGTTGCTTGTGTCGGAAGTTTTGCCAATAGCAAGAGCTTTAAGCAATGAAAATTTCGACAACAAGACCTTCTCCAAAGCATTGCCTTTCAATGCTTCTTCACTTAATTCCAAGGTCTTATTATAATTTCCTTGATTGTAAAAAGTGTAAGCCTCTTTGTATAGACTCTTCGCCATTTCAGTTTTTACCTGAAGTTTCGTATAATATTCTGGATCGCTTAAAATCTTTGCATAATCAGTATTTGGGTATTCGTTGAGTAAAGTTTTTTTGTAGTATTTTGCATCAGATTCATTGTTATTTTGAACATAAATTTGAAACAAGAAGTAATAAGCTGCTGGAGTATTTTCACCTTTTGGATAGCGCTTGAGCAATTTGTCGAAAGATTCAATCGATTTATTATAATTCAAAAGTTTCTCCTTGTAAATAAAACCTAAATTATAGAGCGCTTGAGCGACTTTGATGTTTGAAGTATCCATCATTTCCTTTGTCATAGGCACATTTTGAAGATAATAAGAACGGCTTTTGCGGTCGTTTTTTAGCTTTAAGATACTATCATTTTTTTCTTTCTCCAATTCAGAAAACTCTTCCTCATTGCCAATTTCTAAAGATTCTTTGGAGCTAATTCTCCAATTATCTGCTAATTTTCGTGGTCCCCATTTTTTCTGAAATTCTGCAAATCCAAAGCTCAAAGTCTGCGGATTATAGAAATAAAATTTCTGAGTGCTCGCCTGAGTTACTGAAGTTGTGGTAGCTCTATTTTCTTCCAAAAATTGAAGGCTTTGTTGGCGATCAATTTCATCCTGAGCTTTCTTTTGCTCAAGATCAATTTCAGACTTTATAATTCCATCGATAACATTATTTCGTTTTGAGTCCGACATGGCTGCAAGAGCCTGTAGGCTATCTTCTCTTTCCACCACCAAAAGATTGGTAACCAATTCGGTAAGAACATCTTTGCGCTCTTTTAGCATTGCATAATCGGTGTATGTTTTAGGGAGAAACAGAATTGTGCTATCGTAATATGCTTGAGCCTTCTGATATTCTGGCTTGTCGAAATAAATGTCGGCAAGTTTAAGTGAAGAGAATGCTTTTTGAAGATTATTTGTGGTGCTCTTTTCCACTGAAAGTTTCAGATATTCAATGGCTTTAGGAATATTTTTATTTTTTAATTCTACTTCAGCAAGAGCAAAATATAATTGGTCCAAATAATCTTTATTCTTTTCATCTTTTAACATTTTAAGCAGCTGATTTACAATGTCTTTAGCGTTTCCATTGGTGCCGTCATAACATTTTGCCATGTTAATTCTGGCATTGAAATCCATTTCATAGGCTGCGTTATTTTTAAGTACTTTTTGGTAAGAAGCAATGGCATCATAAAATTGCAATCTCTTTTGCTGCACTTGTCCAAGTATAAAATAAAGTCGCGCCTTATCAGATTTTCTTTTGTTAGAATTTATCGATTGATTGAGATATGGGATTGCAGCCTCATAATTTTTTTGTTTCAAATATAAATCAGCATATACCATTGGAAACAAACGTTTTACCTCGTCGCTTACCATGCCTTGCTGCATTTTATTTTGAATATTGCCTAAATTTCCTCTTGCCTCATCGTAATCGCCTTGAATAACTTGTACTCTGGCAATCCACAATAATGCATCAAATTTAACAATTTCTTTATCATATTTGCTTGCTACATATTTAAATGTTTGTTTAGCCAAACCATAATCATGGCCGTAAAATCTTGAAATTCCCATCATCATATAGCTGTAATACACCCATTTAACTTTTTCGGAACCATTAAAAACCATTGAATGTTGATGAATTACTATAGAAGCTTTCTTAATAGCTCTATCCAGATTAAGGGCAGCATTTTTCACACCATCATCTGTTCCCAAAGGAAAAACATCAAGAATTTCTGAATAGTTATCTTTATGTTCAGATGCTATTGATTTTCGAGCATCTTCAATGGCCATTTGACCATTAAAATATGCATTATAATGAGCTGTGATATTATGAAAGTTGCGCCGTGTCCACGTATTTTTCTTGGTAGAACAGCTCCCAAAAACCAATAGGATAACTACTGTCCAAATAATAAAACTGAATTTATAAAGCCTTTTCAATATTGATTTGTAATAATATATTAAATAAATAGAATTAAATATCTGTTTTTCAGCAATTTAATTTTAAAAATAATTAATGCTTTATTTACAGAGATGTAATAACTTAAGTATTACAAAAATATTTTAATTATGAATGCATTTTCACAATTCTTTTAAGAATTCTATTTTAACAAGAATCCTTAAAGTTTAATACTTTCAAAATTTCACGAAAAATAAACTCATATATTTAGGAAATGAGATTTATAAAAATTAAAAAGAAATTAACTGACTTAACTTTTTATGAAAATTTTATTGAATCAATCAATTTAGAAAACTCGATAATTATGCTGTTAATATAACAATTTAATTATTTTTGCGCGTGAATTAACTAACAGAAACTTTTACTTATGGAAAATAATAAAATCTTAAGAGGTAGCGAATTCCTCGTTAAAAACATTGCTGCTGAAAATGTATTTATACCAGAACTTTTTGATGAGGAACAGAAAATGATTGTTCAAACCTGTGAAGATTTTCTTGAAGCAGAAGTTTTTCCAATACTTAATCGTATCGATAAACAAGAACCTGGATTAATGCGTGATTTGATTTCCAAAGCCGGAGAGCTTGGTTTGTTAGGAATCTCAATATCTGAAGATTACGATGGTTTTGGGCAAAACTTTGTAACCTCCATGCTTGCCTCTGAAGCTATGGGCGCTGGGCATTCCTTTTCTGTTGCTTATTCGGCTCATACAGGCATTGGAAGCTTACCATTGGCATATTATGGCACTCAAGAACAGAAGCAAAAATACCTCTCGAAGCTTGCTACAGGCGAATGGGCTGCAGCATATTGCCTAACAGAACCAAACGCTGGCTCAGATGCTAATTCAGGAAAGACACACGCTAACTTGACTGAAGATGGAAAGCATTATATTCTCAATGGCCAGAAAATGTGGATTACTAATGGTGGTTTTGCAGATTTATTTACAGTTTTTGCAAAAATCGACAATGACCGAGTTTATTCGGCTTTTTTGGTTGAAAGCAATTGGAATGGCGTTGTAATAAATACGGAAGAAAAGAAAATGGGTATCAAAGGCTCGTCTACTGTTCAGCTATTTTTTAATGATGTGAAAGTTCCTGTGGAAAACCTTTTAGCAAAACGTGGACAAGGTTTCAGAATAGCTTTAAATATTTTGCATTTAGGAAGAATAAAACTCGGCGCGGCAGTTCTTGGTTCTGCCAAACGCACTATAACTCAGTCTGTTAATTATGCCAACGAAAGAAAACAATTTGGAATTGAAATTTCCAGTTTTGCAGCTATTAAATATAAATTGGCTCAACAAGCAATAAGAACTTGGGTAACCGAATCAGCAGTTTATCGAATTGCCGAAAATATTGACAGATTGAAAGATGAGCTTATGAATTCGGGCATGAGAAAGGAAGATGCCATTATGGAGGCTATTGCTCAGTACGCTGTTGAAGATGCTGCCATGAAAGTTTTTGGTTCTGAAACCCTTGATTACGTGGTAGATGAAGGAGTTCAGATTTTTGGTGGAATGGGATTTTCGGCCGAAATGCCCGTTGACAGGTCTTATCGCGACTCTCGTATTAACAGAATTTTTGAAGGAACGAATGAAATTAACAGGCTACTTATTTCAGAAACTCTCATCAAAAAAGGACCAAAAGTTGGAATCAATTTTAAAGAACAGTATGAGAAAATATCTGCAGAAATCGAAAACAAGGATTTAAATAAATATTCAGGCGATGATTTTTTTGAAGAGCTCAAATATTATTTATCAAATTTCAAAAAACTTGCTCTTCTTATTATTGGCTCATTTCTGGAAAAAATTCCTAACGGATTTATTGCAGAACAAGAGATTATGTCAGCATTGTCAGACATTTTGATTTGTGTTTACACAGCTGAGTCAGCCATGCTTCGCAGCGAAAAAATTGAGCAAATTAATGGAGCTAATGCAGCAAAATATGCTAAAATTATTGCCGAACTTTATATGTATGATGTAACTTTCAAGATGAGAAAGCATGCTTATGACGCAGCAAATTCTTTTCTGAAAGACGACGAACTGAAATCTATTTTGGCAACAATCGACATGCTTACTGATTTTAAACCAGTAAATATTCGTGAATCCCACAGATTTTTGGCAGATAAAATTATCGAAGAAAATAACTATTGCTTTTAAATATTTCGCCCAAAACACTTTAAGGCTTGTAATATTTTAAGCTTTATTATTCTGATAAAGTGATGCTTACACTTTCAATTTGACCACCAAGCGGTGGGTTCATCTTATGAAGTTTGATGTCTATAGATTCTATTTTAGCAAATCTTTTTCGTATAGCTGTTAAAATTCTGCGAGCAATATGTTCCAATAGATGCGAAGGAGTTTTCATCTCTTCTTTAACGAGAAGATAAACTTCTTGATAGTTTATAGTATCTTTAAGATTATCGCTTTCCTCGGCTTTTTCTGTTGAAGTTTCGATGTATAAATCAATTACAAAACGTGTTCCTATTACTTTTTCCTCTTCAAAATGACCATGGTATGAAAAAAATTCCATCCCTTCTATTGCAATTACCGACATTGATTTCAGACTTAAATATTATTTGGCTAAAGTACTAAATTGTGCAATTGAAAAACTCTAAAATCTATGTCATCCTTTCGAGAAAAATTTACATTAAACTACAAATCTACCGAATTCAACGAAGAAATTAATAGTAATTTTTCGATATTCTGATGAGATAAAAGTTTATTTTTCTTTGAAGATAAATTGATAAAAAAATAAGATTTTTGCCTTTGGCTATAGGGATTTGCATATTCAATAAAGAAAGCATAAATATTCATGCATTGCAATCAAAGTATTTGGCAGAGAATCACAGTAAGCTGGCAAATATGCTTCGCCAATTGAAGTAAATAATGTTTTTTTAGTAAATAAAATTTTTCAGTAGCATACAAAACTATATTTATAAAGCAGCAGATATAAAGCGAGAAACGGCAATTATTTTTTTAGTCTAAAAATCTAAAATTCCATAAGCAATATTCTTGTATTTTTGAAGTTTCTAATTGTTAAACAATTTCTAACAAATTGAGTTTATGTTATCTATTTTAAAAGAGAAGAAATTTATTATCAACTTAAGCCTTGTTATGCTGCTGATATTGATAATTATTTGGGGAACTCTTAAATCCTTAGAAAAGTTTACAAGGCATGGGCAAGCGATTTCGGTACCAGATTTAACTGGTCAATTTTTAAATGAGATAGAAGGCAATACTGAATATCAAAATTTTACATTTACCATTGCTGATTCAGTTTATGACCTCAGCAAAGAGAAAGGCACTATTTTATCGCAAGACCCAAAACCCTCGGCACTTGTAAAAGAAGGCCGAGTAATATATCTTACTATTGTAGGAAGAAATCCAAAGCAAGTGATAATGCCTGAACTGAAAGACCTTAGCTTACGTTCTGCAAGCTCAGTTCTTGAAACTTATGGTTTGAAAGTGGGAAATATCTCTTATATACCCGATATAGCCACTAATGCCGTGCTTCAACAGAAATATAGAGGAGAAATTGTACCTGCTGGCCAGCTTGTAAGAATTGGGACTGTGATAGATTTGGTTCTTGGATTGGGCGAGCAAAAAGGACTTGTGCCAGTGCCTGTACTCATAGGGCTCACACATTCAGAAGCTTTTGTACTACTTCAACAATCGGCTCTGGTAGTGGGTTTAGAACATTTCGATGAGGGTGATGATACCACATCTGTTAGAATTTATAGACAGTCGCCAATTTATAGTAAAAACAGCTCAGCAATTTATGGAAGCAAAGTTGAACTTTGGTATAAATCCGATAAAAATTTCAACTTCGATGAATATTTAGAGAAAATTGCTCTTGACACACTCTAAGAAATTATTTACGAATTAATTTACAATGACCACTTTAAAAAGATTTTTAATATTCATTTTCACCATCCTTTTAGGAGGATTCTATGCATCTGCTCAGGAATTTATAAGTCCGCTTTCTTCATATCCTACTTTATTGAAATATAATAATTTACAAGAAAAATCTACCACCAAAGGTTCATCGGCGATATTTTTGAAATTACCCTTTATTGACGATTTTAGTTATAACAGATTATCACCAGATGATAGACTTTGGAGCAATAAATATGTGTTTATTAACAAGAGTTTTGGTGTGAATCCCGTAACTATAGGAGTTGCTACTTTTGATGCAGTAAACGACACTGGAGGCATTTATTCTTATGCTTCTTCATTCCCCTTTATTGCTGATAGCCTCACCTCCAATTACGTTAGACTTGATTCTACCATCGGCTCATTAAATCAACTTCTCTCTCCAGCAGACTCTATTTATCTAAGTTTCTATTTTCAGCCACAAGGCATAGGAAATCCGCCAGAAAAAGAAGATTCTTTGATTTTGCAATTTTTCAATCCACTGGCAAATTTGTGGACAAACATCTGGCAGCATGAAGGAATGTCTCTCGATAGTTTTAGAAATATGTACGGAGTAGATTTTAAAATGGTGTCAATTCCGATTGTGAATCCAGCATATTTCTCCAAATATTTCAGGTTTAGATTCTTAAATAAAGTCAGTATTCCAAATAATACCATTCCTTCTTGGCGTTCGGGTTTATACGACCATTGGAATTTGGATTATGTATATTTGAATAAAGATAGAAATTATGGCGATAATTCTATAAGCGACCTTGCTTTTATGGAAAGCAAAAATACTCTTCTAAAAAATTATGTTTCAATGCCTTGGGAGCAATATAAAGTTGCTGCGGCTGCCGAAATTGATAATACAATTTCAGTAAAATTTAGAAATATGGATTTAAGCCCCACTGTAAAAAACGTGAATCAGTTTTTCAGCATAGAGGATTTATATGATAAAAGTTTTTACAAAGCAACGCCTTACCCGAGTTCTTTCAACATGACTTCTGGAATGCAAGTAAATTATTTACCAAGTTATGGAGGTTATACATTTCAAAGTAGCAGTCCAAAATATGCCGATTTTGAAGTAATGTATAGAGTATTAACAAATACGCCACCTGCCGAAAGCATAAGAACTAATGATACCATGAGATTTTACCAAAGGTTTTATAATTATTATGCCTATGATGATGGAATCCCTGAGGCAGGGTATGGCCTTTCAAATGCTTCGGCGCGTTTGGCATACAAATTTACTTTGAACAAAGGCGATTCTTTACAGGCGATAGAAATGTATTTCAATCAGACTTTGGGCAATTCAAGTCAGCAATATTTTTACCTCACTGTGTGGGACGACAACAACGGACAACCAGGAAATGTTATTTACGAAAAAGCAGGTAAAAGACCTGAATATCAGAGTGATTTATTTAAATATTATACTTATAAACTTGACAAAGGAATATATCTTACAGGCACTTTTTATGTCGGCTGGCGCCAAAATACTTATGATAATATGAATCTTGGATTTGATATGAATAAAGACAACCACAATAAAATTTTCTATAATTCCACTGGCACTTGGCTAAATAGTTCTTTTGCTGGTACACTGATGATTAGACCAATATTGGGCTCAGAAAAAGTTGCTTATACTGGTATTGTATCTTCAAAGCAAAACCTTGCCGACCTAATTATCTATCCCAATCCTTGCTCAACGAGTATTCTGAATATCGAAATTCAAAATCTCAGTCAAAGTGAAAAATTGAAATTAAACACTCAGATTTATAATATCAACGGACAACTTATTTATTCTGAACAGTATAGCCCCATAATTAGAACTGATAATTTGAAAAAAGGGATCTATTTAGTAAAAATATCTTCTGATGATCTTAGAATTAATAAATCCAAAAAACTTATAATTCAATAGTATGAAAGAAGAAGATTTAGACTCTATAATACTTGATGATAAAGAACTCTACGAGCACTTTAGAATTGTTGCCGACAAAGGACAAGCGCAAATAAGGGTCGATAAATTCTTGATGAGCCGCATAGAAAATGTTTCAAGAAATAGATTACAGAATGCTGCAAAAGCGGGAAATATTCTCGTAAATGGCGTGGTGGTAAAACAAAATTACAGAGTGAAACCTAATGACGTTATTTCGATAGTAATGACAACACCTCCGCGAATTACTGATGTAGTTGCCGAGGATATTCCGCTCAACATAATTTATGAAGATGCCGATATTATAATGATAAATAAAGCCGCTGGAATGGTTGTGCATCCTGCCCATGGAAATTTTACTGGCACCTTACTCAACGGACTTAAATTTCATTTACAATATGAAATGGCTAAAAACCCTGATATTGCACCACTTTTAGCCCATCGAATAGATAAAGATACTTCTGGAGTTCTGCTGATTGGAAAAAGTGAAATGGCGCAAGCAAAATTAGCCAAGCAATTTTTTGACCATAGCATACAGCGAAAATATATTGCCATTGTATGGGGCGATTTTACTGAAGATGAAGGCACTATTGAGGGAAATATTGGTAGAAGCCTCAAAAATAGAAAGGTAATGAGTGTTTTCCCTGAGGGCGATTTTGGAAAACATGCCATCACACATTGGAAAGTTATTGAAAGATTTGGATATATTACTGCCATAGAATGTCAACTTGAAACAGGAAGAACACATCAGATTCGTGCTCACATGAAATATATTGGTCATCCACTTTTTAATGATGCTAACTATGGCGGCGATCAAATTTTAAAAGGAACTACCTTCACTAAATATAAGCAATTTGTGCAAAATTGTTTTAAGATATTACCTCGCCAAGGGCTACACGCCAAGTCATTAGGCTTTATTCACCCAAAGACTAACAAGGCAATATTTTTTGACTCTGAATTGCCAAGTGATATGAGTGAACTAATGAACAAATGGAGACATTATGGTGCAAATAATTAATTCCCAGATTAAAGCCTGATGCATTTATGTCTAAAATAAAAAATTATCTGTCTTTTATAAAATTTGCTCATAGCATTTTTGCCATGCCTTTTGCCCTACTTGGGTTTTTTATGGCATTGAATATTAATAATTTAACTTTCGACTTCACTAAACTTATCTATATTATTTTGGCAATGATTTTTGCAAGAAATTCTGCCATGGGTTTCAATAGATATATCGACAGAAATATTGATAAAAATAATCCAAGGACAAAAAACCGAGAAATACCAGCAGGAATAATTAATCAAAAATCAGCACTTATATTTGTGATTATTAATTCCTTACTATTCATTGCAACAACTTATTTTATCAACACACTTTGTCTATGGCTCTCGCCAATAGCCCTTGCAGTAATTCTTGGCTACAGTATCACTAAAAAATTTACCGCATTATGTCATTTAGTTCTGGGTTTGGGACTTTCACTAAGTCCAATAGGAGCTTATGTAGCTGTTACAGCTTCGTTTAATAGCATACTCCCAATAATAATTTCTTTAGCTGTGCTATTATGGACTGCTGGTTTCGATATTATTTATGCCCTTCAAGATGATGAATTCGATACAGCAAATAAATTGAATTCTATTCCACAAAAACTTGGACGCCAAAAAGCATTGCTATTATCAAGAATTCTCCATTTTATTTCTGCTTTATTGATATTAATAACTGGTTTTATGATGGCAGTATCTGCTTGGTATTTTGTTGGCACAGCTGTCTTTATTACTCTTTTAATTAATCAACACCACCTTGTAAAGATTGATGATTTATCTAAAGTTAATCTTGCCTTTTTTACCATGAATGGAATAGCAAGCGTGATTTTTGGAATATTTTCTATCCTATCTTTCTACATATAATATTATATAAATCTGTATCTTACAATTTATTTTAAAATAATTGCATTAGATATTGACATTAGATATTGACTATCATTATATTTGCGACTTATCAGTACTTATATCTTAGAACAGTTAATATTCGCACTATGAAAAAAAATTACACAAAAAAACATTCTACTTTTGGTAAAGAGAAGAACCAGTTAAATATAAAGAAAAATCAAATTTCCAGCGCAAGTTTTATCATTAAAATATTAATCATTATTTTATTAATGTTCTCAATTAAATTTGAGTTATTAGCAGATGAAGAGTATGAAGCAACGACCATAACCAGCAATGCAACAGGTGGAAATTGGAAGAATGGAAGCACTTGGGTTGGAGGTGTTGTGCCATCTTCAAGCGACTATGTAGTTATTGCCACCACTGGATTAAACTCTGTGTTTACCTCAAAAAGTTCGTATTGCGCAACCTTAACCATTAATTCTGGCGCCATTCTTACTATTAAAAGAGCTTTTACTGTAAGTGGAGCAACTTCCATTTCAGGAAGAATAAATTTCGGATCAACGAGTACAACCATTCGTGCAATCAAATTTAGTGGAAGTGTAACCCTCAATAGCGGAGCAATTTGGGATGAAACAAATGCTGGAGCCAATAGTGTTGTCAATAATTACACTATTGCCGGTAACTTTACTAATAATGCATCAACATTTACGGTTTTAACAGGCGTACATACTTTTAGTGGTTCATCAAAAACTATATCTGGAACTTATTCTACATCAATTCCTAAAGTTTCAATTACTGGCACAATCAACAATAGTGGAACATTTACGGTAGCAAATACACTTTATGGTTCAGGAACATTAACAAATGGAGCTACAGGAGTTTTAAACATTGGCGGAACTATTTCTGTTACTAATCTTGCTGCAAGCACTTCAGGAAATACAGTAAATTATTATGGCGGTGTTCAAACAGCCAAAGGTACAACTTATTACAATCTTACACTTTCAGGTTCTGGCACAAAAATCATTTCCTCAGTTACAGTAAATGGCACTTTATCAAGAGAGGGAACAGCCACAGTTTCTGCGGTTCCAACTTATGGTGCAGCAGCTTGTTTGCAATATCAAGGTAGCGCTGCTCAAACTACTGGTGTAGAATTTCCAGCAACTTGGTCTGGTTCTGGCGGTATAAAAATAGAAAATGCAAATGGAGTTACTTTAGGCTCTGCAAAAAGCATAGGAGCAAACCCATTAACTATTGGTGGTACAATTAGTAATAGTATTTTCAACGATGGCGGTTATCAGTTAACTGCAACAGGCACATTAAACCTTACTTCTGGTACATATAAATTGGGGCTTGCTGCCTCAGCTACCACTTTCCCAACTTTTTCTACCATCAACATTACCGCTGGCACAACTGTGGAATATGCTGCCACCACCACACAAACCATAAAAGGAATTTCTTATAGTAATCTCACAATAAGTGGTAGTGGAACTAATTCAAAAACAGCTGATGCTGATATTACAGTCGATGGAATATTAAACCTAAGTAGTGCCAATGCTTCAGCCACACAAGGCTGCCTAAGTATGAGCACTTTCACTTTGAATATGGGAGTCTCTGCCACCACTTCTGGCTCTGGCGATGTTACTGGAATTGTTAAACGCAACCATACTTTTGATAATAATGTTCAATATAGTTTTGGAAGCCAATATACAACTATAACCTTCTTAGGTATTGCATCTTCTAACAAACCGACATGGATTAGTTGTAAAATAAGCATCGGAAATGCACCTTCATGGAAAAGTGCTGCCGTTAAAAGAGAATATACTTTTGCAAAAAGTGATATCGTCGGCACAGCAGATCAAATTGCTGCAAGTTTCAGATATCTCGATAGCGAGCTTAATTCAAATGATGAAACCAAGATTGTTCATTGGGATGACAATAATGGAGTGGAAGAACATGGAAAATCTAATAATGATGTTACAAATAATTGGGTAGAATTATATGGAACAGCAATAACTTATTTGGCTCCAACAACTGCGCTGGATGATTTAAAATGGACATTAGCAAATTATGCTGCTGCGAAAAACACTTGGGCTGGAAGTTCTACTGATTGGACTGCTGTCGGAAATTGGTCTTCTGGACACGCTCCTCTGAGTTCCGAAGAAGTTTTAATTCCATCTGGTAAAGCTTCTTATCCAGTTTTAGCAGCAAATGTTGAAGTTAAAACTTTTGAGATGGAATCTGGAGCCTCTCTTACTTCTGGCACATATAATATAACTGTAAATGGAAGTGGAGCTGCTTGGAGTAACTATGGGACATTTAGCCCTGGAACAGGCACTGTAAATTTTACCAATGGAGTGGTAACTAATATTGTTTCCATTGCCGGAACAACTGATTTCTATAATATTTCAATGAGTGCAAATACTTACGTGAAATTTGCCACTAATAGTCATATAAAGATTTCTGGTGCAGCTACGAGTTCTTCTGGATGCAAAGTTGACCTGCAATCTAACATTAACACAGTGGAATATAATGGGGCTTCGCAAAGCATTGAAAATCCGGTAGGGCCTTCGTCATCAGGATATTATAATTTAATTATAAATAGCTCTGGAACAACCACTTTCCCTACAACCCTCGATGTTATAAACGATTTTACTTTAAATGGAGGAACCGCCTCTGCTGTAACTACTGTAAACATTTCAGGAAATGTTTTGTTATCATCAGGAACTTTGACAGCAAATGCTTCAGCAATAAATGTTTTAGGTGATTGGACCAATGATGGTGCAACTTTTACTTCTGGAACTTCTTCTGTAAACTTTAATAATACCAGCATTGCACAATCTATTAAAGGCACAGCTTCGAGCCAAACATTTAATAATCTCTCTGTGGCAAAATCATCAAAAACATTAAGCTGCGGTGGAAGTACAACGACATTAAATACTAAAAATCTTACAATAACTTCTGGCATTTTAGATATCGGAACGGCAGCCAGTTTAAATATCGGAGGCGATTTATCCAATAATGGAACTTTTACCACAAGCAATGGAACCATAACTTTTAATGGCACTTCTGCACAAGCCATCACAGGAGCAAATACTTTCAATAATCTAACAATTAATAATAGCAATGGCGTAACAGCCAATGCAAGTCAAACTGTTAATGGCGTACTTAATTTGCAAAGCGCCAATGCTTCCACCACTCAAGGATGTCTAAAAATGGCCGATCCTTATGAACTGATAATGGGCTCCAATGCAACTACTTCGGGCACTGGCGATGTTACTGGAATTGTAACACGCAACTCTTTCATAGCAAACACTCCATACAGTTTTGGCAACCAATATACTACATTAAATATGTCTGCGGGAGGAAGTTTACCTTCTTCGCTAAGTGCCAAAATTGAATTAACTTCTTCTGCGCTTTCATGGATGACCAATGGAATTAAAAGGCAATATAGTTTTGTTCAAACTGGAGGAACAAGTGGAACTTTAGTAACAATAAACTTACATTATTTGACTGATGAACTCTATGGAACTTCTAATGAAGGAGATTTAAATGTTTTTGATCGTGATGGCTCTGTTGGAGAAGATCATGGAAATTCAAATTATAACACTACTTATAAATGGGTAAGTTTGAGTAATGAAATCCTTACATACCTTGCGCCAACTATTAGCGATTTTACCAGTAGATATTGGTCTTTAGGAAAATCAACATTAAGTGGTAAAACTTGGGTTGGGGCAACTTCAACAGATTGGACAGTAGCCACAAATTGGAGTGGAAATTCTGTACCAACTGCTACAGATAATGTTATAATTCCTGATGCTTCTACTACCGCTAACGACCCAATTTTGCCAGCTACCACTACAATTAATACTTTGAAAATTCAGTCTGGCGGTATTTTAAACGGTGGAACTGGAACTTCACTTTCCATTCAAGGGGCAACAAGTGCATGGGATAATCTTGAAGGCACTAATGGTTTTAATTGTGGTACAAGCACAATAATATTTACAAATGCTGCCGCCACCATGTCCGACCCAACAAGTTTTTATAATGTAACCATTGCTGATGGTGCAACATTGAATCTTACAACTAATAACACAATGAGAATTGCTGGTGTACTTTCGCTTTCTACAACAGGTATTTTAAACGCTGCTGGAAGCCAAAACACAGTGGAATATAATGGCACAGCTCAAACAGTTGTTTTACCAAATGCTGCAACTACAGGATATTATAACCTTATCTTAAGTGGAAGTGGAGCCAAAACATTACCTTCATTCCCTTTGGCAATTTATGGAAATATGGAAATTAACGGCACTGCCACTGTGAATGCTTATGACAACATTACCGTGTTAGGAAATCTTACACTTTCAAGTGGAACTACCTATAACGCTTCTTCATTTGAAACTAAAGTTGGAGGAAATTTTAACAATGGTGGAACCTTTAATGCAGGTACAGGAACTTTTACTTTTGATGGTGCTCCAGCACAAACAATTAGCGGCACAACCACATTTAATAATTTAACCATTTCTGGCGCTGGAGGGGTAACATCTTCTAACGATTTAACAATAAATGGCATTTTAAATCTTGCTTCCGAAAACCCATCTGCCACAAAAGGCTCCTTGGAAATGACTATAAGTTATACTGATTACCCTGGTACATTAATCACAAATTATCTTAACTCCAATATTTTAAATATGGGAGCAACTGCAACCACCATAGGAATTGGCGATGTTACAGGGAAAGTAAAAAGAGCAACCATTGTTGCTAATACTCCATATACTTTTGGAAATAAATACACTACACTTTCCCTTTCCACAGGTACTATGCCTACAGCTTTGGAAGTTTCTATTACCATTGGAAATACACCTGGAACATCAACTCCAAGCGATGACATTATAAGAGACGCCATAAATAGAACTTATGAGATAGTGCCAACTGGCGGAAGTGGCAGCTATGTAACTGCAAATTTCCATTATTTACATTCCGAATTAGCAAGTACTCTCAGCTCATATACAAATACTGAGTCATATTTGACAACTATGGATTATGATATAGATATAAATAATCATGGAGCCACATATTCAGATGAGCATGGTAGAGCAAACTATGATTATACCAATAATTATATTGGGCTTTCTGGGGTGCCTATTTCTTACTTTATTCAAATACCAACAACCCATGAATGGCGAACAATTTTTACTTTGCGTGATTATAGTTCTAATTATGTAACATGGAATGGCTCAACTTCTTCTGACTGGAATTCAGCAGCAAATTGGGATCTATCACAAGGAGGCAACTCTGTGCCTACAAATACAAGCCATGTAGTAATTCCCGATGCTGGAACAACAGCATACGACCCTGTTTTGCCGTCTGGAACCACTACAATTAACACTTTAAGTATTGAAAATGGAGGAGTATTTACCATGGGAAACAACATTTTGGTAATTCAGAATAGTTTCAGTGGTGGATGGGAAGATCAAAATCCATTGGGCAATGACCCTGGAACAAGTACTGTAACTTTTACATATCCTAATACTTCCTTGTCTGGCACATCTCGTTTCTATAATATGCAAATAGCTGATGGAGCTGACGTTACAAATCAATTAGGAAGTATAGTTCAGGTATCAAATAGTATTTCTAAGACTGGCAGCGGTACTGGTAAATGGTATGCTGGAGTTTATAATTCAACTGTAGAATATAATGGTAGTTCACAAACAATATTTACTCCCGACGATGCATATTACAATTTAATCTTAAGCGGTTCAGGAACCAAAACGTTGCCAGCAACTAATTTACCTATCAGAGGTAATCTGGAAATTAATGGAACTGCAGCGATAACTCATAACAATGGTACTGTTTCAATGACAGGATTAGAAGGCGACCAGTATATTAGTGGAAACTCTCCAAGCTTTCATAATTTCATAATGAACAATACTTTTACAGGTGGCACAGTAATTTTAAATACTCCAATATCTGTGGATAATGTATTAACTCTTACCAACAATAATATAATTACTTCTACAGGTAATGAGTTAAATTTAGCAAGTGCTGGGACTGTAAGCGGTGGTAGTTCAGCAAGTTTTGTAGATGGCCCAATGACAAAATTAGGAACAAGCGATTTTACATTTCCTATTGGAAATATTACAAAATACGCACGCATTGGTATTGCTGGTGCGACTGGCACTGGTTTTACTGCCCAATACTTCAATTCTCCAAACGCTAATAGCAATTCCACTCTCTCGGGAAACTTAACTAAAGTAAGTCAGATAGAATATTGGGATTTGCAACCTATAAGCTCTGGCACTATTACATCTGCTAAATTATATTTCGATGGTCAGTCGGAGAGTGGAATTACCGACCCTACTTTACTAAGAGTTGCACATTGGACTGGCGCATTATGGGAAGATTTGGGAATGAGTGCTTACGATGTAGATTTTGTAACATCTTCCTCTGGACCATCATCATTTAGTAATTATGCATTTACTATTGGTACATCAAATAATCAAACAAATCCACTTCCTATTCAACTTATTTCATTTGCCTCCGCATGCGAAAATAGCAGAAGTAAAATTGAATGGGAAACTGCCAGCGAAAGCAATATTGATTATTTTATTATTGAAAAAAGCTTCGACTTAATAAACTTTCAGAAATTAGAAATTGTAAAAGCTGCGGGTAATTCAAATACTTTAAGCTATTATTCAATATTTGATAATTCATTATCTAATGATGTGGTTTACTATAGGTTAACTCAAGTAGATTTGGATGGAAATTTTAACATTTTAAAGACGATTATTCGCACATGCATAAATAAAACTTCTATTAATGTAAACCCAAATCCATTCACTAATAATTTTGTTGTTGGCATTAATTCCAATGGCAAAAGCAAGGCTGAAATAAAATTGTTTTCAATTGACGGTAGATTAGTATATTCCAAAACTGAAAACCTTGCTGATGAAGCTAATAACATAGTGATTGATGCAAGTACTTTTGCCAAAGGATTTTATACCCTCAAAATCTATATTGGAAACGAAAACAAGGTTATAAAAATTATTAAAAATTAGGTTATAAAAATTATTTAAAACCATTTGAATTGTGATGGCGGCGGGCTAAAGCCCGCCGCCATTTTTTTTGTAAGATTCTTATGTTATATGTTATATTATATTTTTGATATATATAATTAAATATACATATATTTGCAATTCAAATACAAACTATAACTATTATTTCAAATAATATTTTTGTAAATGCAAGTACATTTAGTGGTTTTTCGAGTAGCACAATTACAAACAATATTTTCTATTATCCCAATATTTCTGGAATAGAATATTCTAATTTTAGTAACAATATTGGTTTTGGGATATCCACAACTTTTGTACAAGGAACAAATACTGGAGGAGGCAATATGACTGCAGATCCAAAATTTGTTAATAAATATACAGGAAATTCTTATAATGACTTAGATAATTATAATCTACAAGCAAGTTCACCTGGTAAAAATGCTGGTACTGATGGAACAGATATTGGGATTTTTGGTGGCCAATATCCATTTCCCAAGAGCGTTTAGGCAAGTTATGTACATTGCGTTACTCCCGTAATACCAGTAGTTAGAGATTTAATAATTCAAAATTCTTCAGTGCCTGCAAATGGCACATTAAATTTTTCAGTAAAAGCTTATAAAACAACTAAATAACCAATAGGTTTTTTATTTTTTTAAACTTTAAATACTGAAATCATGAAGAAATTATACATATTATTTGCACTTTGTTTTGGCTTTCTTGCCATGCAAGGGCAAAAATTGAAATCTACCGAATATTTCTTTGGCAATGATCCTGGCGTGGGAAATGCTATTCAAATTTCAATAAACTAGGGAGATACGCTAAATCAGGTTTTTGGTGTGCCTGTAAATTCCTTGGCTCAAGGATTTAATAGAATTTCCTTCAGGGTAAAAGATTCTGTTGGCGTTTGGAGTCAAATTCAAACTAAAATATTTTATAAATTACCCCTCCTTAACTTGGTAAGCTCAACTCCAAAAGTAAAGAGAATAGAATACTTTTTTGATACGGACCCTGGTGTGGGCAATGGAACTCCATTTTCTATAAACCAATCAGACACAATAAATCAAATATTAAACGCCTCAATGACCAGCTTAGATTCTGGTTTTCATTTTCTTTCTATAAGAGTGATGGACAGCATAAATGTATGGAGTATTGCATTAACCGATACTTTCAGAGTTTTAGGTTGCAACACTCCTTCAGCAAGTTTTTCTGGTTTACAATCTATCTGTCTTGGAGACACAATTCAATTGACAAATAATACTTCTGGTACCGACCAGTATATTAATTATCAATGGGATATGGATAATAATGGCGTTAATGAGTTTAGCTCTTTAG
Source organism: Bacteroidetes bacterium CG2_30_33_31 (assembly GCA_001872625.1). Lineage (GTDB taxonomy): Bacteria > Bacteroidota > Bacteroidia > Bacteroidales > UBA1556 > UBA6267. Next base: position 55,470 of record MNXP01000008.1, read on the forward strand.
GCGACACATCATTTCTTTTTGCAGCAGCAGGCACTTATAAAATTAAGCTCACAGCTACTAATTCATCAATTTTCAGTTTCGGATGTGTAGATACATCGTATTTAACTGTTGTAGTACATCCATTACCACAAGCCATAGTTACCGTTTACGGTTCTGGGACAATCTGTCCTGGTGGATATGTTAGCATGGGAGCTCCTACAGGTTTGGGAAATACATACAAATGGATTAAAGATGGCGTTGGAATTCCAAATACCAATACTGCAGTTTATAATGCTTATGCCAATGGAAACTATGCAGTAAAAGTTACAAGAAAACGAATTGATTCCAAAATTTTGGGGTCAATTCGTGAACTTGTTTGATTCAAGACTTCTCATGGTTGAAAATTTTAATTATTTCTGAATACAAAAGCTATATAATAGTTCTCAAAAATTACTAAGTCAGGGAGAAGCTTCAAAATTAACACAAAGAATTTGCTCTCTTGATACCAATCACAAACAAATATCTCATATAATCCATAAGCTGATAAAGGATATAATTAACATTGATTTAACATACAAATAAGTTTAATTTAATGAAAGATTTCTAAGCTGCTATACTTTTGCTGCATAATTATTAAACCATATTTATTATGAAAAGCTTAACTGTTGTCTTAGTATTTTTTCTTTCATTATCAAGTGTTTACGCTGGCAATATTTCTAAAAACAATCCTACAGTTGCCGAAAATACTGAAACCTCAAGTTTATCTGTTAGTGGCAAAGTTGTTGACCTGAATTCTGGTGAATCATTGGCCGGTGCTGAAGTAAAAATTGAGGGGCTTGACTTAGTTTCCTATACAGATTTGGATGGAAAATTTGAATTCAAAAATCTAAAATCTGGAAGTTATTCTATAATTGTTACTTACATATCTTATAAAAATAGTCTTATTGAAAATTTCCCTTTGACCAACATTTCTAATAAAAATATTGAAGTGAAATTAATGCCTAAAAGCAATTAATATTTTTGAGCAAATCAAAAAAAAACAAAAAGTAATTGCATATTTATAAATTTGCAATTTATTTATCCAATAATTATGGGAAAGATTGTCATAGTATTTTTATTTATTTTCTGCAATGTAAATATTGAAGCTCAGCAAGTTGAACTGCAAAATGGGCTTTACTATAAAAAAGGCGCATTATATTCTGGAGTTTATAAAGAGTATTTTGATAGTACTTCTACTATTAAATCAATTCTTAGAATTAAAAATGGGATTCTCGACAGCATTGCTGTGTTTTACTTTGAAGATGGAAAAATTAAAGAACAGCAATCTTACAAAGAAGGTTTAAAAGATGGAGTTTGGATTATATGGAACAATCAAGGAATTAAAACTGCTGAGGCAAGATACACATTAGATAAAAAAAATGGCTATTGGTATATTTGGGATGACAATGGAACCAAAAGATACGAAATGCATTTTAGCAATGGTGAAAAAGATAAGACTTGGTATATGTGGGATTCAGATGGCAAACTCACTATGGAAAGAAAATTTTCCGAATAATCTCAATTGATAATATGGCGCTTTTTCAACTATCTTGTAGTTGATTAATAAATCTAATCTTAGCCTAATTATTTTCAATAAAAACTAAATTCAGTCATACGCGATAATTAATCCAGATAATCTTCCTACACAAAAAAACTTCTAAAATAATTGAATATGAATTTTATATAAAGAGTAGTTAACATAACTTTAATGGCAATTTAAAAATCAATTATTGTTGTCATAACACTAAAAAAAATAAGTAGAAATACTTTTGCCGAATAAATTAAACAATTAAATATTATGAAAAATTCATTACTCTTATTTATGCTTTTCATTGGATTGGGAAACTTTCCAGCAATTGGTCAAATCTCAGATCCATTTTTTGAACATGTAACCTATAGAGGCGCTTTTGGCAATGTAGATTGGACATCGGGCTGGGCAAATTGGAATCCACAAAACTCTAATTATCCTGTCACCACTGCAACAATTTCTGGTGATATCGCAACCAACACAACTTGGACGTCAACAAACGTTTACTTACTTAGCGGTTTCGTTTATGTGAAATCAGGAGTAACTCTAACAATTATGCCTGGTACAATTATTCGTGGCGACAAAACAACTAAAGGGACTTTGATAGTTCAAAAAGGAGGCAAATTAATAGCCGAAGGAACTCAAAATAATCCAATTATTTTTACATCTAATTTTGCCCCTGCTTCAAGAGATTATGGTGATTGGGGAGGCATAATTCTTTGCGGAAAAGCACAGATAAATATTCCAGGCGACACTTCATTAATTGAAGGAGGTCCTTTGGCATATTATGGCGGAGGCGCAAATCCTGATAATAGCGATAACTCGGGAAGTTTAAAATATTTGAGAATAGAATTTGCTGGAATACCACTTCAGCCAAATCAGGAAATCAATGGATTGACTTTTGGCGGTGTTGGCAACGGAACTCAGATTGATTATATTCAAGTTTCATACTGTGGCGACGATTCTTACGAATGGTTTGGAGGTTCTGTTAACGCAAAACATCTTATCTCCTTTCGTGGTTTTGATGATGAATTTGATACCGACAATGGATTCTCTGGTAAGATTCAATTTTTCGTTGGATTGCGCGACCCAAATATTGCCGACATTTCCGGCTCAAATGGTTTTGAATCGGATAATGACGCCTCTGGCAGCACAAATAATCCCCAAACAAAAGCTACATTTTGCAATGCAAGTTTATTTGGACCATTAGCCACTCCTAACACAACTATAAATTCAAATTTTAAACGCGCAATGCATATTCGCCGAAATAGCGCTTTAAATATTTATAATTCTGTATTTGCTGGCTGGCCAACTGGTCTTTACTTGGACGGCACTTTGACTCAAAATAATGCAATCTCGGGAAGTCTTAACATAAATAATAGCGTATTGGCTGGCATGATTACGTTTTTTAAATTACCTTCTTCTGGCACATGGACATCAGCAAATGAAGAAAGAACTTGGTATTTAAACCCAATTCGTTCAAATGATACATTGCCAAATAATTCTGACATGATGCTCAATGATCCTTTCAATCTTACTAATCCTAATTTTATGCCTTTGGTAAATTCCCCTTTGCTAAAAGGTTCAATTTGGTGGGTTGATGGAATAAATACAACTAAAAGTAATATTGAAAATTTTAATATCTACCCAAATCCTGCATCAGCTAAGGTAAATATCGAAATTAAAAATACGTCATCATCACATCTTAGCATCAAATTATACGATATCGTGGGTAATTTGATAGCTGTTATCGCTGAAGAAAACTCCGCAAAAGGAAATTATAAAAGCCAATTTGATATTAGCAATTTGAAATCAGGAATCTATTTGATAAATGTAATTGTTGGTAACGAATCAAAAATAAATAGGTTAGTTGTTAAGTAGTGTATTTCTCATTCTCACTAAGAGCGGCTTCAAAAGAGTCGCTTTTTTTTTGAAGAATTTATTGATTCGATTTTTAGCGTTTTTTGAAAGATTAAAATGCATACAGATTTTATCTTGAATTAATATACAGCTAACATTAAATTAATTACCCCTGCATACTTTTGCCGCAAATTAAATTATATGGAAGTCTTTTATAAATTGGTATTTCTGATATTAATATTATCTTCGAGTATATTTGCTAAATCGCAATATGGTGCAATAAGCGGCCTTGTTTTAGATGCAAAAACTGCTGAATCAATTATTGGGGCAAATGTTTTAATTACTGGAACTCACACTGGCGCTTCAACCGATCTGGACGGAAAATTCCTGATAGAAAAGATAGATTCTGGTACTTATTCCTTGACAATCTCATATATTTCGTATAAAACTATCATAATACCAAATGTACATGTTGAAAAAAATAAAATCACTAATATTAATTTGAAATTAGAAGATATTACCACCGTTTTAAAGGAAGTTTCAATCACCGCTAAAAGGCGTGTTGATTCAGAAATTTCTGTGATGTCGATGATAAAATCCAGCCAACTTGTTGTAAGTGGTATATCGAGCCAACAAATTAACAGAACTCAGGATAGAGATGCTTCGGAAGTTATTAAAAGAGTACCTGGTGTAAATATTATCGATAATAGATTTATTGTTGTAAGAGGTCTTTCGGAACGTTACAATGTTGTATGGCTCAATAATGTTGCCACTCCCAGTTCTGAATCTGATGTAAAAGCATTCTCTTTCGATAATATTCCAAGCTCAATGCTTGAAAGAATAATGATTTATAAAACTCCAGCTCCAGAATTACCAAGTGATTTTGCTGGTGGAGCTGTGCAGATTTTCACAAAAAATAATCCATTGAAAAACGCCTTAGAAATTTCATTCTCAAGCTCCTACCGCCGGGGAAGCACTTTTAAAGATTTTTATATGTACAAGGGTAGCAAAACTGATTGGCTCGGATTTGATGATGGAGCAAGAGCTTTGCCAAAAAATTTCCCCAATTACTCAGAAATGATTCAGAAAGAAAACTCAGCTAATGAGGCAGATAAACAACTAATAACACAATGGGGGCATGAAATGAATAAAAATTGGATAGCATCTGCATCAAAAGCATCTCCCGATTTAAGGTTTTCAGCTGCATTCACTCACAGCAAACAACTAAAAAAACTTTCTTTTACCAACGTAACTTCATTAAATTATTCGTTTACAAAACAAACAAACAACATTTTTAGAGCTGATTACTTGACTTTTGACACAGTCCATGACGTGAGCGACACTTCTTATTATTTTTTCGATAAACAATTTACTTCCACTGCAAAAATTGGTGCCATAAACAACTGGTCTTTTAATGTCAACAAACATTTCAAATTGGAATTCCGAAATTTATTCAATCAGATTGGATTTACCAGAACTACTCTGCGCGATGGCCGCGACAATTATGGGGGTATAACGATAAAAGCTTATGAATACAGATTTATGAGCCGCTCGATTTATTCTGGCCAACTTGAAGGTGAACATAAATATTCGGGAGATAAAACCTTAATTAATTGGACTTTAGGATATTCTTATGCTAACAAAAAAGAACCAGACCAAAAAAGATTGACTTCAGTATTAAGTGAAGCAGACCCCAGCGACTCACATTATGGTCAATATGCTATGCAATTTTCTACAGCTGCAAACCCCGAACTTACCGGCAGAATATACACTGATATGTTTGAAAATATCTTCAATTTTGCAACAAATTATTCGCAGAAACTTAATTTTAAAAACTTTAAATACGAAATCAAGGCTGGAGTTTATATTGAGAAAAAAAATCGTCAATTCAATACTCGACTATTGGGCTACAGAATCGCTAAGACTTCACAATTTGATTGGAATTTGCCCTATTTGCCTATCGAAAGTATTTTTGCAAATGATAATATTAACTCAACTACTGGAATTAAAATTGATGAAAAAACCAATGCCTCTGATAGTTATAATGCAAGCAACCAATTGAATTCCGCCTATTTGGCATTTAAAATTCCTATTGGATCTTCATTAAACTTATATGCAGGATTAAGAATCGAAAAAAATCGTCAAGAGTTAAATAGCTTTCAAATCGACAAAACTGATGCTCCTGTTAATATAAATATCGACACAATAAATTTCTATCCTTCTTTTAACCTTTCCTATAATACCGGTGAGCGAAGTTTATTCAGACTTGCCTATGGCAAAACTATAAACAGACCAGAATTTAGAGAAATTGCACCTCTATTATTTTATGATTTTGAGAAAAAAGCTGGTATACGCGGAAATCCAGATTTAAAAAATTGCTATATCCACAATTACGATTTACGATATGAATTTTATCCAACATTGTTTGAAATATTTTCGGTAGGTGTGTTTTACAAAAAATTTATAAATCCTATCGAAAATAAGGTGATACCAGCAGGTTCGGGATTAGATTATTCTTTCGCCAATGCCAATAATGCTTACGATTATGGCGCTGAAATCGAATTGAAAAAATCTTTAGACTTTCTAAAAAATTTCAACACTTTGCTCGCAACTTTGCGCAATTTCAACTTCATTTTTAATGCAACTTATATCAAAAGTATGGTGAAATTTCAATACGGAGATTTGCAGACAAACAGACCTCTTCAAGGTCAATCACCATATATTGTTAACGCTGGAATTTATTATAATAATGATAGCTTGGGACTTATGATAAGCTTAAATTATAATGTTATTGGTGAACGTATTATCTATGTCGGCGATCCGTATTCAGGAAATCCTGATACTTATGAAACCTCGCGAAATGTTATTGACTTGACTATAAAAAAATCTTTCGGCAAAAAAATTGAAATTAAAGGCGGCATTCAGGATTTATTGGCTGAAACTGTGGTTTTTAGACAAAAAATCTCATATCATCAGATATTGGCTGATGGCACTGATAACGGAATGGTCTCCAGAAATCAAACATTATTCTCATATAAACCAAGCACTTACTGGACTTTAGGATTTACTTATAAATTTTAATTCTCTTTTGCTCAAAAATATAAATAAAGCTTCGCAAAAAAATTCCATTTATTATTTTCTCTGTTTTTGTATGGCTCATAAAGATGAGTGCAGTCTGGGTAATTCTTTATTCCAAAGCCAAACTGGGCAAAGATTCATCTCGGATAAATCAATATATAAACATCAGTTAAATAATACTTTAAAAGGAAATTTTTAAAAACCTTTGGCTTCAAATATTTTTATAAGTTTTGATTTCTTAAAATATCGATAAAGTACAATTCGATATCCTCAATCGATGAAAAAATCAGGAAAATATGTGGCAAAATTCCAGAAACTAAATACTGAATTGCCTAATTGCAAATATTTTTAAAATATCCCATAAGATTTTAAAAAGCCAAAATGCCACAGATAATAAAAGCATATAGCAAGCAATATTATTAATATAATCATTATTTTCCAAAATGGATTTTTCTTTTTGGAAAACGGATCCACTAAATTCTGTTTTGAATTTTTTGGCAGATTAGCAATATGAGTCAGCGTATTGCCAAACTGTATGTTAATAGTGGCTTTAGCATTTATAGCCCAACCATTAGAATCTAAAACTGGTGCGAGATTTCTTTTTCTTAATTTGAGCCATGCCAAAATCATTGAAGGACCCGAAATTGATAATATTAGACCTATAATTGCCAAAGGCATTTTCCACCAAACTAAACCAAAAAATCCTCCAAGAAAAGCTGTAAGCACAGAACCAATAGCGCCAAAAGCCAAACCAATAGCAGCAAAGATTCCAGCAAATTTACCTATGTCGAAAGGTGGTAATGGTGTAGCTGGTGGTACTGGCGCTGCTGTTGATTGTAAAGAATTTGTTACTCCAGCATCTACTTTTGTAGTGGTTTTTTCGATTCCAGAAGTAGCAATTGTATTCACCTCCTTATCTTTGGCGGAAGCAAACTTTTCTATCTGTGTAGAAATAAATTTGGCAACCCTTTTATATGGCATCCAAAATGCCTTTCTGATACTTATTGGATTTTCAATAATTTTTATAATTGTTGCATCCCAGTCCAAACCTTTCCTATCATAAAAAATAGCATTTCGTCCTAAGGAAATATTATCAATATCACCATCGGTCAAAGCTACTGCAATAATCATTTTCTCTTTTTTCACCTTCGAAAAACAATCTAAATATATCAAACAAATTCCGCTGCTGCCTGCCATACTGCTATGCTTAGCCATATCACTTACTTTGATGCAAAGGTCGCAGCTTCGCTGGTCTATATAAAGTGTGCCAACTTGAAAAATAGCTTTCGATTGAGGCGAATAAAAATCTGAGAACGTAACAAAATTGTTTAATAGAGTAAATAAATCGCGGTAATACCTTGCCAATTTATCTACCAAAAAAATGTTATTTGCTTCATTTTCAAGGGCTTTATCACTTGATATTAATGCGAATAAATCTTCCTTTTTATTTTCTTGCAAGATTTTACTTACTTCTTCCAGACCCAGAATTTCTACTAACTCACCCCCCTTTTCGGCTTTCCAATTTGAATAATTTTCAAATTTCTCTTTAAGAACATTCCATTCTTCTTCCGTCAATGCTTCTTTTGAAGCTTCATCTGTAGCAATTGCCAATCGTTTGAATTTAGATATCCTTTTTTGCCATGCTGGATTTATTCCTTTTGCGAGCGACAAAGGTTTATTTGCCTCAATTTTCGAGAGTGGAAAACTTGCAATTTCCTCCATATTTGCCGTGAGATCTTTCTGGCTTATTGCTTCTACTTGAGCTGTTAGAAGATTTAAAATATCCGTCGATTTGGAATCAAATTCTGACAATTGGCATCTTACAAAATAGTCCTCAACTTTTGATTTTACCAAATTAAAAGCTTTAAATGCATCTTCCGTGGAATCACCAAAAGGTAAAATTTTCTTATGATTGGTTTCTGCAGTAGCCTGCCAAGCTGAATAATCTTCGCAATTTTTAAAAAAATCTTCAACTATCTCTGTCGAAATTCCTGCTTTACCGCTGCGATCCATCGCCGAGCCAATAGTAGAAATAATTTCGTTTATAAGTTGCTTCAAATCAGCATCATTGGTCGATTCTTCTGTAACTATGCCGTCACCATTGAACTGCGTATTACGAAATATTTTTTCTGTATCGGAGGTTTCCTCTACAGATATTTCTATGGATTCGCTTTTCCCTAAATTAGTAAGGATTTGTTTTGCAGAAGCTATCAACTTTTTGCCTTCTGTACTATCTTCGTTAATTGCTGATAATGGCAAACTTGCGTTTTGCTTCAATAGATCATCGGCATTATTTATTACTGAAGTAATCCAGCGTATTGCTTCAAGAATTTCTGGAGCTCTTATTCTGTCATCTTTGTCGCTGTCGATATATTCCAAGGTTTTTGAGTCAATTTCAAGTCCATGCACTGGGCAACTCAATGCGGTCCACAATTTTTGATCTAAATCTCCCAGATAAATTAAATCATCTCCCGATTCCAAATTCACTCTGTTGACTCCTCCTACACGAGAAAACTGCCAAATATGATCGCTTTTTTCCATAAAAATATTATTATTTGTGCTTAAATTCTTCTGATTAAGATGCCAAATTTATAAAATAAAGTTTTCATGAATCTAAAAAGATGATTTTTTATTAATCCATTAATTCAATGCTCGGTATTCAAAATTATTTCAGCTTAAATTTTCTATACTAATTTTTCATATTTTTGCCGATTCATGAAAAAAGCCATGGCTCATGTCTTTATGCACTTATATATTATTTTATCTTCTAAATGAAACAGAAATATAATACTTACAATTCTCTTAATCTTCCAGAACTTGCGGATGAGGTCCAAAAGGCGTGGGAGGACAATAATATTTTTGATAAATCCATTTCAAACAGAGATGGAAAACCATCATTTGTGTTTTATGAAGGGCCACCATCTGCCAACGGTGTACCTGGAATTCATCATGTTATGGCTCGTACCATAAAGGACATGTTCTGTAGATATAAAACTTTGAAAGGTTTTCAGGTTGATAGAAAAGGTGGCTGGGATACTCATGGCCTTCCAGTGGAAATAAGTGTTGAAAAAACTTTGGGCATCACAAAAGAAGATATTGGAAAGAAAATTTCTGTGGAAGAATATAATCTTGCTTGCCGAACTGAAGTGATGAAATATAAGAACCTTTGGGACGACCTTACTCGGAAAATGGGCTACTGGGTTGACCTCGAAAACCCTTATATAACCTTCGATAATAAATATATTGAATCCGTTTGGTATCTACTTAAACAACTGTACAATAAACAATTGCTCTATAAAGGATATACTATTCAACCATATTCACCAGCAGCTGGAACTGGTCTTAGCACTCACGAACTTAATCAACCTGGTTGCTATCGCGATGTAAAAGACCAAACAGCTGTAGCTCAATTCAAAATTATCAAAAATTCAAAGTCGGCATTCCTTTTCGAAAATGTCGATACCGATATTTTCTTTTTGGCCTGGACAACCACTCCTTGGACTTTGCCTTCAAATACTGCCTTAGCTGTTGGCACTAAAATTCACTATCTAAAAGTGTCAACATTCAATGCATATACTGGAATTAAAGAAGTTGTTATTCTTGCTAAAGAGCTATTATCAAATTATTTCCCCGAAAAAAATAAGGATTTATCTTTTGATGGATTCAAACCTGGAGATAAAAATATCCCTTTCTTTATAATGGATGAATTTATAGGAAATGAGTTTTTAGGAATTGATTATGAGCAGCTTATAGATTTTGTAAAACCAGATGGAAAAGCCTTTGAAGTAATTAAAGGTGATTTTGTTACTACAGAAGATGGCACTGGAATAGTGCATATTGCCCCAACTTTTGGTGCCGATGACGTCAGAGCAGCAAAAGCTTCTGGAATTTGCCCGTTAATTCTTATAGATAGAGATGGTGAACGACGTCCAATGGTCGATCTTCAAGGCAGATTTTTTAGACTTGAAGATTTGTCGTCTGACTTCGTAAAAGAATTTGTAAATGTACATTCCTACTCCGAATTTGCTGGAAGATATGTAAAGAATGCCTACGACGAAAGCCTTTCTGAGACAGATTCTTCATTGGATGTAGATTTATCGGTGATGCTTAAAAAAGAAAATAAGGCCTTTAAAATCGAAAAACATATTCACAATTATCCACATTGCTGGCGCACCGACAAACCAATTTTATATTATCCGCTCGACTCTTGGTTTATAAAAACCACTGCTTACAAAGAGAGAATGATTGAATTAAATAAAACTATAAATTGGAAACCAAAAGCAACAGGTGAGGGAAGGTTTGGAAATTGGCTCGAAAACCTTGTAGATTGGAATCTTTCTCGCTCACGTTTCTGGGGAATTCCTTTGCCAATATGGGTTACAGAAGATCGTAGCGAACAAATTTGTGTTGGCTCTGCCGAAGAACTTCAGTCGGAAATACTTAAATCTATAGGAAAAGGTTTCATGACAAAAAATCCTTTGCAAAATTTCGATTCTAAGAATATGTCGAAGGAAAATTATGAAAGCTTTGACCTTCACCGCCCTTATGTAGATGATATTTTCTTGGTTTCTGCTTCGGGGAAAAAGATGATTCGCGAAGCTGATTTAATTGATGTGTGGTTCGATTCAGGCTCAATGCCTTATGCTCAATTACATTACCCTTTTGAAAATAAAGAAAAATTAAATAATCTTTTCCCAGCAGATTTTATTGCTGAAGGTGTTGACCAAACTCGTGGTTGGTTCTTTACACTTCATGCTATTGCTACCATGGCTTTCGACAGCGTAGCCTACAAAGCCGTGATATCTAATGGATTGGTGCTCGATAAAAATGGCAATAAAATGTCGAAGCGACTTGGCAACGCTGTTGACCCTTTTATCACCCTCAAAAAATTTGGTTCAGATGCCACCCGCTGGTATATGATTACCAATGCTCAACCTTGGGACAATCTGAAATTTGATGAAGATGGTATAGCCGAAGTTCAACGCAAATTCTTTGGAACTTTATATAACACCTATTCCTTCTTTGCCCTCTACGCAAATATCGATGGCTTTCAATACAAAGAACCAGAAATTCCTTTTGAAGAAAGACCTGAATTAGATAGATGGATACTTTCCGAACTTAATTCTTTGATTCAAAATGTTGAGAATTCTCTGGATTATTTTGAGCCTACAAAAGCTGGTAGATTTATTCAATCTTTTGTAGATGAATACCTTAGCAACTGGTATGTTCGATTGTCGCGCCGAAGATTTTGGAAAGGTGATTATTCTTTGGATAAAATATCTGCTTATCAAACTCTTTATCAATGTCTCACTGTGGTAGCAAAACTCGCCTCTCCTATTGCACCATTTTTTACCGATAAGCTTTTCAACGATTTGAATTCTATCACCAAAAAAGAGCAAAGCGAATCTATTCATTTATGTGATTTCCCAGTGGCCAATCCAAATTATATTCAAAAAGATCTAGAAGAGAGAATGCAACTCTCTCAACAGTATTGTTCTATGGTTTTGTCGCTACGCAAAAAAGCCAAAATTAGAGTTCGTCAGCCTCTGAACAAGATAATGATTCCTGTTTCTGACAAGCATATTCAAAATCAAATTAATCTGGTGAAAGACTTGATTTTGGCAGAAGTAAATGTGAAAGAGATAGAATATATACATGATGACAAGAACATTGTGGTGAAAATTGCTAAGCCAAATTTCAAAAATCTTGGTCCTCGTTATGGAAGTTTGATGAAACAAATTGCTGATTTCGTGGCAAAAATGACTAACGAAGACATTAATGCTTTTGAAAAAAACGCTTCTCTGATAGCAACAATTCAGGGTAATATTATTGAATTTGAACCTGGAGATTTAGAAATTTTGGCGCAAGATATTCCAGGCTGGGCGGTTGCTACATTTAATAATCTTACTATTGCATTGGATCTTACACTTACCGACGAACTTATCGATGAGGGTTTGGCAAGAGATTTTATAAATAGAATTCAAAATCTACGTAAGGACTTAAATTTTGATGTTACCGACAAGATTTCTATTTGTGTTGAAAAGAATGATAAAATAACTACTGTGATAAGTAAATATTTTGAGTATATTTGTTCGGAAACCTTAGCCACCGATATCAAGAATTGTGAGACTAAAGGTGAAGCGATTGAAATAAGCCAAGATTTATTTTTACGCATTGGTTTAAAGAGAGTTATTAACTAATAAATTTTTTGAATTATGGAAAATACTGAAGAAAAAACAAAATATTCTGCTGAGGAATTGGAGGAATTTAGACAAATAATACTTAAGAAAATTGAAGAAGCCAAAGATGATATGAAAATGCTTGACGATGCTGCCAAGAATTCTGGCGAAAATGACATCAACGATACCTCGCCAACTTTCAAGGTATTGGAAGAAGGATATAACGTGATGAGCAAAGAAGAGAATAGCCAATTTGCTGTTCGTCAGGGCAAGTTTATAAAAAGTCTTGAGGCTGCATTGGAGAGAATAGATAATGGGACTTATGGAATTTGCAGAGAAACAGGCAAGTTGATTTCCAAGGAAAGATTAAGAAGTGTTCCTCATGCTACTCTTAGCATTGACGCAAAAAAAAGAATGCAAAAACCATAAATTATTTGAATTTTGAAGAAAGCAGTAATTACGGTTTTAATAGTTCTATTTTTAGATCAATTTATTAAAATTTGGGTTAAATCCCACATGGAAATTGGTGATTCAATACCAGTGCTGGGCTCTTGGTTTTACCTTCATTTTGTCGAGAATGTGGGCATGGCTTATGGCATGACCATTGGCGGCAGCTGGGGTAAATTAGCTCTGAGCATTTTTAGAATTTTAGCTATTGGAGGTATTGGTTATTATCTTTACACCATCATCATCAAAAAATATCATTCGCTTCTGATAATAAGCATTTCACTAATTTTCGCTGGCGCTATTGGCAATGTGCTCGACAGCGCTTTTTATGGACTTATTTTCAGCGAAAGCGGACCAATCACTCTGGCGACAATGTTTCCCGATGGTGGTGGTTACGCAGGTTTCCTTTATGGAAAAGTTGTAGATATGTTTTATTTTCCTATGTTTGAGGGAATTTGGCCAAACTGGATGCCCTTTGTAGGAGGCGATTATTATCTGTTTTTTCAGCCAGTTTTTAATATCGCCGACGCTTCTATAAGTATAGGTGTGGCGATTCTAATTATTTTTCAGAAGAAGTTTTATACTGGCAAAAAAACTGTTTATACAGAGGATGAAGAAGAAATATAGCCTATGGTACAGCTGTTTATCGATGGAATTTTATTAGGATTTATTGTCTCTCTGTCTATTGGTCCAGCATTTTTTGCTACCATTCAGACAGGAATAAATAGAGGTTTTAAATATGGCGCTTTTTTTTCTTTTGGCGTTCTTCTAAGTGATATTTCGCTCGTAATTATAAGCTATCTAATTGGTGCAAGGCTGTTTGATGATCCAAAAAGCAAAGTCTTTATCGGACTTATTGGAGGCATAATTTTAATAATTTTTGGTTCGGTAAGCTGGGCAAAAAAACCAGATATCCTTAAAAGAAGAAATATTAATTATAAAACTCCACTAAAACAAACTTCTTTGTTGGCATATCCTTTAAAAGGTTTTTTCCTAAATATTATAAATCCATTTCTGTTTGTTTTCTGGTTTGGGGCTTTAGGTTTTGTCGGTAAATTAGCGCCTGAAGGTGAATTGCTCCGCTCAACAGTGATATTTTTTAGCGGCACATTTACCATAACCATCTCTGCCGATTTGCTTAAAAGTTATATTGGCAATAAGATTAAAAATTTTCTTAATCCTCGTAAGGAATTATTACTAAATAAAATAGTCGGAATTGCCTTGGTAATTTTTGGAATAGCTCTAATCTTTAGAACTTTAAATGAGTACGGATTCTTTGATTATATTATGAATAAATTATAATAAATCATTTTCTTAAAGAAAAATTCTGCTTGCTAAACCCCGAACTTATAAAGATTACTCCCATGGTAAAGAAATCTAAAGTGATTGTTACATTTTTATTGGCTTTAATTTCTTTCCAAGCATTTAACATTTCTTCCGACCATCTTATATCGTCAAAAATAAAAACCGAGTTGTTTTTTGAATATTTTAAAGCGATTTCAAAATACCGTAAAGTAGCTTCATATCTGTGGTTTCCATCAAAAATAAATGCATCAGCATTTTTAATTTTATTCATCAACTCTGGAAATATTTCATCGAAATTACCTTTTAATAGATGAAGATTCTTATTGGCCTTTGAGTCAAATATTTTTTTTGCTACATTTGCTATCTCCTGCGAACCTTCGATAGTAAATAATTCTGTTTCAGGATTTTCAAGATTTATAAGTAAAGCTGTTGTGCCAAATGAAGTTCCCAGTTCTACCACAGTTTTTGCGTTTGTAAATTGAATAATCCTTGAAATAAAACTCGCCTCATTTATATTTTTTAATGAGCTTTTTGCCAAGGCACTTATTGATAGATTATTTTTTGAAAGAGTTTTTGAACCAGCACCTAAATCATTATGAAATATCTTAATATGATTGTTAAGAAGCTCTTTTCTTATAGACTTTATTATTTCCTGCGATGAGGCTGTTGTTTTTGATTTAAAGCAATTATTATAAAAATCATAAACAAAAGGTGAATGAATTTTAAAAGCGTTTTTTGATTTCAACGCATATCTTATCCATTCAACAATTAGAATTGATTTTCTCAAAATTTTATGTATATAAAAATTCTAAACGGGCATATTTATAGCTTCCACAGATTTTATTTCGGGAAGTGCTTTTATCATTGCTTGTTCCACACCTTGCTTTAAAGTCATAATACTCATGGAACAAGAGGCGCATGCTCCATGCAATTCTACATTCACCACATTATCCTCTGTCAAATTTACAAAGGTAATATCGCCGCCGTCAGCTTCCAAATATGGTCTTATTTGATCAATAACATTATTGATTTTCTGAATTAATTTATCGTTATTTTCCATGTTTAGGTTTTTAAACTACTGATTATTAAATTAATAAATTTTATGTTCTATGTATTCCAGAATGATAAAAAACAATAAATTTTGCTTTTAATTGACTGATATTTGGCATTGAACATTTTTATATATTCTATAAAAAAGAAATTAATCTGTTGCACAACCAGCACCAGATTTCATTTGTACTTTTTTAGTTGGATTCATTTGTGTATTTCTCCATTCAATTCTATCAATTACATTTTTAGCCAATAGGCCGAAAGCTATTCCCATTGGGTTAATTTCGTCTAAGGCAATCGGACGTCCTTTGTCGCCAGATTCCATAATACTTTGCACAATAGGTATTTCTCCAAGAAGTGGAACATCCAATTCTTTAGCAAGATTTTTACAGCCATCTTTGCCAAAGAGATAATATTTATTGTTAGGGAGTTCGGCAGGAGTGAAATAAGCCATGTTTTCTACCAAACCCAAAACAGGGACATTAATATCTTTTTGTTGATACATAGCCACACCCTTTTTAGCGTCAGCTAAAGCAACTTTTTGCGGCGTACTTACCACTATAACACCAGTTACGGCTAAGGTTTGAACTAAAGTCAAATGAATGTCGCCAGTACCAGGAGGCATATCCAAAACAACATAATCCAATTTTCCCCAATCTCCTTCATTTATCAGTTGACTTAGCGCATTTGAGGCCATAGAACCTCGCCAAATAAGGGCTTTATTTGGGTCAACAAAAAAACCTACAGAGAGTATTTTGATGCCAAATTTTTCTATTGGAAGAATTAATGTTTTGCCATCAACTTGAGTTGCAGCAGGCTTCAGATCTTCAACGCCAAACATCATGGGAATGGAAGGCCCCCAAATATCGGCATCCAAAAGACCAACTTTTGCGCCTGTTCGAGCTAATGCTACTGCCAGATTTGCTGCCACCGTGGATTTTCCAACACCACCTTTGCCACTCGAAACGGCAATAATATTTTTGACTCCGCTTAATGGCTTCGAAGGCGCTTTAAAATTTGCTGCTTCAAATATTTTTTTTGTTTGCGTTATTTCAACTTCTACTGCTTCTTCAAGATAAAACTTTAATGTTTTTTCGGCTGCCTTAATTAATGATTTTGCAAATGGGTCTTTGCCACTTTTAGCTACTAAGTCAAATTTTATTTTAAGTCCTTCAATTGTTAAATTTTCTACCATGCCAATTTCAACAAGGCCTTTTCCTGACTCAGGATGCTTTACAAGATTTAAAATTTCTAAAACTTTATCGGTACTATATTTCATGTAATAATCTGTATATTAAATTGTTAAAAAAATCAAAAGATAAATTTATTATCTTTATTTAGATTGCGTAAAGATAAGATAATTTTTTATTATGCTAATTCTTTTATTTGTTTTTTTCTAATATAAATTTCACTTTAGATTAAAATCAAATTATTTGTTTTTAAATATTAATAAATTAATAGCTGTGAATTTATTGGTTATTTTTCAAAAATTATTGTTAATTACTTTTAATTGCTCTTATAATTTTATTTTGTTTAAGCATTTATTTTTGACTTTCTAAATCTAACATTATGAAAATAAAGAATATTCTTTTTATAATTATGGGCATTGCAGTTTTTCTAGGTACCATATTTTATTATATTAATTCAAGAAATGAGGAAGAATCTGCTGATAAAGACCAAGAAGTTATCAAGGAAAAAATAGACAAGCGCTTTATTTATAGTCTTCGTTTTGCAAATTTTATGGTGGATGGAAATAAAATTAAAGAAGGAGAAACCATGTCTGATATACTTTTGCCTGCTGGGGTTTCCTATTCCAGAATTAATAATTTAATGATAAATACAAATAAAGTTTTTGATTTAAGAAATATGAGATCTGGCAACAATTATTTTTTGTTTTTCAATAAGGATAGTGTTCCAGAATTGAAATATATGGTTTATGAAATTAATAAAATCGACTATGTAAAATATGAATTTGGCGATAGCATTTCTGCCTCTCTGGGTCATAGAAAAATTACCAGAGATACTATTTTGGGTCAAGGTGAAATTAATTCATCATTATGGAGTTCGATGCAAAAAGACGGATTGGATCCAAATTTAGCCTTGAGCTTATCAGAAATTTATGCATGGACTATTGACTTTTATGGAATTCAAAAGGGTGATAAATATAAAGTAGTGTATGTGGTAAATTATATTGATTCTACTTATATCGGAATAGAAAAGATTCTCTCGGCTAAATTCACTAATGCTGGCATCAATTATTACTCATTCATTTATAAGCAAGATGGTGCTGAATCCTATTTTGATGAAAAAGGTCAGAGTCTGAAAAGGGCTTTTCTGAAAGCACCATTAAAATTTGCGCGAATTAGCTCAACTTTTTCTAATAGCCGTATGCATCCAATATTGAAAATTAGGAGACCTCATTATGGAGTAGATTATGCGGCTCCTTCAGGAACTCCTATTATGTCAATTGGAAATGGGAAGATTTTAACTGCTGGATGGAGTGGAGGTTATGGGCGTAGAATTGTTATAAAACATAACTCTAATTATACAACTGGTTATGCTCATTTGTCACATTTTGGAAATGGAATTAGAGCAGGAACCTTTGTAAAACAAGGTCAAATAATCGGATATGTAGGCATGTCGGGTTTGGCTACCGGACCTCATCTCGATTTTAGAATTTATAATAATGGAAAACCTATAGATCCTTTAAGGATAAAATCGCCACCTGCAATTCCTATTTATAATGAAAATAAAGCTGATTTTTTGGAATTGAGAGACAAATGGATGAATCAATTAAAATAGATTTGGAACTTAGCTAATCTTTAATTTTATTGATTAATAAAATCTAAGGGAACTACTTTGGCATCTTTAAAACCAGATTTTATTATCCTTTTCATTAGTTTGTTGGCAGTGGATTTTTTATCTAATGTTTCAGTAAAATAAATATATCCCCCTTGAACTCCAATAACACAATTTATAGTTGCAATGTCATTTATTGCTTTAAAAGTAGCGGCAGTCTCCCTCGAACCTTCGCCTTCAAAAATCTTTACTACCCATTTACTTGAGTCATTTTTGATATTTGAAATAGGTATATATGCTGTATCAATAATTTCTCTATCGGCTATATTTGCACTCGTATCTTCAGTAGTTATTTGTTTATTTTGAGTTGACCTCTGAATTGGCATTACAGGTTTATTTGTATTGCTAATTCTCATTGTTCTTTCTTTTTCTACAAGGTAAAAACTTACGTTATAATTTTCAAAATCTTTGGTTACATTCAGAGGAATATTATTTTGTAAAAATTCAAATCTACTGCCAATGGCGGCATCATTTATAATTATTTGATAATTTCCATTTGGAGCAAAAAGCACAAAAAGTCCATCCTTGTCGGTAAGTGTGCTAAAGGTTTTACCATTATCCACATTCATTGCCGTTACTCTAATATTTCCAAGAAATACAGATTTATTGTCGGTATATTTTGCCCTTTCCATAAGAATACCACCACTTATACGAGCACCTTTGCTAAGAGGAATATAAATGGTTTTATTTTTATCAATAGTTCTATAAAATGTCTTTCCATCAAACCAGCCGCCCATCGTAGTAAGTGGTTTGGCTGTAATTACGTAATCTCCCATTGGCAAATTATCATATTCAACCATGCCTTTGGAATTGGTAACCAATTCATAAACTTTCACTGGAGCATTAAAATCTTCTGAACTTTCTGGAGTGTTTGTTATTGTGTCATTTTTACAAAGCATTATTAACATTTCAGTGATGCCCTTTTCATTTGGATCTTGAACTCCATTACCATTTAAATCTCTGAAAGCTATTACATTTACTTTATAAAAACGCTTTAATCCAGTTGGCATATTGACATTAAATTTTATTCCTGCGCCAAATTCAAACCTATTGGAAGTTGATTCTGGTACAATTTCTTCGGTATAAGTATTAGATTCGGCATGATATTGATTTCTTGTATAAGCGCCTTCACCATAAAACATATAACGAGCATATAAGCTAAATCTGAAACCGTTTGGAGCATAATAAAAAAGCTCTGGCCTTGTAATAAACTGATTTCTATCGTGTATTGTGGTATAAAAATGATTAATGTTAAAATTTATTTTCATTTTATTATCCAAAAACCAATAATCGTAAAATAAGGTTGTATAAATCTTTTGTGGATTTATTTTTGTTCTAATATAGTCAACTTGCTCTATGGTATAATATGGGCCATAATAGTATCTTGTGTTAAATTGAAATCTTTTATACCTCAATGATGATTGAACATAAGTTACAAATATATCCTTCGACCCAGCTACTCTTTGAAATTTTGTATATCCTGCAAAAGCAGTGGTGTAAAATTTGAAAGACGTTTTTGATAATCGTCTGTATTCGAAAGCCATCCCAGCAGTACTCGATTCAATCGGATTTGAATTAACAGTATAATATGTAGGCTGAAAAATAAACACATTTTGCTCTTTTTGATAGCTTAATTTCAGACTGTAATTGTCTTGAATATTGTATAAACTATCGTTTGTAAGTCTTCCAAAAGTATAAATATTAGGATTGAAATTGAAGCGATAGCCCGATGCCGAAAGAGTATATTGTTGGTTAATTCTATATCGTGCACTTGATGATATTGAAAAAGTTCCACGAAGGGGACTATAATCCTTAGATCCGTAATATGAATTGGCTGTAAAACTCAGCTTCTTGAAATTGCCTGAATATCCTATTTTCCAGCCATAGCCAGTTAACTTTTTCTCGGCACCTGTTACCCAATTTAAGTTTTCCAAACTATAACCGCCACCAAATCTAATCATCTGATTTCTTGCGACTTGATAATTCCAATCACTCGTGCCAAAATCGCCTACTACTTTATTCCAGTCATTATTTATATGTTGATAATAGTTATCGATATATAATTTTTTTCCTTTAAATGTGTGATATCCGCCAAAACCTTCTGCATAGTAATTATCAAAAAGTTTAGGTTTTCTTATGAACAATCCTCCTATAATATTAGAGCCAACATTTACTGATGCTTTAATACCTTTGCCATTAAGAGTGCTTCCTGGTCTATTAGACCCGATATCTCCTAATTCAAAAGCAAATCTTTTATGTGTGTAATTTAAGAAAACATAATTTCCTAAATATGATTTTAAATCAATTTCATTTTTTACAAAATCTGCCTGATAATAGTATGTAAGAATGCTATTATTTGTGAATGTTTTGCTCCCAAAAATATTCAAAGATGAATAAGTGGTTTGCGAAAGCATATCGTAAGTATTTAGTTCAACTGTCATTGGGACAGACTCCACAGAGGCGTCCATGATTTTAGTGGAATTAGGAAGTTTTAAAAAATCAATATTTCCTGTCCATAATTTCGTTGTTCCACGGTCTGCAACACGCTCATTAGTAACTTTAATTTTAAGACGATATACTTTCGAATTTTCATTTTCATTAGAAATATTAGCGTTACTTTCTGGCAAAAATTCTTCGGTCTTATTTCTTAATGCAAGCCTAATTGTAGTATCTTTCCCTACTTTTAGAAATACTGAAAATTCATTCAAATTACTCGATTGAGTTTGTAAATTTACAAGCTCAATTTCTTTTTCGGGAAATAAGCTTACTTGCAATGCTTCATCAGAATTGCCATTGTTGCTCAATCTTATTTCAAAATATGCAGTATCATTATTTCTACTGAAATATATTTTATTTTCGGGGGTGTAAACATTCCATTGCGATAATTTGTTCACCTCAATGTACCAAATAGCATTTGTAATTGTAAAACTTTCGGAAGAAAGAAAAGCATTGACAACATAATTTGTATTCCCTTTAACATCAGAATAAGGTCTAACTCTAACAGGATAAAATGCTGAATCTTTGGCTTTAATGGTTATCTTTTGGCCTTCTTCTCCAAAAATTTTCCATGCTGCTGGAGGAGTTATTTGCAACATCAGCTCCATATCTTTGTTGGTATTATTTATAATACGCAATACATTGGTAGCTAATTCATTGCTTTTTATTTTAGACCTATCAATTGCAAAATTCATATTAATACCGTAGGCATTCACATTTAAAGTTTTGCCATCTTGCGAAAAACCCTGAAGAAAGCAAGTAATTATTATAGCAAGTGTAAGCCAATATTTTTTTGAATTTGCTATCATGCTTTCTTTTAATTCTTTTATAAATCTTGAATGAGAATATAATCAATCCGTAAACTGTATAATCCCGATTTATATGTAAAACCTGGATTAATTTTTAAATCTACATTGAATTTATAACAGCCTGGGCTGCTAAGGTAATTGCCAGCAGTATTTGTGCCGTTATTGGGACAGCTTACACTTAAATCGGGAGCTGCAGCACTACCTATTAAATATGTGGGAGTTGCTATGTCGGTAATGGGGGAAAAGCCTGAAACTAATGATGTATTATTGGCGTTGCGCACTTGCATTTGAAGAATGCTTACTGGTGGCAAAACTCCAGAGGTTGAATATGTAGATGTTACATCTAAATATCCAGTGGAAGTAGTTGTTGCACCAACGTATAAATCCCATTGGCTTCCTGTTACATCTACCAACAATTCAAAAGCATTATATTTTATAATACCTGTGCGATAATTCTCTATTGTGTTAAAATCAAATGAAATAGTCGATGATAAAGAAGTTATTCCAAATTCTACAGTTTGAGCAGAAACTTTTGAAGTTCCTATCATTGAAAATAGAAATATGTTAAGACTTATTAATATAGTTAAGAAGAAATATTTCATTTAATTTATTGAACTTTATATAAAAAAAACCTTCGAACAAAAAAAATGAGAGAATGATAAAAATATCATCCTCTCATTTAAATTTTTTATAAATCTTCTACCAAAGAATAAACAACTTCTAAATAGTAGTAACCAGCTTGAGCATAAGCCTCATTGTTACCATTTGCAGTCAACAAAACTGTTGAATTAGGAAATGTAGCAGGAATGCTTGGCTTCAATCTCATATCAATTCTAAATTTATGAGTTGTTGGGTTATCAGCAGCTGTTCCAGGAGCAAATGCAGATCCACCACCTGAAATTGTACCAAATTGACCTGCTAAAAATTGTGTAGCTGCGGTAGGAACACCAGCTGCTACTGTTGAGTTTGTTAAACCCAATAAAGAGGTGAAACTGTTAATGTTTACAGGAGCTGTAGAAGTAACTGATGATTCAATTTCAAGAACTTCAGCTGGTAAATAAGAATTCCCATTTGTTGAATATGCTTCAACTTGAGACCATGAGTCGCTGTTGGCATATACAAAAAGGTCCCATGCAAGTGTTGCGTCAACTTCAAGTTTGGTTGCATTAAAACGTGTTATACCTTGACGGTACTCTTGAATAGTTTTAAATACAAAATCAACTTGTGGGTTGGTTGTCATTGTAAGATTTAAAATCCCACGGAGATCCATAGTTACATAATTGTATTCCTGATCGGATAATTGTGCGTAACTTTTTTGAGAAGTTGCGATGATAGCAACCAATGCAAATAAAAAGACTAACTTTTTCATTTTAAACTACTTTTAGGTTAATAAATAATAAATAATAAATAATAAATAAATATTTCAAATTTGGTTATCTGTGGTTTTCCCTTCCCTCAGATAGTTTGTCAATGGTGTTTATTACGTGAAGTAGATTTTATGGTTACAAATTATTTATTTTCTTTTTATAACTAATCTATCAAAGCTGGTTAAATAATACGAATTCAGATACATAAATATCTATTATTTATTAAAAAAATATTAAAAGCTGTATTTTTTTGGAATAAAACAAAGCCGACTTATGTTAAATAAATCGGCTTTATCAAAAGACTTCGCTTAATTTCTAAGTGAAAATTATTTGTGTCCTGTCGCCATCGGCTAATTCATAAAATTGGCCAATTGTAATAATGTCTTTAACTTCATCGCTCAAATCTTCCTTTTTCAATTTGAACATGTCCACGGCCAATTTACAGGCAAAAATTTCTCCACCGCCAGCCGTAATCATTTCTAAAAATTCTGAAACACTTGGTATGTCAAGCTTTCCCATCTGAGAGCGCATCATTGCCGAAACACCAGATTCTACACCAGGGATTGTTCCCAACAATGTTGGAAAAGGCAAACCTCCCGGCATACGCATGGCGGGATTGCCAACAACACCTGTATGCAGATGATTCATGAACTTTTTGGTGATTCCATCGAGGCCAAAAAAGGTAAAGAAAACTTTTGTTTCTATACCTTCCATCACAGCTCCATTTGCCATAACTAAAGTAGCATACACGTCTTCAATTGTTCCTTTTGCGCAGATAAGACATACTTTCTGTAAAGGTTTTTTTTCTGTATCTTTCATATTATATTTATTAAGCTTTTTATAAAAATTATCTATTACACACAACTTGTAGGCTTGCAAATACCAGCATACTTCGAAGAAAGTTTGAGTGGACCTCCTGGGAACAGTCTGTATAATCCTTTAATATCTACAACTCCTGAGTTTCCTACTTTGCGTATTGATAGAGCTTCTCCACTATTATATTTATCGCGCAAGTATTCCAAAACTTTGAAATGCTCTTCGGTGAGTTCAATGTCGTCGCGCTCTGCTAATAATTTTGCAACATCTTTCGTCCATTGACTGGCATCTACCAAATAGCCGTCGTCATTAAGTTTTACTACTTGTCCGTTTATTGTTAAATCTTCCATAATAATTTGTTTTAAAATTTGTTATTTATTTATTGAGTTTCTAGAAATATTTTTCATAAATGTAATTAAGAATCCTAAGCCCTTTTTCACTTCAGGGCTGTTCATCTCTCTAAAAGCTTTCCATAATGAATATTCAGGAATATTATCCACTTGCAAAGATGAGTATATTTTCACCGCATTATTCACTGAATTCATCATGTCGGGTTGGGTAATTTGTTTTACTGTATTTAAAATCGTAACAACATTATCAGCTAATAATTTTACGTCTTTTGGTTCAAAACCAGTAATTACATTGTCGATAACATTGGCGAATTCTCTAAGGAATTCGAAGTAACCTTTTTTGTCAAATTCGCCCAATTTTTTGCTAATGTCAATTATCACCTCATTTGCAATAGGTCCAACATCTTTTGTCAAATCCATTACCGATTCAAGAGTGTCCATCAGGCTATTAAAATTTTTAATATTTCTTAAAAATTTTATTCCCAGGTCAGTAAGTTCAGCAGGGTTTAAGTCCACCTGACGATTTTCAAGCTCTTCTACAGTAGAATCATAAACATCTTTTCCAATGATAGAGAAATCTGAAATCAAATCTTCTATTTTCTCGGACTTAAGTTTTTGTTCCTTCACATATTCCAATAGCAAATCCATTTTGCTGTTGAGCTCGTTTATTTGTTTTTGTATATCAACTTCATTCATAGCTATAATATCTATTATAAGGTGATATTTTTCTTGCCAGCCATAGTCATGTCAGCTTCTATTGGCAACTCTTTGCCTTTCAGCAAAATATGCCAATAAATCCATCTAAAAATTACTTTACCATAATGGTTAATTTTCGTGTTTTTTAATAAACCAAAAGGACCAATTCCAGGTAAAGGGAAAGTTCCAGGCAAAGGCTCCGTTGTATAATTGAAATCTATGAGAGCACCTTTTCCGTAACCAGTTTCTATATAACAATTAGCGTGTCCATCGAACTTAGCCATCAATGGTCGGCTTTCCATAGCTGAAATAAGGTTTTCAAATAATATTTCACTTGCAAAATGAGCAACAGAACCAGCTTTTGATGTAGGAAGGTTAGCAGCATCACCAATCACAAATATGTTTTCGTATTTTTCCGATTGTAAGGTAAATTTGTTTGTTGGAACATAATTCATGTCATCACCAAGTCCACTCCTTGCAATCATTTCTGACCCCATATTTACCGGTACAATTGTAAGTAAATCAAATTCAATTTCCCTTTCATCATAGCTGATAATTTTTTTGTTGTCATTGTCAATTCTTTCTAAATAGAAATCTGGCACAACTTTAATATTTTTTTCTTTCATTAATTCACTCAACATTTTTGTAGCTACAGGCTTGGTAAATGCGCCTGCCATTGGCGTTACGAAAGTGATATCAACTTTATCTCGCATACCTTTTTTGCTGAAAAAAGCTTCAGCTAAGAACACAAATTCTAATGGAGCAACAGGGCATTTATATGGCACCTCTGATATACACAATACTAATTTTCCTCCTTCCCAATCTTTGAAATATTGTTGAAGTGCTAAAGCTCCTTCTATAGTATAGAAATCGAAAATATTTTTATACCATAGTTTTCCTATTAGTCCATTGGTAATTTCTGGTCTAGTTTGAGTTCCAGTAGCTACTATCAGATAATCATAGTTTAAAGTTTTACCTCCATCTAAATATACCTTATTTTTATCAGCTTCAATTCTATCAATTGCTGAAAAAATAACTCGAATGCCTGCTGGGAAAAAATTAGATTTTGGCTTAATTACATCTTGTTTATTGTAAATTCCGAAGGGAATAAATAAAAATCCAGGTTGATAATAGTGAGTTTTAAATTGATCAACAATCGTAATTCTCCACTCCTCTTGGTCAAGAGCATTCTTTAATTTGTTTGCCATCATAGTGCCCGCTGTACCTGCACCTAATATCAAAAGTTCTTTCATATATTATGTTGTTATTATGTTATCGCGCAAAAGTAGTTTTGGATTGTTATCTAAATAACAATTTCTTATGATAATTGTCATTGATTGACAATTATCATAAGAAAATTTAATTAAATTTGTGCCATGAAATGCGATTGTGATTTTTGTAGCTTAAAGACAATATTTTTTAATACCATTAATCCTAATGAATTAGAAAATTATTGTAATGCAAAAATTCAAAGGGCATACAAAGCAAAAGAAAATATCATTAAGCAAAATGATTCTATTCAAGAATTCATATATTTAAAAGAAGGATTAGTAAAACTTTACAGAGATACGCCAGCAGGAAATCAGATTATTAGTATCGGAAAACCACTCGATTTTGTTAGTCTGCTAAGCGTATTTGCCGATGAAAAATATTCATATTCTGTTTCTGCAATAAAAGATAGTGTCGTCTGCGTGATGAACCTGAATGATGTAAAAAAACTGATTTTAGAGAATGGCCCTTTTGCCTTAAGAATTATCACGGTGGTTAACAAAGCAACAGACAGAATTTTATTTGATTATCTTGATATAAGCCAAAAAAGATTATACAGTAGAGTTGCAAATGTCATTATTAAATTTTCAGAACTCTCTCAAAATCTGAGTTTTGAAATGCCAATATCAAGAAAAGAAATGGCACAATTGGTAGGCATGAGTATTGAAAACGTTATTAGGACAATTTCAGATCTTAGGAAAGATAATATAATTAAAGTATATGGTAAGGATATAGAAATTTTAGATTTTGAAAAGCTTAAACATATTCGTGACATTTCTTAAGGAATAACAAAACCGCTTACATCGCTTCAAATTATTCAAAAATACTAAGAAACAGCAGAAAAAGAAGCGCCTTTATAGATGCATTCGTTCCAAATTCAATGCATTAAAATTAGGTAATTTTTCAAATTTATTAGTTATGAGATGATTAAACAAAAAAAAATTAAAAAATATTTTTGGAACATCAAAATAATTCTATCTTTGCAAACCTAATTTTGTAAATATTAATTTTAAAATCAGTAAGATATGACAAAGGCAGAAATCGTAGCAGAAGTTGCTAACAAGACTGGAGTAGAAAAAATAGCTGTTCAATCAGTTGTTGAAACAATGATGGAAACCATAAAGAGTTCTATGGCCAATGGCGAGAACGTTTATTTACGTGGTTTTGGTAGCTTTATCATCAAAGAGAGAGCTGAAAAAACAGGTAGAAATATTTCTAAGAATACAACAATTGTTATTCCCGCTCACAAAATTCCAGCATTTAAACCCGCTAAAACTTTTATGACAGAAGTTAAAAGCAAAATCAAGTAATCAGTAAAATTTATTATTATGCCAAGTGGTAAAAAGAAAAAAAGGCATAAAATGGCTACTCATAAACGTAGAAAAAGACTGCGTAAAAACAGACATAAGAAGAAATAGTAGCCTTTTATGTTGTAAAAATTAATAGATTGTATAATTCCATTCGGGGTTATACAATTTATTTTATTGAAATTCCTTCCTTGAAATATACCGGAAAATCCGGTTTTTAATTTATTTAAATTTATAATCGTGAATAAGGATTTTATCATTGATGTTAACTCCCAAAATGTCACTATTGCTCTTTTAGAAGACAAAATGTTGATAGAGTTGCATAAAGAAAAACACGATAGTAAATTCAGTGTAGGTGATATACACTTAGGTAAAGTAAAAAAGATTATACCAGGTCTCAATGCAGCATTTGTAGATGTAGGCTATACTAAAGAAGCTTTTTTACATTACTTAGACTTAGGTCCTCAAGTTCGTTCTTTGAATAAATATGTTAAACTTACTTCTTTTTCCAAGAATAAGCGCATACCTTTTGATAAGTTCAGATGCGAGGAAGACATTGATAAAGCTGGAAAAATTTCCGATGTTTTATCTGTTAATATGCCCGTATTAGTTCAAATTGCCAAAGAGCCTATAAGTTCTAAGGGTCCAAGAATTACGTCCGAAATTTCATTTGCTGGACGCTATATTGTGGTAGTTCCCTTTTCAAACAGAATTACTGTATCCCAGAAAATCAAAGATTTAGAAGAACGTACAAGACTCAAAAGACTTGTAAAAAGTATTCGCCCAGAGAATTTCGGAATAATAGTTCGTACCAATGCCGAAAATAAAAAAGTTGCCGATTTGCTTAAAGACTTAAATGATTTGATGAGCAAATGGAATGGAATTTTCGACAAGCTACCAGACCTTAATCCACCTTCAGTGGTGTTTCGAGAATTAGACCGCACTTCCACCATTCTCAGAGATTTGCTTAACGAATCATTTAACAGCTTAGTTGTTAATGACGAGGAAATGTTTGAAGATTTGCGAGCCTACGTTAAATCCATTGATAGTTCAAAAATCGACCTTGTAAAATTATATAAGGGAAAAACTCCAATTCTTGAAAATTATGGAATTTCGAGGCAAATAAAAAGCTCTTTTGGTAAAAAAGTTAATATGGAATCTGGTGCATACCTGATAATTGAACATACTGAAGCCATGCACGTTATCGATGTAAATAGCGGCCAAAGACTTAGAAAGGATTCAAATCAAGAAAGTTCAGCCATGGAAACCAATATGGTGTCGGCTCAAGAAATTGCGCGACAACTAGTACTTAGGGATATGGGGGGAATTATTGTTATCGACTTTATCGATATGATAAATAAAGAAAATAGAAGACTCCTTTACGAAAAAATGAAGGATGTTATGAAATCTGATAGAGCGAAACATTCAATATTACCACCTTCCAAATTTGGCTTAATACAAATTACCAGGCAAAGAGTTCGCCCAGAAATGGAAATAGAAGTTCAAGAACAATGTCCAATGTGCGGTGGCTCTGGAGAATCTAAACCTCCAATTTTGGTAATTGACGATATCGAAAATAATATTAGATTTTTGATTTTGGAGCAAAATGAGCTTAGCTTGACATTAAAAGTGCATCCTTTTGTTCATGCTTATTTGACAAAAGGATTGTTCAGTTACGTGTGGAAATGGTATAAATCATACAAAAAACGTATCAAAATTTTAGCTGATCCATCATATCATTTTCTCGAATTTCACTTTTTTAATGCCGACCAAGACGAAATAAAGTTTTAATATATCACCACAACAAAATTTATTATCTAAAAAACGAAGTTGAAAAATTCAACTTCGTTTTTTTTGTTGGCAACTGAAAACTCTTTTGTAGTTTTGTACCATGGGAGTTGAATTTTCATTTTCAGAAAAAGAGGCATTAAATAAACTTGCAAAATACTGCGCCTATCAAGACAGAAGTAGTGGCGAAGTCATGCAAAAATTGAATTCTTTTAAAATTTATGGCGAAAATGCTAATAAAATAATTGAGTTTTTAAAAGTCGAAAAATTTTTGGATGATAAGCGTTTTGTCAATATTTATATTAAAAGCAAAATAAGATTCAAACATTGGGGCAGAAACAAAATATTTAAGGGATTAAAATCTAAATTTGCTGAAAACGAAATAATTAATGAAGCACTTAGCAATCTGGATTTAGATGAATATAATATGGCTTTAAAGGAAGTTATAGAGAAAAAAACTAAGGAATTGGGAGGCGAATTAAACTTTGAAAATAATAATAAAATTATTAGATACGCTCAGTCAAAAGGATTTACAATAAGTGAAATATTAAAATATTTAAACAATAAAGATGATGACACAAGATAAATTGAAAGATGTTGTTGAAAGGCTTGAAGCTTTGAGGGGGTATCTTTGAAGTTGATAAGAAAAAAATTGAAATAGAAGAAGAGGAAATTAAAACTCAGGAGCCGGATTTTTGGAACGATACAAAAATGGCCGAAGGAGTTCTAAGACATATAAAAAATGAAAAATTATGGGTGGATAAATACGAGAATATAAAATCTAAACTCGAAGATTTAGAAGTTCTCTATGAATTTGCTCATGAAGGTGAAGCTACTGAGGAAGAGGTTGATGAGTCATATTATAAGGTCTTAAAGCAACTTGACGACATGGAATTTCTTAGAATGCTTGGTCATGAGGAAGATAGACTCGGAGCTTTGATGCAAATAAATCCTGGAGCTGGAGGTACAGAAAGTCAGGATTGGGCAGAAATGATAATGAGAATGTACATCAGATATGGCGAATTAAATAATTTTAAAATAAATGTTGTAGATAAATTAGATGGGGAAGGAGCAGGCATTAAGTCGGTTACTTTAGAATTTGAAGGTGATTTTGCTTTTGGATTTCTTAAATCCGAAAATGGTGTTCATCGGCTTGTACGCCTTAGCCCATTTGATTCTGCCAACCGGCGTCATACTTCATTCGCTTCCGTTTACGTATATCCAATTGTTGATGATAGCATCGAAATTGATGTAAATCCTGCCGATATTCGATGGGACACCTTCCGTTCCAGTGGTCCTGGTGGTCAGCATGTTAATAAAACAGAATCAGCAGTGCGACTTCATCACGAGCCTTCGGGAATTGTAGTCGAATGTCAGGAAGATAGATCTCAGCTAAAAAATAGAGTAACAGCAATTAAAATGTTGAAATCGCGTCTCTATGAACTTGAATTAAGAAAGAAACAGGAAGCTCGTCAAGAAATTGAAAAATCAAAATTGAAAATTGAATGGGGTTCACAAATTAGATCCTATGTAATGCACCCCTACAAAATGGTGAAAGACCATCGAACAAATTATGAAACCTCAAATGTTCAGTCTGTAATGGACGGAAACTTAGATGAGTTTATTAAAGCATATCTTTTAGCGGCCAGCGAGAATATCAATAATTAGGTGAGTCATTTATCTTCGCTGCTAAAATCCGCAAACTTATCATTGGAGTTAAAATATTATTAAATAATATCCATAGCTCTTAACAATTGGTATCTTTGCAACACTATCTGAAGTTTTTATAATTTTATCAATATTATGGCTGAGTTTTTCTATTCATTATATTTTCTTACTTCCGAAATGGCTCCTTTTCTGCTCTTAGGATTCTTAATAGCTGGAGTTTTGAGAGTATTCGTACCTCAAGCATTTTTGAATAAAAAGTTAGGAGGAAATAATTTTAAGTCAGTTTTGTACGGTGCATTGCTCGGAGTTCCATTGCCACTATGCTCTTGTGGAGTTATTCCTACTGGCATTTCCCTGCGAAATAATGGGGCATCAGATGGAGCAACAATTTCATTCCTTATTTCCACGCCTCAAACAGGTGTCGATTCGATTTTTATTACATGGAGTATGTTAGGATTGCCTTTTGCTTTACTGCGACCTTTTATTGCATTTATCACAGGGATTTTTGGTGGTGCTATGGTAAATTTCTTTAATAAAAAAAATAACGATGAAAAAATCAAAGTAGCCAAATTAAATTTGAACCAACAAGATAAAAACCAGAATTTTATTGAAAAAATTCGAGAAATGCTTCGTTATTCATTTGTAACATTTCTCGATGATATTGTAAAATGGTTAGTTATTGGACTATTTTTAGCTGCCCTTCTCAATGTAATGATTCCCGAATCATTCATATCAAAATATATTGGAAATCAATGGATTGAAATGACAATTGCATTGGCTGTTTCTGTTCCACTTTATATTTGCGCCACGGGCTCAGTTCCACTTGCTGCTGTGCTTATGCTTAAAGGTTTATCGCCAGGTGCTGCACTCGTTCTTCTAATGGCTGGCCCAGCAACAAATGTTGCAACAATTACTGTGGTAGGGAAAACTTTAGGAACAAAAAATTTGATGATTTATCTCTCTGCAATAATTATTGGCGCCTTCTTTTTTGGATTTATTACAAATGCAATATTGCCAACAAATTATATTCATACTCTCGGCAAAATTAACATAGATCATGTTCATGGTGGCGGAATTTTTGAATGGATCAAAATCATCTCTGCAATTGTTTTAACAATTTTATTATTGGCAGGTTTATATCGAAAATATTTTATAAATCATAATATATCTAAATCTATGGAAAAAATAAAAGGTGAACATACTGTTATTGTTGATGGAATGACATGCCACCATTGCGAAGGAAGCGTGGAAAAAAACTTGCTTGCTGTGGAAAATGTAATAGAAGTTAAGGCTGACCTTAATTCATGCAAAGTGATAATTAAAGGTGAAAATGTAGATTTCAAAAAGATTAAAGAAGTAATTGATTCAATAGGATATAAGTTTGTAAAAGTGGAAGAATAGATTTCTTCTTCATTAAATCTACTCTTTAATTTTTTCATAATTTTTAATTTCCTTAGCTGATAATTAGATTCTTAGTGTTGAAACAAATATTAATTTATTTCGTTTTACATATAATTTTATTTTAATTTTTATTATGGTTGTAGGGCTATTTGGCATCGAGTTTTTTAATAATTATGTTGAATATTATCGTCAAATAATTAACTGCCTTGAAAAAGAAAAAGTTGGAATTGCAATTTATGAACCTCTTTATTCATTAATCAATGGGAATGTTACATTTAATACTGATGTTAAAACCTTTAGCGACTATAAAGACATTAAAGAAAAAGTTGATGTGTTATTTAGTATTGGTGGAGATGGAACTATTTTAAAATCAGTTACTTTAGTTCGAGATTCAAATATTCCAATTCTTGGGATTAATTTAGGCAATCTGGGATTCCTTTCCTCTATAAGCAAAGATGAAATCGAAAAATCAATATCAGCAGTAGTAAAAAATGATTACATACTCGACAAGAGAACTCTTATTCAATTAAGCACAAACCAAAAACTTTTTGGCAATCTTAATTTTGCATTAAATGAGTTTACCGTTCACAAGAAGGATAATCTTTCCATGGTTACTATTCATGTTTATGTCGATAATCAATTTTTAAATTCTTATTGGGCAGATGGATTGATAGTTTCAACGCCAACAGGATCAACAGGTTATAGTTTAAGTTGCTCTGGCCCAATTATAGTTCCCGATTCAAATAGTTTTATTATAAACCCAATTTCCACACATAATCTTACCGTTCGGCCAATAGTATTATCAGATAATAGTATCATAAAAATAAAGTTGAATGGCAGAAATGATGAATTTTTATGTGGCTTGGACTCTCGGTTTGAAGTTTTTGATTCTTCAACAGAGCTAATTTTATCGAAATCACATTTTAAGATAAATCTTATTCAAATAGCATCTCACAACTTTTTTAATACAATTCGAGAGAAATTGAATTGGGGCTTAGATAAAAGAAACTGATTATCAGGATTATAAAATTATTATGACTTAACAAAATATTATTAAATTTGCAAAAGGGAAAATATTCAACAAAATAACTATGAAGAAAATATTTGCATTATCGTTTCTTATTGTAGTCGTTAGCTTTCCAATGAAATCAGACGCCCAGAGACATGAATTTGGATTTTTTTTAGGAGCCGATTATTATCTCGGAGATTTAGTATCAAGTCAGTTTGCTGGCAAACTTGGTCCCAATTTCGGATTGATGTATAGATACGATATCAATAGCAGATTTGCCACCCGAATTGCTGGTCATTATGGCAATGTTTATGGCGATAGTAAAGATAATAAGCAAAGCTTACGGTATAAAAATTTGTCTTTTCAAACAAACATATTGGATATAGAAGCTGGATTAGAAATCAATTTTTTGGAGTTTTCTCCAGGGAGTTCAAACCATAATTTTTCACCTTTTGTTTTTGGTGGGCTTGCTGTTTTCAAATTTAATCCTAAAGCCGAATTTAAAGGTAAATTGTATGAGCTTCAGCCACTTGGCACCGAAGGTCAAGGCACAACAGCTTATCCAGATAGAAAACCATATAAACTTATGTCAATGTCAATTCCAGCAGGATTTGGCGTTAAATGGGCAGTGTCTAAAAAAGTGAATGTTTCTTTGGAATGGGGCATACGAAAAACGTTTACCGACTACCTCGATGATGTTAGTAGTACATATCCAGATGTAGCCCTTTTGTCTGCCGAAAAAAGTCCTGTTGCAGCAATGCTTAGCGTTAGAATGTACGAAAACTGGGCTGCCGATCAAGGATTAAATATTAGCCTTGGCGCTAATGGGCAGCCAGCAAGTATGCCCGATTATTTGGCATATCTCGAAGAACTGAAATCTGCTTCTGGAAGTCAAAGAGGTAATTCTCAGGACAAAGATTGGTATGTAATATTGGGGGCTACAGTTACATTCAAAATTGTTGGTCCAAAATCGGAGACATGCCCTGCGTATAAAAAGCATTTTAATTACAAAGAATATCTAACATTCTAATTTTAAGTATATTAGATTTTAAATCAATAATGAGTCTTAAAAGTAAAATCGACCTTCTTCATCTGCCAAAACACATAGCAATAATTATGGATGGTAATGGTAGATGGGCAAAATCACAAGGAAAAGACAGAATATTTGGACATCATGAAGGCGTTGAATCTGTGAGAGTTATCACAGAAACCGCAGCTAATTTAGGTGTTAAATATTTGACTTTGTACGCATTTTCAAAAGAAAATTGGAATCGTCCTAAAGCAGAAGTTGAAGCTCTTATGGATCTTCTGGTTTTATCTTTAGAAAATGAATTAGAGACTTTTCAGAAAAATAGCATTAGACTTTTGGCAATTGGAGATATTGATAGTTTGCCACCAAAAACTAAAGCCACACTTTTAAGAGTTCTTGAATCCACAAGTAACAATTCGCGTATGTCGTTGGTCTTAGCACTTAGCTATTCAGCACGCTGGGAAATAACAGATGCGGCCAAACGCTTATCCGCTGATTTTCAAGAAGGTAAAATTAAAGTTATTGATGAAAATATTTTTGCAAAATATCTTACTACAAACAATATTCCAGACCCTGAGTTGTTAATAAGAACAAGTGGAGAATATCGACTTAGTAATTTCTTATTGTGGCAATTGGCATATTCAGAAATGTACTTTACAAATAAATATTGGCCTGAATTTAGAGCAGAAGAATTTTATGAAGCTATTGTCGATTTTCAAGGAAGAGAAAGAAGGTTTGGAAAAACAAGTGAACAAATAAAGGAAATTAATTAATGAGTAAGAAAATCATTCTATCGTTTATATTATTTTTAGGAATATGGTTTGGTGCTATTGGACAAGATACCCAGACAGAAATAATAGACTATTCAAAACCAGCTGAATATATTATCGGGGGAATCACTGTTACAGGAGTACAATATCTTGATAACAAAATTATAATAATGTTATCAGGTCTAAATGTTGACGAGAAAATAAAAATACCTGGCGACAACATTAGCGACGCTATTAAGAAACTCTGGAAACAAGAAATGTTTGAATCAATCGAAATTAGTTATTCTAAAATTGAAGGCGACAGAATATTTCTTGATGTAAAACTTAAAGAGCAACCAAAATTAGCTAAATTTTCTTTCAAAGGTGTTAGAAAATCTGAAGACGATGATTTGAGAGAAAAAATGGGCCTTACCGCTGGAGATGCAATAAATAATAACGTGTTAATTAGAACAAAAAACCGTGTTAATGCATATTTTATCGACAAAGGTTTTTTAAATGTGAATACAACAATTAACCAAAAACACGACACTGCCAGTTCAAATCAAGTAATTCTATACATAAACATTGAAAAAGGTAGTAAAGTCAAAATTTCGGAAATTATTTTGGCTGGAAATAGTAGCTTAACCGATGCTAAGTTGAAATCAAAACTTAAAGAAACTAAAGAGAAGAAATTTTATCGCTTGTGGAAAGCTTCAAAATTCATTCAAAAAGATTTCGATGCCGACAAGGAATTGCTGGTAAAATATTACAATTCTGAAGGTTATCGTGATGCAAGAATAGTATCAGACAGTGTGCAAAATGTAAATGATAAATTAATCAAAATAAATATTAATGTTTTCGAGGGACAACGCTATTATTTTGGTGAAATAAATTGGGTCGGTAATACAAAATATTCCAATTCTATTTTAAGCAGTGTACTGGGAATTACTAAAGGCGATGTTTATAATCAAGAAATGCTTGAAACTCGTTTGTTTATGGATCTCGAAAAAGGAGATGTTCAATCACTTTATATGAATATGGGCTATTTGTTTTCTTCTGTTACTCCCATCGAATCTAAAATTCATGGTGACACTATAGATTTAGAAATTAGAATCTATGAAGGCAAACAAGCCCGAGTGAAACATGTTACTGTTAAAGGGAATACAAAAACACACGATAATGTAATTTTAAGAGAAATAAGAACAAAGCCTGGACAGCTTTTTAACAGAGCCGAAATCATAAGAACTCAAAGAGAACTTGCACAGTTAAAATATTTCGATCCAGAGAAATTAGGAGTAAATCCAAAGCCTAACCCAATGGACGGAACAGTTGATATTGAATACACTGTTGAGGAAACATCCTCTGACCAGATTGAGATGTCGGTAGGTTGGGGACTTAACAGAATTATAGGAACAGTTGGAGTTTCCTTTAATAATTTTTCTACCAAAAATCTTTTTAACAAAAGCTCATGGGATCCAATTCCTTCAGGAGATGGACAAAAAATGAGTCTTAGAATGCAATCAAACGGTGCATATTTTCAATCTTATTCAGCTTCTTTTACTGAACCATGGCTTGGCGGTAAAAAACCAAATGCTTTAACAGTTTCAGCCTATAGATCAGTGCAAACTAATGGTTTATTGCAAGGCGATGCTAATAGATCGGCGATTACAATTTCAGGAATCTCGGTTGGTTTAGGAAAAAGATTGCAATGGCCAGATGACTATTTTACACTTTATCAGTCTGTAGGGGTACAAAATTATAATCTACAACAATATGGAGGAATATTCACCTTCTCCAATGGCAATTCTAATAACTTTTCTTACACAGTTTCTTTGAGCCGAAATTCTATTGATAGGCCTATATATCCAACATCAGGCTCTGAAATTGAAGCATCGTTGCAGCTTACCCCACCCTATTCATTATTCAATAATAAAGATTATTCCAAAGCCACAGATCAGGAAAAATTTCTTTGGCTCGAATATTATAAATGGAAACTTAACTTCTCCTTCTACACTGGGCTTGGTAAATCTAAAGTGGCATCAGATTTGGTATTGCACGCCAGAGCTAAATTTGGGTTCCTTGGAAGTTATAATAGTGTTATCGGCGATTCACCCTTTGAAAGATTCTATCTCGGAGGAGATGGTCTATCAGGGTTTTCACTCGATGGTCGCGAACTGGTAGGTATGAGAGGATATCAAAATAATTCCCTTACCCCAAGTAATTCTGAGGGTTACATTGGTGGAACGGTATTTTCTAAATATACTCTCGAGCTTAGATACCCACTGACAAAAAATCCTATGGCAACAGTTTTCTTCCTCGGTTTTCTTGAGGCTGGAAACGATTGGAGTTCTATTCGCAACTTTAATCCTTTTGATGTGCATAGGTCTGCTGGTATTGGAGCAAGAATATATCTACCAATGTTTGGGCTTTTAGGTCTTGATTGGGGTTATGGTTTCGACCCAATTGATGGTTCGCCAGGTAATGATGGAAGCATCTTCCATTTCTCAATAAATGGCTCAATAGATTAGTAAAAATTTAAATTTAAACCAATGAAAAAACTTATTTTTATCGCGCTTATGATGATAAGCGCTTCAGCTGCAAGTTATGCACAGAAATTTGCTTTTGTCGATTCACAATATATTTTAGATAATATTACTGAATATCAAATGGCTCAAAATCAACTTGATGAACTTGCAAAAACATGGCAAAAAGAAATAGATGCTAAAATTGCCGACATCGATAAACTCTACAAAGCTTATCAAGCCGATGCAGTTTTATTGCCCGAAGATTTGAAAAGAAAAAGAGAAGATGGAATTCTTAACAAAGAAAAAGAAGTAAAACAATTACAACAAAAACGCTTCAGCACTGACGGAGATTTGTATAAAAAAAGAGCTGAATTAGTAAAACCAATACAAGACAAAGTTTATAATGCAATTGAAGAATTGGCCAAAGAAAAGGGATACTCCGTTATGTTTGATAGATCGGGCTCAGGTACAATACTCTACGCTGATGCCAAATTTGATAAAAGCGATGAAATTTTACAAAAACTTGGATATACACCTGCGAATAAAACAACAACAAATAGCTCTTCGAAACAACAAGAATCCACAGAAGATGAGGATAATGGAGTGAGAAAATAAATTAAAGCCGAGCTTAAAATAATTTATTTAAATTTGCAGATGTTTTTGACGAAAAGCAATTATTTTTAAACACAAATATTTTTTAATGAAGACAATTAGAATTTTATTAGTATTCCTTTTAGTAGGAACAGTTATGGGTGTAAGTGCCCAAAAGAAAACAAAGGTTGGAACCATTGACTCGCAAACATTGCTTCAAATGATGCCAGAATATGATTCCATTCAAAAGGTTTATGAAAAGGAATATAACCAAATGCAACAAACTGGACAGCAAATGTATGCCGACTTGCAAAAACTACAACAGGAATTTGTTGCCAAGCAAGACAGCATGACTTCTTTTATGAAAAGCATGAAAAAGCAAGAAATTGAAGATCTATCAAATAGAATTCAAACATTTGAACAAAGTGCTCAAACACAATTACAAACTATTATTCAGCAATTACAGCAACCAATCATTGATAAAATTAAAAAAGCAATTGAAAGCGTAGCTAAGGAAAATTCTTATACTCAAGTGATTGACACTGCTACAGGTGCTCTTCTTTATTTTGATGAATCATTTGATTTGATGCCACAGGTTAAGCTAAAGCTTGGACTTATTAAGTCTTTACCAGCGACCCCAGCGGGAGGAAATTAAATTCTAATACCCAAGAAAAACCCCTATAAATCTTGATTTATAGGGGTTTTTCTTTTCTTGTTCACTTATTTCTCTTCTGGTATTCTTCTTAAAAGCTCTACTAACAAATCCCAAAACATTTTTGCTGTGTCAATTTTTATTCTTTCATCTGGCGAATGAGCTCCTTTGATAGTAGGCCCAAAAGATATCATATCCATAAGTGGATATTTTTTTCCAATAAGACCACACTCCAAGCCAGCGTGTATTGCTAAAACCTTTGGCTCTTTGTTAAACAATTCTTTATATGCTTTTTTTGTGATCTCAACGATTTCAGATTTCAGGTTAGGAGTCCAACCCGGGTATCCATCGGTATGTTCAACCTTCCCACCCACAGAAAGGAAATTAGTGCGCACCATCTCACATGCGCTATTGAGGGATGATTCTACTGAACTTCTCTGGCTCGTGGTAATTAGAATATTATCGTCTTTCATTTTTACAGACGCCAAATTTGTGGAAGTTTCGACGAAGTTTTCAATATCTTGCGACA
The DNA here is from genome assembly GCA_001872625.1 of Bacteroidetes bacterium CG2_30_33_31. Classification (GTDB taxonomy): domain Bacteria; phylum Bacteroidota; class Bacteroidia; order Bacteroidales; family UBA1556; genus UBA6267. The sequence goes on from MNXP01000008.1 coordinate 94,846, forward strand.
TTGCTATAACTCCATGAGGACAAGCATATAGAGAATAAATAAGCTTGTCGAAATTATTGTTAGTAATTACAAAATCGGGTTTCTCAGCAATTAATGTTTTAACGAATAAATTTGGTTCAGTTGTGTGATATTCGTTCTTGAATTGTTTTTCTAATTCGGTTGTAATTTCAATTATTTTTTCCACATGGTTTTCCTTGATTAATAAGGTGGCGAAAGCTTCTCTTGCAAGAGCATTGCGTAAATTTCCACCATTAATATCAGATAGTTTTACATTGTACCTAATCTTTATAGCATATAAAACTCTGGTTAAAAGTTTGTTTGCATTGGCAAATCCTTTATTGATATCATCGCCCGAATGACCGCCATGAAGGCCTCCAATAATTATTTTAATAGCTTTTTTATCCTTATCTGGAATAATTTTTTCTATAGGCAATTTTATTATCGTGTCTCGTCCACCAGCACAACCAATAAATAGTTCCCCTTCATCTTCTGAGTCGAGATTTAATAGAATTTTACTTTTTAAAAAATCCTTTTCCATTGCAAAGGCACCTGTTAAGCCTGTTTCCTCATCCACAGTGAAGAGAGCTTCAATTGGCCCATGTTCGATAGTTTTGTCGGCAAGAATTGCCATGCTTGCAGCAATACCAATACCATCATCAGCACCTAAAGTAGTGCCAATAGCTTTTACCCATTCGCCATCTATTTTGGTTTCAATAGAATCAGTTTCAAAGTTGAAATCAAGGTCAGAATTCTTTTCACAAACCATGTCCATGTGGCATTGAAGTACCACCATTTTGGTATTTTCTCTTCCCAAAGTTGCTGGTTTATAAATAAGAACATTTCCAATATTGTCCACTGTAGTTTTCAACTTCAGTTTTTTGCCAAAGGCTACTAAAAATTTTCTAATATTTTCTTCTTTCTTTGAAGGTCTAGGAATTTGCGTTATCTGGTGGAAATATTTCCACAATGGCTTTGGTTCAAGTTGGGTTATATCGTTCATATTTATTTTATTACAAATAATTTTTCAATTGTTTAATTGTTTGTTTTGGATTTTCAGATTTAAATATTGCATTTCCAGCAACCAAGATTTTTGCTCCAGCATCTATAATTTTTCTATAATTTTCTGTATTTACACCTCCATCGACTTCAATTTTGACATTTAGATTTTTTTCTAAAATCATTTTTTTTAGTTTAATGATTTTAGAATACGTATTTTCAATAAATTTTTGACCTCCAAAGCCAGGATTTACTGACATTATTAAAACCAAATCCAATTCATTTAATACATCGTCAAGCAAACTTACAGGAGTATGAGGGTTTAATGCAACGCCTGCCAACATTCCGTTTTCTTTTATAGCCGAAATTGTACGATGAAGATGATTACATGCCTCATAATGAACACAAAGAATATCAGCTCCAGCTTTTGCAAAATCTACTATATATCTTTGAGGGTCCACAATCATCAGGTGGACGTCAAGTTTAATTTTTGATTGTTTTTTTATCTGCGAAATAATTGGCCAACCAAAAGTAATGTTAGGAACGAAAATACCATCCATTATATCGAGGTGGATATATTCGGCTTCGCTTTCATTGAGCATTTTAATTTCATCACTTAAGTATAAAAAATTGGCAGAAAGTAATGAAGGAGATATTTGTATGTCTGACATAATTAATTCATTTGAGATTGTAAAAATAAAAAAAAGGCGGATAAACCGCCTTAAAAAAATTAACCCAAATAGGTTTTTAAAATTTTACTTCTCGATGTATGTTTCAACCGTCTGATAGCTTTTTCTTTTATTTGCCTAACTCTTTCTCTAGTTAAGTCAAATCTTTCTCCAATTTCCTCAAGAGTCATTGGATGTGCGCCATCTAAACCATAGTAAAGCTTTATCACATCAGATTCGCGAACAGTAAGGGTAGAAATTGCTCTGCTAATTTCCTTACGTAAAGAATCATAAAGAAGTCCAGTTTCTGGTGTTGGAGTATCATTCTGACGAATTACGTCGTACATATTTGTGTCCTCATCCTGAATAAGAGGTGCATCCATTGAGATATGGCGGCCCGAATTTTTCATGGAGTCTTTCACTTCTTTCTCAGTGATATCAAGTTTATCAGCAATTTCATCGGGATTTGGTGGTCTCTCAAATATTTGCTCTAAGGAGTTATAAGTCTTGTTGATTTTATTTATTGCTCCAATTTTATTAAGTGGCAATCTCACAATTCTTGATTGTTCGGCCAAGGCCTGAAGAATGGATTGTCTAATCCACCAAACTGCATAAGAGATGAATTTGAAACCTCTTGTTTCATCAAACCTCTGAGCGGCTTTTATCAATCCAAGATTACCCTCATTTATTAAATCAGGAAGACTTAAGCCTTGATTTTGGTATTGTTTTGCTACAGAAACCACAAATCGCAGGTTTGCTTTTGTCAATTTTTCTAAAGCTCTTTGGTCACCTTGTTTAATCTTTTGAGCTAAAGCCACTTCCTCATCAGCAGTAATTAAATCGACACGGCCAATTTCTTGAAGATATTTATCAAGGCTGGCGGTTTCGCGGTTAGTAACTTGCTTAGATATTTTAAGTTGTCTCATTTACAGGTTTTATTTATAATCAAACTATTTCAATACGAGTGCCTATATAAAATGTTTCAATGGAAAATTTCTTTTCCATTGAAACGATTATCTTTAGTCGTTATTTCTGCGGAAATTTCTATTTCTATTATCGCCACCACCATTATTAGGTCTTCTATCGTTGCTTGATTGTGGACGACGTGGTTCGCGATGTTGTTCTTCAGGCATTCCTTCTGGTCTTGGTATCAATGCTTTATGAGAGAGTTTCATTTTGCTATTTTTAGAATCTACTTCTAAAAGTTTGACATCAATAGTATCACCTTCTCTCAACACATCTTCTACTTTTTCAATTCTAATCCAGTCAATTTCAGATACATGGAGCAATCCTTCTTTGCCAGGAAGAATCTCAACGAATGCACCATAAGGCATTATACTTTTAACCGTTGCTTTATAAACTTCACCAACTTCGGGTACCGAGACTATTCCTTTAATCCAGTTTTTAGCAGCTTCAATGGAGCTTTTATCAGCCGAAAGGATTTCAATTTTCCCTTTTTCATCTACTTCTTCAATAATAATTGTGGTTTTGGTAACCTTTTGAATTTCTTGAATAATTTTTCCACCTGGTCCAATTACAGCGCCGATAAATTCTTTGTCGATAAACATTTTTTCTATTCTTGGCACAAAGTCTTTATAATCAGCTCTTGGCGTTGAAATAGTTTCTTCAATTTTACCTAGTATATGAAGTCTTCCTTTTTTTGCTTGCTCTAAAGCTTCTGCAAGAACTTCAAAAGAGAGTCCTTCAACTTTTATGTCCATTTGGCAGGCAGTAATTCCATCTCTTGTTCCAGTAACTTTAAAGTCCATATCACCCAAGTGATCTTCATCACCTAAAATATCTGAAAGCACGGCATATTTACCTGTTTGTTCGTCTGTTATCAAACCCATAGCTATGCCCGAAACAGGTTTTTTAAGTTTTACACCAGCATCCATTAGAGCCATAGTTCCGGCGCAAACAGTAGCCATTGATGAAGAACCATTTGATTCAAGTATATCAGAAACTATTCTAATAGTGTATGGATTTTCCTCCCCTATTGGAATCATTCTTTTTACAGCTCTTAAAGCTAAGTTTCCATGTCCCACTTCACGGCGTCCCACACCACGCATCATGCGCGCTTCTCCTACTGAAAAAGGAGGAAAATTATAATGTAAAATTAAATCGCTTCTACCTTCAAATACAACTCCATCAATAATTTGCTCATCAAGTTTACTACCTAATGTAACAGTTGTGAGTGATTGAGTTTCACCTCTTGTAAAAATTGCAGAACCATGAGCAGATGGCAAATAATCTACTTCCGACCAAATTTGACGTATTTCATCTAATTTACGGCCATCTAATCTAATTCTATCTTCTAAAATCATTTTTCTTACCGCCTTCTTTTCAACTGCGTGATAATATCTGCTTATTTGAAAAGCTTTTTCTGCCGCATATTCAGCATCAAGAGTTTCTATAAATTCTTTTTTGATATTTCCAAAAAGCTCAGAGCGCAGGTGTTTGTCGGCGTTACATTGTTTTGCAACTAAATATGCTTTTTCGAAAAGTTCTTTTTCGATTCTTTCTTTTAGCTCATCGTCATTAGTTTCGTGACAATATTCTCTTTTAATTAAAGATTTTTCCACTTCTGCCGCCATATCAATTTGAGCTTGGCATTGAACTTTGATTGCTTCATGAGCTACCTTGAAAGCCTGCATCATAAGGTCTTCTGAAACCTCATTCATTTCTCCTTCTACCATCATAATATTGTCCATGGTAGCAGCAATCATTAATTCCAAATCAGCTTTTTCAGTAATGTCTATGGCAGGATTAATAATAAATTCTCCATTATAATATGCAACTCTAACTTCGGAAATTGGGCCATGAAATGGAATATTAGAAACTGTTAATGCGGCGGAAGCAGCAAGGGCTGCATAAGCATCAGGAGCTACATTTTTTTCGGCAGAAATTAGGGTAACAAGTACTTGAGTTTCTGCATGGTAGTTGTCAGGAAATAGTGGACGCAAAGCGCGGTCGATAAGTCTTGATATTAATATTTCATATTCTGAAAGTCTGGCTTCTCTTTTGAAAAAGCCGCCAGGAAATTTTCCTGATGAAGCGTATTTTTCTTGGTAGTCAACAGATAATGGCATGAAGTCAACATTTTCTTTGGCTTCTTTACTTGATACAACTGTAGCTAAAAGCATTGTTTTGCCTACTTTAACTATTACCGATCCGTCGGCTTGTTTTGCTAATTTGCCAGTCTCGATAGTTACTTCTTGACCATCGGGCAAATTAAAAGACTTTGTAATTACATTTAATGACATGTTTTCTTATTTATGTGAAATTGTGTTAGTTATCGGGCGAATTCCCAATATTATTTTCTTATATTATTTATTAAAATGCAGATTATATAAAACACAAAAAAGGTAATTGCTCCCAATCACCTTTTTTGTAGTAAATAATTATAAAATTATTTTCTTATACCAAGTTCTTTTATTACAGCACGATAACGATTGATGTCGATTTTGACTAAGTAATCAAGTAATCTTCGACGTTTCCCTACTAAAAGCACTAAGGAGCGTTCTGTAGCAAAATCCTTACGATTTTCTTTCATGTGCTCTGTTAGATGTGTGATGCGTTCGGTAAATAAAGCTATTTGACCTTCGATTGAGCCTGTATCAAACTCACTTTTCCCAAACTTTTTGAAAATTTCTTTCTTTCTTTCGATTGTTAAATACATAATCTTAATTAATTTGTTAATAAATATTTAGACCGCCATGACCGTCTAAAATTACGGGGGGCAAAAGTACAACGGACTTTTCTATTTACCAAATTTATTTTTTGTTATCTTTGAGCAAAATATCAATATGAGTTTTAGGGTTTACAAGTCTTCAGCTGGTTCTGGCAAAACTACTACATTAGTAATGGAATATCTGCAGTTAGCAATAATGAATCCAGAAATTTTTAATTCTATTGTTGGCATTACTTTTACGATAAAGGCTACTAATGAGATGAAATCGCGAGTAATGGATACTCTTTCAAAAATCGCGCTTTCTGAAGGAAAATTTGACCAAGTTATAAATACTATTTTCTTAAATATTAACAAAGTAAAAGCGACTTCTGAAGATGAATTTATCGCTAATTCAAAAAAATTACTTCAAAATATACTTCATAATTATTCGAATTTCGCCTTTAGCACAATAGATAGTTTTGTGGTGAATATTGTAAAATCCTTCGCATACGATTTAGGTTTGCCAATGGATTTTGAAATTGAACTTGATAAAGAATTAATTATTGAAGAAGCTGTGGCTTCGCTAATTTCCAAAGCTGGATATGATGAGGATTTAACTCTACATTTAATCCATCATATTGAAAATCAATTGGATGCTACTTCAGATACTCGATTGGATGTTGTGATTGGAAATTTAGCTCAATTACTTTTTAAGGATTCATTTTCCAATTTTAAAAAAGTTATTGGCACATTAGGCAAAGGTGAAATTAAGGATTTTAGCAATAAAATTATTAAGGACTTCAAAAAACTTGAGCTTGAAATTAGTGATATTGGAACAGCTGCCACTAAATTAATTCAATCGAAAAATATCAACTCATCTCATTTTTTTTACGGAAATAAAGGGATTGCTAAATATTTCGAAAACCTTGAAAACCTAAGTGATAATAATATTATCCCAAATAGTTATGTGGTGAAAACTATTGAGGAAGATAACTGGTTTTCGAATAAGTGCAGTCTGGATTCTGAGCTTAGCATATTAGAAATTAAACATCAATTGATTGATTATTATAATATTGTAATTTCAAAAGCAACAAAATACCTCGACTTATATGTGATTCGAAAAAGTATAGAATCCGTGGCTTTACTTAATGAAGTTGCTATAGAAATTCAGAATTTTTATCAAGAAAATTCTGTAATCCATTTGTCGGAAACTGTTGAAAGAATTTCAAATATTGTTTTAAAAGAGCAAATGCCATTTATTTATGAGAGAATTGGAAATGTTAATAGGCATTATTTGATTGATGAATTTCAGGATACATCAGTAATACAATGGCAAAGCTTGCTTCCTTTAATCGAAAATTCACTTTCATTTGGATATTTAAATCTAATTGTGGGAGATGCAAAACAATCTATTTATCGATGGAGAGGAGGTGATTTTGAGCAATTTGTAGATTTACCAATTATAAAAGGCAGCCACCAAAACTCAATTTTAAAGGAAAGACAAGACATTTTGAATAGAAATTATGAGGAGAAATTTCTTAATCGCAATTATCGGTCTTGCTTGTCGGTGGTTAAGTTTAATAATGATTTCTATGAGTATATTAAATCCAAAAATTATACAGATATTATTAGCAAAGTTTATGATAATCACCATCAAGAACCATTTTCTAATAAAAAAGGTTATGTGGAAATTAGCATTTCCCCTGAGCAAGGCGCTGATAAACTTACAACTTTAAAAAAAATTAATTCAATAATATCAGATTTATTATTTAGAAATTTTAATTATCAAGATATAGCAATATTGGCCAGAAAAAATGCTAATCTGCTTTTGGTTGCTGATTCGCTTTTAGAGAATTCAATTCCTGTAATTTCTTCACAAAGTTTGCTGTTGAAGTCTTCATTGCATATTTGTTTTATCATAAATTTTATTTCATGGCTCAATAAATTTGACGATAAAGTTAGTAAAACCGCAGTTATATTCTATCTTATTGAGCAAGATATTATTCTTCAAAATGAATTTGATAAATATTTTGACTGCAAAACTCCAGCAGATTTATTGGGATTAATTGCCAAAAGCAAAGAAAAAAGCACAAATTTTAGTGTGTTGAATTCCAGTGATATAAACGTCATTATTGAATATGTTGCTACTTTTTTCGATATTTATGCCATCGAAATGCCCTTTGTAATTCACCTTTTAAATATGTGCAGAAAGGCAGAAGATAAAAACGGCGTAGGACTTTCTAATTTTCTTGATTACTGGAACTTGAAGAAAGACAATGAATTTATTTCGATACCAGAGGGGATTAATGCAGTAAACTTATTGACTATACATAAATCCAAAGGTTTGGAATTCCCAATTGTAATTTATGTAGAATTTGCTTCAAAAGATTATAACAACGATTTTCTTGAAGTTAGTCTGCAGCCATTGGGATTTGATAACCCACCGGTAACAGTGGTTAGGGATAGTAAAATTTTATTAAACACATCATTTAAAGAGGACAAACAAATGTCAATGGATTTGGCTTTGACCGATAGTATAAATTTGCTTTATGTAGCCACCACACGTGCTAAAAATGAGTTGTATATTTTGGATGAAGAAAAATCTAAGCATTCAAAAGACTTTTTAGAATTTGTAACCACAAACAAAGATTTTATTAAAGGTTCTGATGAAAATGAATACTATGTAGGAACTAAAGACATTGCAAATATCGACTACAATAAAGATTTAGAAATTTCTGAGGTTTTAAATTTTACTGAATTTGTCCCTTGGAATGAAAGGATTTTCTTAAGAAATATAAACTCCGAAGGCTCAACAAATACTGAGTCGTGTAAAAAAATATTTGATGGATTGAAGATTCACAACTTGCTTTCAAAGATAAAATCCGCTAATAACATTATTGAAGTTATTGATAATCAAATAAAAAAAGGTCATCTGATAGAATCTGAAAGAAATAATTTTTTGCAACAGCTTGAAAATATTGTCAATGATAAATCTGTAGCAGAATATTTCAGTACAAAATGGGAAGTGATAAATGAGCGCAAGCTAATAACAAATAAGAAAAACTTTAGGCCAGACCGTGTGCTAATTAATGAGCAAGAAGTTGTAGTTATTGATTATAAACTGTCTCATTTTTCTGAGGCTTCTGATTCTCAAAAAAATAAGTATAGAAATCAGCTGATTGATTATATGGATATTTTGAAAGTTATTTATACCGATAAAAAAGTCTCTGGCAAAATACTTTGGCTCAAAACCCCACTGATATTAGAAGAAATATAGAATTCCTTTTTCTTCCATTTTGCTTAATTTTAAAGTTTAAAACTCAATGGAGATGTGCTTTTGGCATGTTGAATTATTCTGAACGGGGTTCTCGGTTTCGCGTGACCGCCACTTTAGTAATGGCATACATCTCAACAAGGATTGCGCTCGTACTCATGAGTAACAGTTCTAAGATCGGCAAGGTTTGGCATTTAGAAGCACTTACCGCTCAAATCATTACACAGCTTATTAGATGTAACATGCATGATATTAGCACTTTCCGCCAAATGTTTTATATACGACGTTTTGTGCCTGTTGATTTTCATTTTAACGGTCTTTTTTTAATCATACCACCTTTTGCATCCTTTATGCTGTGCATTACAATAAATGCATCTTTATCAATTTTATCTATCTCGGTTTGCAACTTTGATAATTCCAATCGAGTTATTAAGGTATATACTATATCCGTCTGCTTTAATGGTTCACCTCGTTTTGCAAATCCTTTCTTACCTGAGTACAAAGTGCATCCTCTTCCCATTTTTTCAATTATAGCCAATCTTATTTCTTCGGATTTATCAGATATTATCGTCACCCCTATATATTCTTCAACTCCCGTTACTACAAAATCAACTGTTTTTGAAGCAGCTAAATAAGTCAAAATAGCATACAATGCAATTTCTATAGAAAACACATAAGCGGCAACAGCAAATATAATTATATTAAAAATTAATATAACATCACCTATTGTCAATGAAGTTTTACGGCTTATAAAAACTGCTAATACTTCTGTTCCGTCAATCACAGAACCTCCGCGAACTGCTAAGCCTATTCCCAATCCCAAGAAAAAACCACCAAATACAGCGATTAATAATTTGTCATCTGTTATTGAAGAAAATGGAATTATATAAATTGTAACAGCAAGTAATATAATTGCAATGATGCTTTTTATTGCAAATTGCCTGCTTATCGTAGAGAATGCTAATATTATAAAAGGAATATTTATCAAAACAATTAAAACAGAAAGTGATATCCCTGTCAATTCGGTTGTAATAAGAGATATCCCAATTACACCACCATCAAGGAATGCATTTGGTAGTAAAAATCCTTTTAATCCAAAACTTGCTGACAACACTCCTAATAGAATTAGAAAACTATCTTGTAGTAAATGCGTATATTCAACCTTCGTATTTTGGATTTCTCTTTCAAATTGGCTTGAAGATGGTTTTTTATCCTTCTTTATAAGTTGATGTCTTACTGTCTCTATGATAATATGTTGAAAAATCGGGTTCATTTTTATCAGATTATTTTTTTTCTTTTCAATGGCACACAATGGCAACCCCTCGTCGGAGCCAAGGCAAGCTGTCTAATAACCCCTAAAATTTTTCGTTTTATCGCAAAATCGCGATTCAAAGATAGGCATTATTTCCATTCTGTGATAAGCAAATTTTTGAGTATAAATTGAGAGTAGATTTTTTTGCCCTCGCCAAAATTGCGCTATTGACTTCAAAATGCATCCTGTTACAACAAAAAATTAAGGAGCCAGCTTCTAAATACTTCATAATCCT
>MNXP01000072.1 GCA_001872625.1 Bacteroidetes bacterium CG2_30_33_31
TTTCGGCAAATTCAATTCCTTCTGCTACAAATTATTTTTGGAATACAAGCGATACAAATTCGAATGTTACTATCAGTCCAAGTTCCAACACCACCTATTCAATTCAAATAGAAGATATTCATAATTGCAAGAATACTTTATCTAAAACTGTTATCGTCAATCAGTTACCAAATATTAGTATTACTCCAAATACTATAGGAATTTGTAGTGGTGATTCAGTTCAGTTGACCATAAATTCTTCCAGCATCTTGAAGTCAATTCTCTGGAGTACCCTTGATACAACAACTTTTTGTATTGTAAAACCCAACATTAGTAATAATTATTGGGCAGATATAATTGACACAAATAATTGTAAAAATTCGGATACAGCAAAGATTTTAGTTACGCCTCGACCAACAAATACAATTTCATCGCAGGATTCAATAATTTGTTCGGCAGACAGCACAAAAGTTTCATATTCAGGAACTGGCACTAATGCTGCTCAATTCAATTGGAATTATGATGGCGGAATACATCTTTCAGGTAATGGAAAGTTACCTCATTGGCTAAAGTGGAATAATGGTGGCTGGAAAAATATTATTTTGACAGTTTCTGAAAACGGCTGTACTTCTTATCCAGATACTGCAAAAATCCTTGTAAATCAAACTCCAATAATTGATTTTGTGGCTACACCCACGGAATCTTGCGAGTCACTTCTTGTAAACTTTGAAAATAGAACTCCAAACATTAAAACTTACCGTTGGAATTTTGGAAACCCTTTTGAATCAAATGACACCTCATCATTTGAAAATCCTGATTATTCTTATGCCAATGCCGGATCTTATACCGTTGGTTTATATGGTATTAGTTATGAAGGTTGCGCGGCTTATGGTTATAAATCCAGTTATATAAATGTTCATCCCAATCCAAAAGCTAAATTTGGAGCTTTCCCTAGAGAAACACTTATAACTACTCCAAATGTAAGTATTTGGGATTTTTCGACGGATGCTGTTACATGGCTTTACAATTTTGATGACCCTAAAAGTGGAATAAACAACACATCTACTTTCAATTATCCATGGCACGAATTCAAAGATACTGGACTTTTTAATATTAGTCTGGTGGTTACCAATGTGTATGGTTGCACTGATACTGCTTGGCAGCAAGAACGAATAAATCCTTTCGCTCAGCTATACTTTCCAAACGCATTTACACCTAATGGCGATGGATTAAATGATGTTTTTGAGATTAAAGGCCATGATTTTGATTGGGAAACTTATCAAATAAATATTTACAACCGTTGGGGGCAAGTGGTATTTCAATCTAACGATATAAATAAAACTTGGGATGGGAAAATGGTAAATTCTAATGAATTTTGTCCTCCTGGAGTTTATAACCTTATTATCAATGTGAAGGATAAAAAACATCATAAAAATAAATTTACTGGCAGCGTAACTCTTTTAAAATAAGGAGATTTAAATTTAATTTTTTTATTGAAAACAAGCTAGCGATCTGCTAAATTATGAAATATTAAAAAAAATCTCATTTTGCCGAAAATTTATTTACTTTTGGGCTAACCAATTTTAACACACAAAACAAAAACATTATGAGAAAATTTTACTTGCTATTTGCATTCGTTGGTATTTCATTGGTATCAGCAGCCCAGCATTATTACAATGCTCCACCAGTTACTCCGAGTGGTAATCCTGGAAATTTAAATTCGGATTATGAAGCGCCTCTTGGAAATGGGCTTCCAGGCGGCTGGACGGACATACAGCCATCGAGCCATCCTGCTTGGACGGCTTCTCAAACAATACCATTTACTTTCTCTTTTAATGGGCAGACATTTACTCAGATAAAAGCTTCAACCACTGGTTTGGTTACTTTCACTACAAATCCTGCTGCTCCAATCACTAATCACAATACTATTCCAAATTCATCGGTACCCGATAACACTATTTGTGCATGGGGATTAGGTTATTCTGGAGGTTTCAGCAACGATAAAATTTATACAAAAACCTTCGGCACAGCGCCACATCGTCAATATTGGGTTTCTTATAATTCATATAATAACCAATCTTTAGGTAACAAATGCTGGACATATTGGGCTATAGTTTTAGAGGAAACATCCAATAAAATTTATGTAGTGGATCAAATGTCATCAACGAAAAATGGCTGTTCACCACTTCTTACTATTGGACTTCAGTATAGTAGTTCTTCGGCGCTAATGGTTACTGGTTCGCCAAATATTCATCCTCTTTCAAGCACTTCTTCCACTACTGTTGACAACAGATTTTATGAGTTTATTCCTGGCGTTCGCCCAACCTACGACTTGGCTGTAGAATATATTCAGACGAATGTTTTTCAAACCAGTTCCACTCCTGTAGAAGTTCATGGATTTATTAAAAACTATGGTTCTCAAGCTGTTACCTCTTACGATATAAATTATACTATCGATAATGCAGCAGTAAAGACTGAGCATGTAAGCGGGGCAAATATACCCTTGGGTGGCGATATGTGGTATTTTCATGATAGTATTTGGATGGCATCGGGTTTAGGATTGCATCCATTAAAAGTATGGGCAGATAATATTAATGGTCATTCTGACCAGAATGTGTACAACGACACCATGTATAAAACTATGGAAGTAATGGGAATTTTTGTTCCAAAAGTTGCCGTACATGAATATTTTACCAGCAGCAATAATATAGATTGTGCTGGAGCTATGGATACAATTAGAAAAGTATTTCTTAATCACCCTGGCGAATACACTTTAATAAGTTATCCTATGCAAACTGACCCATATACAAAGCCTGATTGTCAAGCTCGTGCAACTTTATATGGCGTTGATTCGTTACCAAATATGATTGTCAATGGGATTAATCCAATGGATCCGCGCTTTTACAACGAGATTTATTATGGCGACTTTAAAGCGCCATCTTATATAAGCGTAACTCCTCATTTGTCTCGTTCAGGCAATACTGTTACTGCCACGGCTGCTATTCTTCCATTCCCCGATTGGACTAATCCAACTAATGCTATGAAGATAAGAGTTGCTATAGTTGAGCTTATTACTACAGGCAACGTTGGAACTAATGGAGAAACAAAATTTTACAGCGTTTTCCGTAAGTTTTTGTCAGATATCAATGGAATCAATCAAGCATCATTTACTCCTGGATTATATGTAAATATTTCAAAATCATATACTTTCAATACTGGCGATGTAGAAAATATGAATAACCTTGGTGTTGTTGTTTTCATTCAAAATGATGTTACTAAAGAAATTTATCAGAGTGGTTTTGCTCAGATTAATACAGGAATTGACAATCCTCAATCTACCACCCAAGGAATAATTTCATTTTATCCTAATCCTGCTAAAAGTTTTGTACAACTAAATTATTTTGTGCAAAGCCCCGATAACGTAAGTTACAAAGTGTATGATGTAACAGGAAGAGAAGTCTTAACTATGAATAAAGCTTTCAATTCTTATGGTTTAAAATCTACAATTATCAGCACCGAAAATTTAAGCAATGGCGTATATTTTCTTAGAATGAAAATTGGCTCTCAAGAATATTCTAAGAAACTGATTGTAAATAAATAGAATAATAGAGTATTCATTTCTCTAAAAAAGCTTGGTAAAAAGCTAAATATTAGTTTTTTACCAAGCTTTAAGTTTCAAAAGACCTCAAAGAGAGCCCTTTGGGTGATGCCTTCGGCAAATCTTTTCCAAACCAATCTGAAACCAATCTTAAAACCAATCTTTTTCAAACCAATCTTTTCCAACGAATCATTTTTTGTCAACAAAAATTACTTTACTTTTGCGCCATTAAAGAAAATTTATGGGTATTTTAGATAATTTAAATGATGTTCAAAGAGCAGCTGTGGAGTATATCTCTGGCCCTTCGATAATAATTGCTGGAGCAGGTTCGGGAAAAACGCGTGTGATAACATACAAGATTGCTCATCTTATCAATTTAGGTGAGAATCCTTTTAATATTATAGCACTTACTTTCACCAACAAAGCAGCCCGTGAAATGCGTAATCGTGTGGAAACTCTTATAGGAGGCACAGAAGCTCGCAATGTTTGGCTCGGTACTTTTCATAGCATTTTTGCTCGAATACTTCGCGTTGAAGCTGAGCGTCTTGGCTTTTCTTCCAATTTTACAATTTATGATACCGACGATTCCAAAAGCTTGATGAAAGCAATTCTTAAAGATCAACAGCTCGACGACAAAAAATACAAAATTAGCACGGTTCTTAATAGGATAAGTACAGCAAAAACCAATCTCATTTCACATGTTGAATACAATAATAATCAAGAGCTTATGCACGCCGATAGCGAAAGTGGTAGGCCAAAAACCGGCATGCTTTATACCTTTTATCAAGAAAGGCTGCGGAAGGCAAATGCAATGGATTTTGATGATTTATTATTCAACACAAATATTCTGTTTCGCGATTTCCCCGACATTCTTTATAAATATCAGAAAAGATTTCAATATGTACTGGTAGATGAATATCAGGATACTAATTTTGCTCAATATTTAATTGTGAAAAAACTTGCTGCAGCCAATGAAAATATAACTGTGGTGGGCGATGATGCTCAATCAATTTATGCTTTCAGAGGTGCCAATATTCAAAATATTTTAAATCTGGAAAAAGATTATCCCGACTTGAAGACTTTCAAATTGGAACAAAACTACCGTTCCACCCAAAATATTGTAAATATTGCCAATAGCATTATCAATAAAAATAAAGCTCAGTTTAAGAAGACAATCTGGACTCAGAATGAAGAAGGTGATAAGCTAAAACTCAATGCCACCGCTACTGACAACGAGGAGGGAAATCTTGTTGCTCGTCAGATATTTGACATTATAAATCGGGAAAAATCCAAACCATCTTCCATAGCAATTCTCTATAGAACTAATGCCCAGTCAAGAGCGCTTGAGGAAGCATTGCGTCGAATAAATATTCCATATAAAATATTTGGAGGAATGTCGTTTTACAAAAGAAAAGAAATAAAAGACCTGCTTGCCTATTTTCGGTTAGCCGTGAATTCAAAAGATGAGGAAGCTTTGAAAAGAGTTATTAATTATCCTAAAAGGGGTATAGGTGATACTACTTTAGATAAAATAAAAATTATTGCTAACGAAAAATCTCTTTCACTCTACGAAATAATAACATCAATAAATCAATATATCTCTCTCCCTCAAGCTACTGAGCAAAAGCTTTTGAATTTTGCTGTCATGATAAAAGCTTCCAGCATAGAACTCAAAACCAAGAATGCTTATGATATGGCTATGCAAATTGCTAAATCGTCGGGAATATTGCAGCTGCTTTATGAAGAACGAAATGATGATGAAGGCATAATGCGTTTTGAAAATGTGGAAGAGTTGCTTAACGGCATAAAAGATTTTAGTGAATCTCAAAATGATGAAGAAGGAAGCACTGAACTCCGCACCCTGCCTCAGTTTATGGAAGATATCGCATTATACACAGATGCTGATGAAAAGGACAAACAAGAAGGCGACTTTGTTTCCCTTATGACCATCCATGCTGCCAAAGGTCTTGAATTTCCTTATGTTTTTATTGTTGGCTTAGAAGAAAATCTTTTCCCTTCAATCATGGCTCTCAACTCACGTGAAGATATTGAAGAAGAACGCCGGCTGTTTTATGTTGCCCTTACCAGAGGTGAAAAACAAGTTTTTCTATCTTATGCTAATACCCGTTATAAATGGGGAAATTTAACTGTTACTGAACCGAGCAGATTTATTCAAGAACTCGATACTAATTTTATCGACGACGAAACTGGACTGTTTGAAATGGAAAAACCATCAGAAAAAAATGATTTTGCTCTCGAACGTCAGTCATGGTCAAATTTGCCTAAGGCAGTAGATATTTCCAAAAATCTTAAAAAATTAACAAAAACTTCAGAAAATAAAAATACCAACATTGATGAATATGAAAAGATTCAAGTAGGAGTGGAAGTATATCATCAAAGATTTGGAAAAGGAAAAGTACAGCAAGTCGATGGAATTGGTGCTGATAAGAAGGCAATAGTTTTCTTTGCCAATGTAGGAAATAAAAATCTGATACTTAGATATGCAAAACTTGATTTGATGGAGTAATTTTATTCATTTCAATCATTTTTTTGCATAATTTCGCAGCCTAAAATTTACTTTATGGATAAAGACTATAATACCGAACGAGATAATCTGATAATCAAAGAATACGGCAGAAATGTGCAGAAAATGGTTGCTTACGCTCTGAGTATCGATGACGAGGCAAAACGCACTCGATTGGCATACATCATCATAAGTGTGATGCAACAAATTAATCCTAACCCAAGTCCAAACGAAGAATATTATAAAAAACTTTGGAACCATCTGAATATAATTGCCGATTATAAATTCAATATTGAATTTCCTTATGAAGTACTCGACCAAGAATCAAGAAGTCATAAACCAGAGAAAGTTCCTTATAAAGATAATAACATAAGATTCAGATTCTATGGCCGTAATATGGAAATGTCGCTTAACGAAATAGCAAAAATGGACCCAGGACAAAGTAGAGATGCCTTGTTGATAGAAGCAGCTAACCAGTTGAAAGTTATGTATGTTACTTGGAATAAAGACATTATAAACGATGATTTGATTGCTGCTCATATACTAAAAATGACTAACGGCAGATTGCTTCTTCCTGAAAATGTAGAACTCAGATCAGCTAATGATATACTGAAACAAGTGAAAACTGAACAAGATGAATTGGATAGCTTGGCTAAGAAAAAGAAATTTACCAAAAAGCCTGCTTTTACCAAACCAAGAAGCAAGAAACCAGCGCCAAGAAGATAAAATATTTTGAAGTAATAGAAATTAATTTACTTTTGCACAAATTACAATTAAGCGAGAATCAATATGTCAAAGAAGAATGTAGAGCAGGGAGATGAGCAGTTTGCTACAGTTGAAAATGCTCTAGGAAAAACCGAACAATTCATTGAAAATAATAAAAAAATATTAGGTTATGTTATTTTTGGTATTGTAGCTTTAGTTTTAATAGTGATGGGCTACAACAAATATATTGCTAAACCTAACGAGCTAAAAGCCTTTAATTCAATGTTTAGAGCCGAACAATATTTTGAGGTAGATTCGTTTGCAGTTGCACTAAATGGCGATGGTGTCAACCCAGGTTTCTTAGATATTATTGACGATTATGGTCGTACAAAAAGTGGTAATCTCGCGAGATATTATGCTGGAATATGCTATTTGCAATTGGCAAAAAATGACTCTAAAATATCAGCAAAAGAATATTATCAGAATGCAATCGACAATCTGGAAGACTTTTCATCTGACGATAAATTGATAATGCCGATGGCAATTGGTGCAATTGGTGATGCCTATGACGAGCTTGGAAAATCTGATAAAGCCGCTAAGCAATATGAAAAAGCTGCTGAATTCAGTGAAAATGATTTCACTTCCCCAATGTTTCTTATGAAAGCTGGAATGATATATGCCGCCACTGGAAACCACGAGCAGGCATTGAAAATGTTTGAAAAAATTAAAACAGATTTCTATACCAGCAGTGAAGGCCGTGAAATAAAGAAATATATTGCCAGAGAAAAAACTCTTCTAGGTAAATAATAAAAGTATTTTACATAAAAAAAGGCCGCCATTATAAAATGGCGGCCTTTTTTTATCAATATAATTTGCTGATATCCGTATCTTTTTGCAACGAAGCTATCCATTTTGCAATCATTTTCTTGCCTTATTTTGACAAGGCCACAAATTTAATTTCAATGCTTACTCAAAAGTTTTTAATTTTTGAACTTTAGCAAAAAAGTAACAAAATAATTTTGATTTTCAATAACTCCAGATTTATAAATTCCTACACCAAAAAAAGATGCTCTATTTTAGTAAATAAGTAGCTCACAATATCATATAAAGCAATGTTTATAAGAAGAGCCGATGTCAGGAGGATTCATAATTGGAAGATTTTATGCAAAAGAAAGCAAACTAATAACCCCAAATAACTGAGATTAATTCATTGCCATCATAATACAAATCTATCATAGAATCTTCAAATGTCATTCGCATTTCTCCCCATTCTTCAGTCTTTGTCTCATATTTATCATAGCCCATATTATTAAAAAGGCTAATAACTTCCTTTTTATTGAGCATGAATATCTTCTTACCAAATAACATTGCATTTTCATTATTAGTATCACAAGAATTCAGGTAGAATTTTCCATTTTTACCTTCAAAGAAGAAAGAAGTTTTCAACTCAGGATATTCCAAAAGCTGAGTAGTAATAGGATCTTCGTCATCGCTGATAATTTCCGTTTGTGCCGCTTCCCCCATTTTTTCTATAAATTTTTCCTTTGATGTTCCAAAATCAACATCATTAAATCCTTCTAATATTTTGATTGTTAGTTCCATCTATTTTATTTTAAAATTTGTAATCTTTCATTATCTTCCTTTTTTATATGATGGTAAATAATCCAATCCATGAGTTCTGGCAAAACTCTGCTAAACCACACAGCAGCAATACCTTGAGCAGACATTATGATAGTTCTTTTTTTCAGACGGATACCTCTCACCACTTTTGCAGCAACAAATTCTGCTGTCATCATTTTGTTTTCATTTCGAGGGCTTATTCCTTGCTCTCCACCACCAGCAATAATAGCTTTCTCACGAATTTCGCTTGATGTAAATCCAGGAGCGGCAATCATCACATGCAATCCGTGGTTGCGATTTTCAATGCGTAAAGACTCCATAAAACCTCTGATTGCATACTTTGAAGAACAATAAGCAGTTCGCCCAGGCAAAGGACTATAACCCGATATCGAACTTATTGCTACCAGTGAACCTTTTGATTTTAACAAATATGGTAGTGCAAATTTTGTACACATCACTGTACCCCAATAATTTATATCTATTATTTTTTTGAAATCTTTTAAATCCAGTTCATCAAACAAAGCTCTTTGCGAAATGCCAGCATTATTTATCAAAATATCAATTTTTCCAAAAAAATTTATAGTGTTATCTATCAATTCTTTGCAGCTATCTTCCATCGAAACATCTGTGCGATTTACCAAAACATTTACATTAAACTTTACTTTAATATCTGCTGCAACAATCAAAAGCAACTCCTCTCTGCGCGAACAGATTGACAAATCGTAGCCGTTTTTTGCAAATTCATAAGCCAGAGCCTTGCCAATGCCCGAACTTGCACCAGTAATGATTACAACTTTTCTGTTCATCATTTAAATTTTCGCCACAAAGTTAAAGCTTTTATGCTTGTTTGATTATTAATAATTAGCAAAACTTATTTTGTTGAAAAAACAATATTTCACTAATTTTGATATTCAAAAAAAACCGTATTTTGGCTTATAAATATTTGAAATATGAGATTATTTAAAAAGACTAAGATTGTTGCTACAATTTCAGACAAAAATTGTTCTATTGAATTTTTAAAAAGCCTCTATGAGGAGGGGATGGATGTGGTTAGATTAAATACCGCTCATCAAACCACCGAAGAAGCTCTCAAGGTTATTAATAATGTGCGAAAAGTATCGAGCCAAATAGCTATTTTGGTGGATACAAAAGGACCAGAAATTCGTACCAATGCTATGGAAAAGGCTATGAATGTTGCCGTTGGCGATATAATAAAAATTAAGGGTGAGCCTGGCAAAGATTGTACAAAAGAGATGATATGTGTTTCTTATAAAAACTTTGTGCAGGATATTGAACTAAACACCAAAATATTGATTGATGATGGTATTTTAGAGCTTACAGTAATAGAAAAAACTAAAGATTATCTTAGCTGCCGCGTAGAAAATTCAGGCAAAATTGAAGGTCATAAAAGCATCAATATTCCATCGGCATTTATTAAATTACCCTCGCTTTCCAAAAAAGATATTGATTTTATTGAGTTTGCTGCTGAGCAAAATTTGGATTTTATTGCGCATTCTTTTGTTCGAAGTGCTGCCGACGTCATAGCTGTTCAATCAATTTTAGATGCATGTTCCAGCGATATAAAAATTATTTCGAAGATTGAAAACGCTGAAGGAGTAAAGAATATTGATGAGATATTAGATATTTCTTATGGAATTATGGTAGCGCGTGGCGATTTGGCTATTGAAATTAGCTCCGAAAAACTTCCAGTGGTGCAGCGCACACTAATTGAAAAGGCTATAGAAAAACGTAAGCCGGTAATTGTTGCCACACAAATGTTGCATTCCATGATTCAAAACCCTCGACCCACAAGAGCGGAAGTAAATGATATTGCTAATGCGCTTTTTGAAGGTACTGATGCTGTGATGCTTAGTGGCGAAACTGCTTATGGAAAATTTCCAATAGAATCGGTAAAAATGATGACTAAAATAATCTGGGAGGTTGAAAGTTCTTTGCCAGATTTCAGAGATACCAAGATTCTTAAGTTAACAACAGATGTTTCGGCATATCTTGTTAAGGCTGCCATTGAAGCTTCGTCAGAATTAGATGTTAAAGTTATTATTGCTGATACACTTTCTGGCTCCACGGTTAGAGAACTTGCTGCTTACCGAAGCAAAAATCTTGTCTTTGCTCAATGTTACGACAAAAATGTGGCTCGCGAACTCGCTCTTTCCTTCGGTGTTTATGCTCAATATATTTTGCCAAAGGCACACCATCAAGAGTTTATTAATGATGCTATAAAAACATTGCTAACAGAAAACCAAGCACATGAAAATGACTTGATAGTTATTGTTGCTGGAAGTCTTGGATATTCCACAGGTACAACTTTCATAGAAATAGGCGAAATATCTAAATTATTGAAAGATAGAGATTAGACAAAAAGGTTTAATCTCGGTATTTCGGGAATATTCCCATTTCAAAAAAAGCAAAAGCCCACATATCAACTTTATCTTGTATCACCATATCAGTTGGTTTGCCTGCTCCATGGCCTGCATTCTTGTCGATTCGTATCAAAATTGGATTTGCACAAGCTTGTTTTTCTTGCATAGTAGCTGCAAATTTAAATGAATGTGCTGGAAAAACTCTGTCGTCGTGGTCAGCCGTAACTATCAATGTTGAAGGGTAACAAGTCCCTTGTTTGATATTATGCAGTGGTGAATATTTTATCAAATTCGAAAACTGAATTGAATCGTCGCTTGTACCATAATCATTTGCCCAATAATATCCGATGGTGAATTTATGATAGCGTAGCATGTCTAAAACTCCAACGCCTGGAAAAGCAACTTTCATCAAATCAGGTCTTTGGGTCATAACCGCACCTACCAGAAGGCCACCATTCGACCTTCCGCTAATAGCGAGGAATTCGGATGATGTGTATTTTTGGTCAATTAAATAATTTGCCGCTGCAATAAAATCATCGAATACATTTTGCTTTTTGAGTTTGGTGCCCGCTTCATGCCAAGATTCTCCGTACTCACCACCGCCTCTCAAATTTGCTTGTGCATATATGCCACCTTGTTCCAACCACAAAAGTCTATCAACCGAAAAACTTGGTGGCAGACTAATATTGAAACCGCCATAGCCATAAAGCATCGTGGGATTTTTCCCATCCAATTTAATTCCTTTTTTAAAAACTATAAACATGGGTACTTTTGTGCCATCTTTGCTTTTATAAAATATCTGCTTAGTTTCGTAATTATTCATGTCGAAATCTATATTAGATTTACGGTAAAGCGATGATGAATTTTTCTTGATATCATACTGATATGTGTGCCCAGGAATAATGAAACTATTGAAGCTATAGAAAATTGTCATGCTCTTATTATCTCCTTCGAACCCACTAAGGCTACCAATTCCTGGAAGGCTTATTTGTTGTTTTAAACTTCCATTAGAATTAAATACAAATGCTTGAGATGCTGCATCATGAAGATAATCAACTATTAAATATTTTCCGAAAATATTGCAAGATTGAAGCACATCTTTTCTCTCTGCAATCACATCAAAATGTTTTTGAGTTGGGTCTGAAGCCTTTATGCCATATACTTTATAATTTGAGGCATCCTTATTTGTCTTTACAAAAATGGTGTCTCCAATATTTCCAACTATTGAAGTTTCAAAATCAAAACCAGCTTCAATAATTTTGTAATCTAATTCTTTCACTTTTTTATATGAAAGCGCATTGCCTTTAAAATCAGGGTCTTCACTTGCTTGAACCATGATAGTTTCATCTTCGGTGGTGCTTATCGAGAACATTCGTTCAGGAAAAGCAGCATCTTTATAAACGAGTTTGTCTTCAGCTTGCTTATCTCCAACATTATGAAAATAAACCATATTATTGATATTCTGAGCTTTAAGTTCATTGCCTTTGTCAGGTTCTGGAAATCTTCCATAGAAAAAGCCATCGCCCAACCAGGAAATTCCGGAAAATTTTACGAATTGAATATGGTCTTCGAGTTTTTTATTTTTCTCCACATCAATAATATAAATCTCATTCCAATCGCTGCCACCCTTAGAAATAGAATAAGCACAGTGCTTGCCATCTTTGCTAAATTCTAAACCTGCCAAAGCTATAGTGCCATCTTTAGAAAAAGTGTTTGGATCTAAAAATACTTTTGGCTCAGAATTCAAGTCATTCATTTGATAAATAACATATTGCGATTGTAAACCGTCATTTTTGTAGAAATACCAATGAGCCCCTTTCTTGAATGGTGCACCAAATTTTGGATAATTCCAAAGTTTCTCTAAACGTCTTTTCATCAATTGCCTAAACGGAATTTTATCGAGATAGGATTTGGTAATGTCATTTTCAGCATCAACCCAAGCTTTCGTCTCAGCCGAATTATCGTCTTCGAGCCAGCGGTATGGGTCTGCTACCTTTGTTCCAAAATAATTATCGAAAACATTGCCTTTGGTAGCTTTGGGATAATTTAAAACTATTTTTTTTGAATTCATTGTATTACAGGAAATTAATGCAGATAAAGAAAGAAATATGAGCATATAAAAAATCTGTTTTTTCATGTTGCTTGTATTTAATATTCGTTGGGCAAAAGTAAAATATTTATCGTTTGATGATTATTTTATCTGTCTTATATGAATATATCATAAGCAACATAGCAATCAAAAGTGACAATGCGGCAATGGCAAAAGTGAATGAATAACCAACGGATTGATATAACATTATCCCTATTTGAAATGAAAATAATGAACGAATGCCTGTCATTGTTAGATGAATCGACTGATATTGGGCTGCTTCCTCATTCTTACAAAAATATGCTGAGCCAATAAACCATAACAAAGCCATAGTCGCAGCAAAAATACCATAGAAAAAATACGACGTTAAAAGTGTGTAGTAAATCTTGATTTCACCAAAGGCAAAATGTTGAGGAAAATATTGCGCCAGAGCCATGAAAATGACATATAAAAGTAGCGTTGTAAAATTGATTACGCCAAATTTACGAGGATCAATTTTGCCTATTAGATTACCAAAATATGGTAATAATATTATTGCTAAAAGGTTGAACCCATTTTTATAAAAGCCATAAGTAGCATGGTTCATCTTAAAAATATCGTTAAAATAAACTGTTACCACCGCGGTGCTTAGCATCCAAGCAAAACCATAAAACATAAAGCCAAGTTCAAAATGCAAATAAGGTTTGTTGGTTTTTAAAATCATAATCGTATTCTTCCAACTATCTATCGAAGCACGCCAAAAACTTCTTCTTACTATGCTATAATCAATATAAGGTATGCGAGATAATAAGAAAATAGAATATATTCCTAATACTGCAAATAATGGATAAACATAAATGAACCCGAAATTATTCCAATCGAGTATAAAGCCAAAAGCTATGGTAGAAAACATTATCACAAGTTTATTCATCATGGAGGAATAGCTATATAATTTTCCAAAATTTTCGTGTGAATATTGATTTTTCAACATCTGATTTATCGTTGGTAATATGATGATAGTGTTGAGATAAAATGCAAAGAAAATACTCAGAAACAGATAAATATAAAAAGGCTGCGATTGATAAGCGATATTATTGGAAGGGAAAAAGGCAATAATCAATAGAGGAAGATGTGTAATAATTGCTGCAATTCGTAGCATCTTTTTTTTATTTCGTATGCGCTTTAGAAATTCGTTTACAAATATAGAAAACAAAAATACCAAAGAAGAAAATTGAAAAAGCACACTCATTTGGTAATTGCTTCCCATCAAATCTTTAATGATAATATACTCATTGAGAGCAAAACCGCCAGTAATAATTCCCTGAATCAAAGAGAATATAAAATGAAGTTTGAAGGTCTTAAATTCTTGTACTTCAATCTTCAGAAGTCTATTCATTTGCTATAATTTTATTTTGCGAAAGTATTGGAATTCAGCAATAGTTCACGAGAATATTTTTTTTAACAAAAAATAAATAAGCTACTATAAAAACACAATTACCTTTACCAAATAAATTTACAATTAATTATGTCGGAAGTAAAAGTAATAGCATTTAATAAATATTCTGTAGCTGAGGAAATTACAAATGCAATTAGTCATGGTATTGGCGCATTTCTTAGCATTGCTGCTTTGGTTTTATTGATAATAAAATCTGCCCAATATGAGCATGTTTCGTACATACTAACAACTATCATTTATGGGATTTCTCTGTTTTTCCTCTATACTTCATCCACCTTATATCACAGCATACAACTGCCAAAGCTTAGAAATAAACTAAACGTGATGGATCATATTGCAATATACTTTCTTATAGCTGGCACCTATACTCCTTATGCAATTATTACTATTGGAGGCGCTTTAGGTTGGGTAATTTTAGGTATAGTGTGGAGTTTGGCTCTGATGGGCTTTATCATAAAATTATTTTTCTTTGGAAAATACAACACACTTTCTGCCATTGGATATTTGGTGATGGGTTGGATAGTAATTTTTGTGGTTAAATCACTTTATCTACAACTTGGAGCCGCTGGCACTTTTTGGCTCTTTGCTGGTGGATTTTTTTACTCCGTTGGCGCAGTACTTTATCTTCTCGAAAAATTAACTTTTAACCATGCTATATTTCATTTCTTTGTGCTTGCTGGCAGCATCTCACACTTCATTTCGGTATATTGGTATGTTTTAAAATAGCAATTTTTTTCTTATACCCAAAAGCATTTCTTTCTATCTTTGACGCTGATGACAAGACCGCTAAAAATATATTTTGCTTCTGATTTGCATTTGGGAGTGCCAAATAAAGAAGCCAGCGATGCACGTGAACAAAAGTTTGTAGCTTGGCTAGATTTTGTAAAAACCGATGCCACAGAAATATTTCTTCTTGGTGATGTTTTCGATATGTGGTTTGAATATAAACACGTGATTCCCAAAGGTTTTTCAAGATTATTTGGCAAATTTGCTGAGCTTTCTGACTTGGGAATAATCATCAATTATTTTACTGGAAATCACGATATGTGGGTTTTCACTTACTTCACCGAGGAATTTGGGATGAATATTTTTCGCAAACCAATTATTAGAAATATTTCCAACAAGAAATTTTATATAGGCCATGGCGATGGACTTGGTAGTGGTGATTTGAGCTACAAATTTATTAAGTCAATATTTTCTTCAAAGGTTAGCCAGTGGTTGTATGCAAGGCTTCATCCTAATTTCGCTCTTGCATTGGCAAATCATTTATCAAAAAAAAGTAGAGCAGCCAATGCCGATTATGACGAAGTTTTTAAGTCTATTGAAGATGAAAGCCTTTACATTTACTCCAAGGATTTCCTTTTATCGGAGCATATCGATTATTTTATTTTCGGGCATAGGCACTTAGCTTTAGACATCCCCTTGGAGAAAAATTCTCGTTATGTAAATCTTGGTGAATGGGTGAAAGGTAGCACTTATGCCGCTTTCGATGGAAATGATTTGAAACTTTTGAAATTTGATGCCTAAAGTTTATTTAAAAGTTCTAAATCTTCTGGAGAGTTGATATTTACAAATTCCTGCTTCGATGATTCAAAATTTAGATATTCAATGTCTATTGTAGATAAAAACTTATATATAGCATTATCTTCAGAGTTTTGTAAATGATTCTCTAAATCTTTTAAAATTTCCTTGGAATATATTGAGTGCAAAGGTTCTATATTATTATCATGCTTTGGCACGCAAGCATTTCTATTAGAAGATTTAAATTTCTCATACATTTTTAAAATAATACTTTTATCGATAAATGGCATATCGCAACTAACCACAAAGATGGATTTCTTGCTTGTATGTTGTAAAGCGGAATGAATTCCTCCAATGGGACCGCGATTAAAAAAAATGTCTGAATAAACTGGTAATTGATATTTTGAAAAAATTACTTTATTATTGGCAATAATAAAATTATCGTTAAATATTGATTTTAAAATATTCAATGTATTTTCTATAATAAATTGATTTTCAACTCTTAAAAAAGCTTTATGAAAACCACCGTAACGCGTATTTTTGCCTCCAGCAAGGATTACACCACTACAATCGTCTATAAGATAATCTATCATTTTGATTTGAATATTAGCACAATGGCATCAGCTTTAATGCCTTCTTCTCGACCTATAAAACCTAATTTTTCTGAAGTCTTTGCCTTAATAGAAATTTGACTTTCTTCAATTTCAATAATTTTGGCAAGATTACTTTTTATAATTGGAATATAATGTGAAAGCTTAGGTTTTTCTAAAGTAACAATCGTATCAATATTTCCTATTTCATAGCCATCAGTTTTAAGCATTTTGACAACTTTCTTAAGAAATATTGATGAATCTAAATCTTTGTTTTCGGCAGCATTATCAGGAAAGTGGAAACCTATGTCTCTCATATTTGCCGCACCAAGAATCGCATCACAGATAGCATGAATCAAGGCATCTCCATCGGAATGTCCGACACAGCCTTTATTATGTGTAATTTCTAAATTGCCAATAATTAGTTTGCGATTTGCTTCAAGTTTATGTATATCGGAACCTATGCCTACTCTAATATTCATGAAATTATTTCTGCTCGGTAGGGCTCATAAAGTTAAAAATAAGTGTAAACCTCAAAGTGTGTTCCAGCGGATTTTTCTGAGTTGTTGGTATCAGGTAAGACAAATCAAGAGTGAAGATATTATATTTAAATCCAGCACCAAGGGTAAAATATTTTCTATTTCCTTTGGTTGCATTTTCATAGAAATATCCACCTCTAACAAAGAATTTATCATCATAAGCATATTCTGCACCAGCACCAACATAAAATTCACGCATCTCTTCTTTGAATCCACCTGGGGCATCATAAAAAGATGTGTACATGGCGTTTACAACAGAGCGATTTGGATCCATTCCGCTGCCAATTTTATAGCCGTTTCCCTCGGGAATATAATTACCATTGGTATCAACAGCATAAATCGGTGGCGTAGGAACCAACAATTTGTTGATATCCACTGCTACCAAAATCTTATTATATTTATCGAGTTCCAATGAAAGCGATGGACCAAAACGCAAATTAGCAGGAATAAAATCTCTTTCTAATGATTGAGAATAGGAAATTTTTTGACCAATATTTGAAATGTTTACTCCAAAAGCAAACTCGCCCTTCAGTTCAAAAAGTGTAACTTTTCTTTGATAATATGCTGAAACATCTGTGGCTATCGATTGCCCAGATTCTGTAGCATTTCCTGAGACAAATTGTCCATTAGTGAGGTCAGAACGAATATAACGCATACTTACTGCTCCAGAAAAATTCTCAGTCAATTTACGGCTGTATGTTCCATCAATCGAAAATTCATTTGGTTTAGCCGAACCCATTGGATTACCAACTTTATCAGTAAACTCTATAGTGCCAAGAGTAAAATAACGCAACGAGCCAGAAACTACAGAAGTATTATTAATTTTATAATATCCTGATAAATAGGCTAAGCTAATATCATTTACAAGCTGACGCAGCCATGGACTATAGCTCATACTGAAGCCCATATCATGATCAATGAAAGGCAGTTTCGCTGGATTCCAATATTGCGCATTAGCATCTGGTGAAGTGCTGACTCCAATGTCCCCCATCGCTCCAGCTCTTGAGTCGGGAGCAATTAGCAAAAATGGTACTGCCGTGGTTATGGCGTTAATATTATCTTGACCTAATAATTGATTGTATGTTTGGCTTTTAGCTGTAAAGGTAACAGCAAAAATTGCCAAAAAAACCACTAAAAAAAATCTTTTCATAAAGGATTTATTAAATGCTAAATGGGCTCTTTCGAGCTTGTTTTAAGTTTGCAAATATATAATTAAAATAAATGCTACTATGCTTGATATTAATTTTAGATTGCAAAAGAATTTTCAGTTGTTCCTATACTAATTTTGAATTACAAACAAAAAATTCAAAAGAAAGCAATCAAATCAAATATTATTCTAAAAATATTAGTTCAATAACCTATTTTTTATATTATTATTGTGCTTGCAAAGATATTTTTTCCACCTTTGTAAACTCTTTTTTAAATACAATTTATGGAATCTAAGTCATTGGATTATAACAATTTATTGTTCCATTTGGTTAAAGACTTTAGTTGGCCAAATGAGTATATGTTCAAATTTATTGTCCCATTTGATGTTTCATCTTTAAATGAATTAAAAGCTCTCTTTCATTCCAAAGCGAAAGTCTCTCATCGTGAGTCGAAAAATGGAAAATATATTAGCTTAACAGCCTTGCAAATTATGGAAAATCCTGACGAAGTGATAGAAATTTACCTTAAAGCCGAAAAAATTAAAGATATAATTGCTTTGTAGTGCTTATCAGTTTCTTAATAAAAAGCTTTAAAGATATTGATTGTAAAGGGCTTTGAAAATTAATAATTACATTGATTTTTTTCAAAATCTATTGTAATTATTTATAATTTTGGGCAAAATTTAGAAGCCATGATTGAGACGAGCATTAAATTGTCATTCGCTAAAGCTTTTTTAGTCTCCTTTGGCGACGAAATAGCTTTAGACGACATTAATATCCAAAAAACACGACCTGAAATTGAGGGCGACTTTACCATAAATATTTTTCCATTTGTTAAATATGCTAAGAAATCTCCTCAAGAGACTGCGAAAATCTTAGGAAATGAAGTTCAAAAAACGCTTCCCGAAATAAGCTCTTTTAACGTAATAAATGGATTTTTAAACTTTTGTCTGTCAGAAAGTTATTGGGTGTCTAAATTTCTAATAATTTGTAAAACAATAAGATATGGAATAAAATCTATAAACCCAAACTCAAATCCTGTTCTTATTGAATATTCTTCTCCCAACACCAATAAGCCTCTGCATTTAGGCCATATTCGAAATAATCTTTTGGGTTTTTCCATCTCAGAAATTTTAAAAGCTGCGGGAATAAATAATAAAAAAGTAAATTTAGTAAACGACAGAGGAATACATATTTGCAAATCGATGCTCGCTTGGGAGCGCTGGGGTGATGGTGAAACTCCTGAAATTGCTAAAATGAAAGGAGACCATTTGGTAGGCAAATATTATGTTATGTTCGACAAAATGTTTAAAGCAGAAGTAAAAGAAATGGTTGACCATGGCACTCTCGAAGAAGCTGCTATTGCCCAATCTGGCTTGCTTATCGACGCTCATAAAATGCTTTTAATGTGGGAAAATGATAACGAATATATTACTAAACTCTGGATTAAAATGAATGAATGGGTTTGCAAGGGCTTTGAAGCTACTTACAAACGAATGGGAGTGAATTTCGACAAAATATATTATGAATCTGATACTTATCTCCTCGGAAAAGAAATAGTTAACCAAGGCTTAAAAGATGGAGTGTTAATTCAAAAAGAAGACGGTTCAATTTGGGCTGACCTTACATCTGAAGGATTAGACCAAAAATTGCTTCTAAGAGCCGATGGTACAAGCGTTTATATGACTCAAGATTTAGGTACTGCCAACCTTCGTCAACAAGATTTTAATCCCTCCAAAATGCTTTATGTTGTTGGTAATGAGCAAAATTATCATTTCGACGTGCTGAAATTAGTGCTTAAAAAACTCGGTTTCGATTATTGGAACAATATCACACATATTTCTTATGGCATGGTAGAATTGCCTGAAGGAAAAATGAAATCAAGAGAAGGTACTGTGGTAGATGCTGATGATCTGATGGATGAAATGGTGAATACTGCAAAAGAAGTAACTCAAGAACTTGGCAAAGCCAGCGAACTTGAGCTCGAAGCGCAGAATTTACTTTACGAACAAATAGGCCTCGGCGCTCTAAAATATTTTATTTTAAAAGTTGACCCCAAAAAAACTATGATGTTTAATCCAAAAGAGTCGATTGACTTCAATGGAAATACTGGCCCATTTATTCAATATACTCACGCAAGAATTCGTTCACTTCTGGCAAAAGCTGAAGAAAAATCTTTCGATTTTGATATTAACTTATTGAAAATTAATAGAAAAGAAACCGACTTAATAATTCTCTTAAGTGAATTTCCCTCAACAGTTCAAGCTGCAGCAGCTCAATATAGCCCTGCAATTATTGCAAATTATGTATATAATCTGGCTAAAGAATACAATCAATTTTATCATGAATCTAATGTGCTGAAAGAAGAAAATGCCAACCTTAGAAAATTCCGACTTCAACTTACCCTCTGCACTGGCGACACTATTAAAACTTCTCTAAAATTGTTAGGAATTCAAGCTCCTGAAAGAATGTAAATAGTGAAAATCGAATTTGTTGACCATAACGAACTTGAAGCATTTATTAGACTTCTACAAGAAATAGTGATTGCTTTAGAAGCTGAACTGCTCTCTAAAACTAATTATCTCGATAAATACGAAACTCAAGCTCGAATAGAATTGTTGGAAGATCTTTATCCAAAAGTAGCTAAAAAACAATTCAATAACCAAAGGAAAAATACCGTAATTATCACTAAAGCAATAGCTTTAATAATTTTTCAATATAAAGATATTGTTATCGACATTTATGCAGAAATGCTTAAAAACAGAATAGTGCAGAATATTCATCGCGATATGGTGTAAAAAAAGCTAAATTTATTTGTAATTTCGCATTGCAAACATTGAAATATTATGATTATACAGGAAGAAACACGGCCAATAATTACTAAAAAATTTATAGATTTAGAGAAAGTTATTTCGTCAAAAAATCCAAATTTATTAAAGAGAATCCCAAAATTTGTTATTAGTTATTTAAAAAAAATTATTCATGTAGATGAAGTAAACGACTTTCTCTTTCGACATCGCAATGACTATGGTTTTGATTTTCTTGATGCAGCAATCGAGGAATTTATGGTTGAAGTTGAGATAGTTGGACTGGAAAATATACCAGAAAAAGGGAAACAGTTTATTATTTCAAATCATCCTCTTGGTGGTCTCGATGGCATAGCTTTGATGTGGGCAGTGCACAAAGTTAGAGACGATATAAAATTTCCCGTCAATGACCTTTTGATGAATTTACCTCAGCTTACACCATTATTTATTCCAATAAATAAACATGGAAAAAACTCTGAAAATCTGCATGTTCTCGAAGATAATTTTGCAAAAGAACAATTATTACTATATTTTCCAGCTGGCTTAGTATCAAGAAAGCAAAATGGAAAAATTATTGATTTGGAATGGAAACAAACTTTTGTAAACAAATCAAGAATACATCAGCGCGATATAATTCCAACTTTTATTGAGGCTCTTAATTCTCCTTTTTTCTATAATTTGGCTTGGCTCAGAAAAAAACTTGGAATCAAAGCAAATATAGAGATGCTTTATCTCGTAAATGAAGTTTATAAATTTAAAGGGAAAAAAATTAAGATTTATTTTGGCAAATGTATTTCATATCAAAATTTTGATAAATCGAAAAAACCTTTACAATGGGCAAAATGGACTAAAGAATTAGTTTACAACCTGCCGAATAAATTCTAATTCAAAAGGAATTCATTAAAGAAAAAAATAATAGCTAAATGTGTGTTTTTCGACTAACTTTGTGCCATAAAATTTAGGGTACTCTTATGGAAATTTGGGTAGAATTTCCTTCAAAATATTTTAATCGATGAAACAAATTATAAATCGCATTGACCCTCATCTAATTGAAAAAGAGTTAGATGGATCAAAATTTGTACGAAACACAAATAATATCGGCAACCAAATTTATATTTTCGACGCCGATTCATGCCCCAATACTTTGCTGGAAGTTGGCAGATTACGTGAGTTAACTTTTAGAACTGCTGGCGGTGGAACCTCTAAAGAAATAGACCTTGATGAGTTTGACATAGGTGAAAATCAATTTAAACAACTTATAGTTTGGGACCCAGAAATGAAAGTAATTGTTGGTGGATACAGATTTGCACTTGGCAAGGAGCTCCCTTTGGATAAAAATGGACAGCCCGAAAGTCCTACATCACACCTTTTTAATATGTCTGAAAAGTTTATTAATAAATATTTCTGCAATTGCATTGAGTTGGGAAGATCGTTTATTCAACCCGACTATCAATCAACATCCAACGCACGAAAGAGCATTTATGCACTTGATAATTTGTGGGATGGACTTGGTTCTTTGGTAATTGATTATCCAAAAAACAAATATTTCTTTGGCAAAATCACCATGTACACGCATTATCCACAAAAATCAAGAGATACAATTTTGTATTTTCTAAAAACTTTTTTTGCAGATCATGAAAATCTCTTAAGACCTCACCAAGCAATACCAATTACCACAGCCGACGAATATTTTGAAAAAATATTCGTCGGCAATAATTTGGAAGAAAATTATAAGATTTTGGGCAACACTGTGCGCAGCGAAAATGTATCTATTCCTCCTTTAGTGAATGCATATATGAAACTCTCCGAAACTATGAAATCTTTTGGAACGGCTATAAATCACGAATTTGGCGAGGTGGAAGAGACAGGAATTTTAATAAAAATTGCCGATATCTATGAGTCGAAAAAAAGACGTCATATTTCAAAAATCAATAGAGAATTTAAGAAACAATAAATGAAAATAACCAAATCAAAATTTATTACAAGTAGTAAATTACTGAGCCAATGTCCACCAGCCGATAAACCCGAATATGCATTTATTGGACGGTCAAACGTAGGTAAAAGCAGCTTGATAAATGCATTGACCAATAAAAGCACTCTTGCAAAAACCTCTTCTACACCTGGGAAAACACAACTAATAAATCATTTCTTGATAAATGATGAGTGGTATATGGTCGATTTGCCAGGATTTGGTTATGCAAAAATTTCCAAATCGCTTCGCGAAGATTGGGGGAAAATGATTTATAATTATTTCGAAAAAAGAATCAACCTTTTAAATACTTTCCTTCTTATCGATGCTCGCATTGAACCTCAAAAAATAGATACAGATTTGATGGAGTGGTTCGCTACAAAACAACTTCCTTTCTGCATAGTATTTACGAAAACTGATAAATTAACTACCAAAAAACTTGCTATAAATATTGAGGCCTACAAAGAACAACTATTAAAAGATTGGGAAGAATTGCCACCGATATTTATAACTTCTGCAGAAAAGAAAATTGGATTGAATGATATAACAGATTTCGTGGAAAAAACTAATGAGGAATACAATTTTAATAAGTTATAAAATAAAAAATTATTAGCTAATTTTTAATATTTATTTTGGAACATCAATAAAAAATGGGCTGTCCTAAAGCAACAAATTTATCTCTAAAATGAACATTCAATTCTTTTCTCCATTCTATTGCTGCTTTCATCAACATCTCATCGAGCACAGGAATATCATCAGTTAATATCACTGATTCTTCTTTAGAAAAATTGTCGGTGGCAACCAAATAGTCTTTCAATTTATCTATTTTCTTGTCGGTATATTTTATGCCATTATAATCTAAATCATCGAAATTGAATGCTTCATTGCCAGCAATATAAATAAAATTTCTCTCAATTCCATCATTAAAAGATGTGGCAACAACCTGAGTGTTAAAGCCTACAGAATTTAAAGTAGAAAAAACTGAACGCCCTGCCTTGCCATTTTCTCCTGCCAGGAAACCATAAAATTCTATCATAAATTTTCCATCGGGCTTGAGCATAGATTTTACTTTTGCAAAAGTTTCCTGAGTTAAAAGTTGCCATGGTGGATTCTCCCCCAAAAAGGCATCAAAAATTATCAAATCATATTTCTTTTCAGTTGTCTGCAAAAAATGCCTTCCATCGTCAGTAATAATCTTAGTATTTCTGTCAAGCCCAAAATACTTCTTAGCCAAATATGGTAAACGAGAATCTAATTCAACAACTTCAACATTCAGCCCTTTTTTTTGAATTTCGGAACAAAGAGTTCCCCCACCAAGTCCAATAAGTAGAGTTTCCGAACCTTTAGAAAACTTAGATAACATTGGCCTTATGAAATAAATATAATCTAAAAGTCCAGTGCCATCATCTCTATTTACCACTGTTTGCCAAGTATTATTTACCAGCAAACCTCTCACTGGTAATACAGCAGAGTCCGTTTGAATAAGATAATCGGCAACTTTTATTTGCCCTAATAATCCTTCAGAAGAATAGAATATTTTAAAAATATAGTTTTCATTTTTATCAATATTTTCAGCTTGCAAATTTATGGCAAGGCTAATAACAAAAATCATTGCGAATGCTTTAATAATTCTTTTTTTGATGACTATAAAAGAAAAAGCCACAGCAATAATTATTAAACCATAAATGATTGATGGCCATTTTATACCAAAGTTGGGAATTATATAAAAGCCTAATAATAATGTGTTTAGAACTCCTCCAACGGTGGAAATAGCATATACTCTACCTGCAATTTTTCCAGATAATTCAACGGTTTTTACCAAAGCTGAAATTATCACTGGACTCACCATTCCAAAAAGAAAAACTGGTGGGAAAAGAAAAACCATTAGTGAAATGACTAAACCAGAAATCAGTTCAAGATTAATAACCGCCTTCATTATTAATATAGCAATAAAAGGCATGAATAGCATAAAAATTCCAGATAAAAGCAAAATATATTGAAGCAAAGATTCTGGTTTTTTTCTTTCACTCAGCCAACCGCCGAAGTAATAGCCAGAGGCTAAAGCTCCCAAAGTTACTGCCAACACCGCTGCCCAAGAGTAAATTGTAGTGCCGAAAAAAGGCGCTGTCATTTTAGCTCCCAAAAGCTCGCAAGCCATCACAGTTGCTCCTTCAACAAAAGCAATGGAAAGATATATAAATGCTCTATTATTTTTAATAATATCTATAGTTTAGGTTTATAATGACTTAACTTAAGTATTTTTTGCGAATCAACTTCTTTGATAAGCTCTGACAAGGAAGAATTAGTCTCAGTCATATAATTTTTTACAATTTGAAATCCTATAAAATATCCAATGCGAGCAGGTGAATCTTTGGAAAAAATGTCGGTAAAAGGACCATCTTCCATAAATTTCTTTATCATTTTTTTATCATTATTATACAAAAGTTTGTTCTCCAGAAATGTTGACCATACTTTTCCCTCGTAATCATTTACCCATTTCAACTGGTTTATGGTATATTTAAAAAGCAAAGTATCGGATATCTCTGGGCACATTGATTTCATAAAATATAGACGTTTGCCTTGATAAATCATCAGTTGTAAAAGATTATCCGATGAGCTATTTTCTGGCAAGATTCCAGATGCTACCTCCAACATTGCGTCGCTCACAATTGCTTCTTTTACAGCCCAATGTGTGCGATATTTTGAAAATCCACTGACAGAGTATGCGTCAAAATTTTCTCCTAAATACATATCTAAGCCAATGAGTAAATTATCAGTAGCGTATTTTATTGGAAATTCAAAATCCAAACCTGAAACATAAGAGTAAATTACAGGAATATGTCCCTGCGGAAAATAATGCTTATAATGCATAAATGCTGCATTAAATTCAGCTTCGATTTCATCTAATTTTGGATATTGTTTTTGCACTTCATTGTTGAGTTGAATCATGTAGTTATCTGTACAAAAAGATTTTAGTTGCAAAAGTGAGTTGGTGTCGCTGAGATCTCCATTAAGAAATAATGGAAAATCTTTTTGGAAAGCCCCGATTTTATAAATAAAACTATCGGCAGGAATATTGAAAATAGCTTGCTCATATCTTTTAATTTTCAAATTAGGGTTCGGCGTTTTTGACACGTCAATTTTTAAATTATTATCAGATTTACAAGAATTTGTGAGCACTAATAATATAATTATTAATGAGTTAATTGTTGCTTTTACGATTTTCATAATGTGATGATAAAAGGCTAAGCTTTAGATTCTAAAAATTTAGAGGCCAAGAAAAGAGCTTTCTCTATTCCAGCAGAATTTTTGCCGCCAGCAGTAGCAAAATGAGCCTGCCCACCACCGCCACCATTAATTTCTTTGGCAAGTTCTCTTACTATATTTCCTGCATGAAGTCCATTATTTTTTTCAAGATTTTTGGAAACGGAAACCATTAGAACAGGTTTATCTTCATTGATGGAGGCTAAGACTATCAGCGAATTATCAAGCTCAGAGGCTAATGCAAAAATCAAATTTTTAGCATTTTCTGAATTTAATTCTACCTTTTTTGCTATAAAATTAATACCATTGATTACTTTGGCTTCCGCAAGAATGGAATTTTTCATGCCTAACACAAATTTGTTTCCAATGGCGTCTAATGATTTTTGTAAATCTCTATTCTGTTCAATTAGGTTTTGAACTGCTTTCACCAAATCTATTGGATTTTTGAGGGTATTTTTTAATTCCTTGATAGTAAAATCATAATCATGGTAATATAACTCGGCGGCATCGGCTGTTAGTGCTTCAATTCTTCTTATGCCTGAGGCGATAGATGTCTCATGGCGAATAATAAAAAATCCAATTTGGCCGCTGCTTTTAACATGAGTACCACCGCAGAGTTCGATAGAATTTCCAAATTTTACAACTCTCACTTTATCGCCATATTTTTCGCCAAAGAGCGACATTGCTCCTAATGCTTGTGCTTCTGCAATTGGCACATCTTCGCTAAGATTTTGAGCTAAATTGGCTCTAATCATTTTGTTAACTTCCCTTTCGACTGCACGAATTTCAGCTTCTTCCATTTTTTTAAAATGTGAAAAGTCGAACCGTAAGCTCTCATCAGTTACCAAAGAACCTTTTTGTTCAACGTGATTTCCTAAAATTTTTCGTAATGCATGGTGTAGTAAATGAGTGGCAGAGTGATTGTTGGAAATTTTACGTCTTCTATCAACATCAACTTCAGCTTTTAGCAAAGATTTTACTTCTTTAGGTAATTTATCGCAAAGGTGGATTATCAGATTATTTTCTTTGAATGTGTTTTGTACTTTAATAATCTCGCCATCCGAGGAATATAAAATTCCTGTATCGCCAATCTGACCACCACTTTCGGCATAAAAAGGTGTTTTATTTAAAACTAATTGTACTTGTTCGGTATTTTTGGCTTTTACTATTCTATATTTTGTGATTTCTACTTCCGATTCAAGAGAATTATATCCAATAAATTCCTCGTCAATATTTTCTCTAACAACAATCATATCAGATATTTCCACAGCGGCATCAGCTTTTGAACGAGCTTTTTGTTTAGACATTTCATCTTCAAATTCTTCCTTAGAAACTATCAGATTATTCTCTTTTAAAATTAATTCTGTAAGGTCGAAAGGAAAACCAAAAGTGTCGTAAAGTTCAAAAGCGGCAGTTCCGCTTACCTTATTAATATTATTTGATTTGAGTTCATCAATAATTTTTTGCAGAAGTTGTAGTCCAGTTTCAAGAGTGCGCAAAAATGAATTTTCTTCCTCCTTTATAACATTTTTAATCAAGTTTTCATTTCTCTTCAACTCAGGGAAAGTATCTCCCATTTGAGAAATAAGTAATGGTACTAAATTATGAATAAATGGTTTATTGAATCCCAGAAATGTATAGCCATAGCGCACTGCACGTCTTAAAATTCTTCTGATTACGTAGCCAGCCTTATTGTTTGATGGCATTTGCCCATCGGCAATTGCAAAGGAAACGGCTCTGAGATGGTCAGCAATAACGCGCATGGCT
Organism: Bacteroidetes bacterium CG2_30_33_31; assembly: GCA_001872625.1. Taxonomy (GTDB): domain Bacteria; phylum Bacteroidota; class Bacteroidia; order Bacteroidales; family UBA1556; genus UBA6267. The sequence continues at coordinate 27,937 of MNXP01000072.1, forward strand.
ATGTCTTTTTTATCATCTTCGCCATAATTTATTGCAGCCATAGATGCAATAGCTTTTATAATTGGTTGAAAAATATCGGTATCGTAGTTTGAGCGAACACCTTGAAGAACCATGGCTAATCTTTCAAAACCCATTCCTGTATCAATATGTTTGTTTGGCAAAGACTCCAAACTACCATTGGCTTTTCGATTGAATTGTATAAAAACCAAATTCCAAATTTCTATTACTTGAGGATGATCATGATTTACCAAAGATTTTCCATCAATAAGCTTTCTTTCTTCGTCAGATCTTATATCTACATGAATTTCTGAGCAAGGACCACAAGGGCCAATATCGCCCATTTCCCAGAAATTATCTTTTTTCGATCCGTCAATAATTCTGTCTTCAGCTATTAAATCTTTCCATAAGTTGTAGGCTTCCATGTCTTTAGGCATGTTATCAGCTTTATCGCCGCCAAAAACTGTAACATAAAGTCTGTTCTTATCTATTTTGTAAATTTCGGTAAGGAGCTCCCATGCCCAACTTATTGCTTCTTTTTTGAAATAATCGCCAAAAGACCAATTACCAAGCATCTCGAACATCGTATGATGGTAAGTATCATGGCCAACTTCTTCCAAATCATTATGCTTGCCAGAAACACGCAAGCATTTTTGAGTGTCGGCAGCGCGTTTGAAAGTAGATGGTTTATTGCCAAGAAAAATATCTTTGAACTGATTCATACCTGCATTTGTAAACATCAAAGTTGGGTCATCTTTGATAACCATGGGCGAAGAAACAACAATTTTATGCTCTTTATCTTCAAAATATTTGATAAACCTATTTCTAATTTCTTTAGAATTCATATATTAAATTAAAATTTATTATTCTGATTTACAATAGTATAGACATTATTTAATCTTTTAAATCTTTATAGGATTTATAAGAATCGGCAAAGTTAATTTATTTAATTAATTTTGGCGTCGAATTAAAGGAATTAAAATGCCAAAAACAAAATTTAAAATCGACCCTCATTCCTTGGAGTTTGTTAAGGTAAAAATTACTTGGAGGGAGCGTTTTAAAAAGATTTCCATTTCATTTATTAGTATGCTGGTTTTTTCTGGTATGGTACTTTCCATTTCCTATAATTTTTTTCCATCTCCAAAAGAATTAGCCCTGAAACGTGAGAATAAACAATTGAGTCTTCAATATGAACTGCTGACGGATAAGGTTAATAAACTTTCTACCGTTTTAGGAGATTTAGAAGATAGAGACGACAATATTTATCGAACAATATTTGAAGCTGAGCCAATTTCAAAGGAAAAACGTTTGGCTGGTATTGGAGGTTCTGATAGGTATGCGAATTTGGAAGGCTATCAAAACAGCAAAATTGTAGTAGAAACCACCAAGAAAATCGACTTACTAAGTAGAAGATTATATATTCAATCAAAATCTTATGATGAGGTTTACAATCTCGCAAAAAATAAAGAGAAAATGATGGCTGCCATTCCAGCTATTCAACCGATTTCTAATAAAAACTTGACAAGCATTGCCTCAGGTTTTGGCTTGCGTATTCATCCTGTTTATAAGACTTGGCGAATGCATGCTGGCATTGATTTTACCGCTCCAGTGGGCACTCCAATTTATGCTACTGGTGATGGAATTGTCGAAAATCCAAAATCTGGTATGAGTGGATATGGCAATGTGATAGTTATTAACCATGGGTTTGGTTATGAAACACTTTATGCTCATTGTAGTAAAATTATAGTAAGACCTGGGCAAAAAGTGAAACGTGGTGAAATTATTGCTTACGTGGGAAACTCTGGAATGTCAACAGGCCCTCATGTTCATTATGAAGTTAGAAAAGGACGCACACCAATTAATCCTATAAATTTCTTCTATCAAGATTTAAGTCCAGAAGAATATGAAAAAGTAATTGAAATAAGTTCAAGAGCTAACCAATCTATGTCATAAATTCTACTTTATTAAGATGAAAGCTACAAGTTATCTTTGCTTGTAGTTTTTTTATTACATTTATTTGAAATAAAATTTTGTGATAAGCGAAAAAGAATACTTTTGCAGCCATTTTTGAAATTATATTGTTGGCAACATAATTATTGCTGATTATCAATATATTAAATTATTTTATCATGGCATTTTTAGTTAAAGAAAAAGTATTTTCTATGGCTTGGTTCAAGTCATATTCGCTTATTATAATAGGTACACTTATAATGGCAACTGCTTACGTTTTGTTTGTAAGTCCTTACCGTTTTGCTCCTGGTGGTGTTTATGGAATTGCTATTGTTTTACACCACACTATGGGCTTGCCAATAGGTGTTATGGGTTTAATAATGGATATTCCGTTGACAATTATCGGATTTATTATTCTCGGTCCAAGGTTCGGCGCAAAGACCATCGTTGGATTTGTTATGTTATCGGTGTGGATTTCCGTTTTAGAATATTTTCATGGTTATGAGCCATTTGTAGCAGGGCAACCGCTATTAAGTTCTTTGTATGGCGGTGTTTTAATAGGTCTTGGTTTAGGACTTGTTTTCAAGGCAAAAGCAACTTCGGGCGGCTCAGATATAATTGCTATGATACTTGCAAAATATACAAAATTACCTTTAGGTCAACTTATGATTTATGTAGATTCAGCTATTGTTCTCATTAGCTGGATTGCTTTTAAAGACCCTATAATTCCTCTTATTTCATGGGTTATTATTTTTATTGTAGGCAAAGTGGTGGATGTGATACTCGAAGGGATAAATTACGACAAGACACTTTTCATTATTTCTGATAAATTTGAGGAAATTGAAAACAAAATAACTCACGATTTGAATAGGGGAGGAACTTCGTTTCAAGGCAAAGGCTTATTCAATAATAGCAACAAAACTATAATTTTCACAGTTGTAAACCGTAGAGAACTATCTATACTTCAAGATTTTATTCATGAAATTGACCCAATGGCATTTCTAACTGTCATAAATGCAAATGAAGTTTTGGGAAGAGGTTTCAAATCGCTCAGAGATAAGGTAAGTCAATAATATCGAATGGCATTGCTTTTTATTTAAATTTGCATCTAATAATATATTTCTATTGAGGTGAATTTAATAATTGCTGCCGTTTTTATCATAATCTCCTTTTTCGCCATCATCAAAATAAAGATGTTTGGGGCTAACGGAATAGATAAAAAATGGTTTCTTTTTGCTTTCTCTGCGAAACTTTTCTCTGCAATATGCTTGTGGGCAATTTATTCATTTTACTATGGAGATATATCTAAAGCGGATATTTTTAGGTATTATAATGATTCGCAAATTGCATATCAACAATTTGGCAAAAGTCCTATAAACTACTTTAAAATAATAACTTCTATAGATGGCAATAATGCTCAGTTAAAGCCAATTTATATGCAAATGAATAATTGGGATAAACCCGATTCATCTCAAATATCATCCAATAATAAATTTATAATTAGATATTTATGTTTTTTAAGTCTGTTGACTTTCGGCTCATATTTCGCTATTTTAATTATAACAATTTTTCTTTCATTTACAGGTCTTTTTTGGATATTCAGATTTTTTTATCATAAAATGCCCAACAAAAAATGGTGGATTTTTGCCGTCATATTTTTTACTCCTTCAGTACTTTTTTGGACTTCTTCTATTCTCAAAGAAAGCATAATAATATTTTTTATAGGGTTGGTTTTAAACTGTGGAAATTTTGCACTTAAAAAACGAAATCCACAAATTAGAATTTTGATGGTTTTACTTGCTTTTGTGGCAATATTTCAAATAAAAGCTTTTGTAGCAATAGCTTTATTGTTGGCGACCGTTGCATATATTTGGAATCATTTTCATCCACGGCAAATGGCGTTTATTAGTTATTTCGTTGTGTTTCTAATAATTATTTCCATTGGAGCGGAGTCATCAAAATTTATGAAGAGGAGTGTTTATCAAATGATTATAGAAAAAAAAGTGGAATTTGTAAATCTTGCGATTGCCGACAAGTCGAACAGTCTTATTGAGATGCCAAATTTGGACGCAACAACTTTTTCCTTTGCAAAAAATACACCTAAGGCAATTTTCAATGTAATTGCCAGACCATGGATATGGGAAGCAAAAAACAGTTTATCAATTATGGCCTCAATAGAAAATATTTTGCTGCTGATTTTAATTTTTTTGGCAATATTTTATTATTCACATCATAAGTTTAATTCCAATTTGTTCTGGTTTTGCCTTGCCATTTCCATAAGTTTATTTGCACTCATTGGGCTTTCTACACCTATCCTTGGGGCAATCTCTCGATATCGAGTTATACCACTCTTGTTTTTTGAGATAGCATTAATTCAATTAATAGATATGAATAAATTAGCCTTCCTAAAAAGAAATAAAGCCAATAAGTAATCTAACCCTTAGAATCCAAATATTTATATATTTATCAATGGCTTCAAGAAGTTCAAATATTTTTTTTGTCTTTTGTGGTTCATTTTTTTGAAATTCATAAGTCACATAAGTTTTATTGCCTTATATGCCTTTTGTGTTTGATGTTTTTGCTTTTGTGTCTTTTGTGGTTCCTTATTATTGCAACACATAAAGCAAATAAGTTTATCACTTCAAAAAATTCAAAGCTAATTCGAAAGAAATAAAGTCGGATAATAGCTAACATTTTATGAATTTTTTATACTTGTAATAATAATAAGGTATTTCAACAATTATATAAAGTAGAGCAATACATTGGCAACAGAATTAATTTTGAAATTGGGCTTCAAAAAAAACTTTTGTAAAAAGCTGTATTTCAGTAATAAAAATTTGGCAGGTTAAAAAAAATATTCTACTTTTGCAGCCCCAAAAATACAAGGCTATTGATAGTTTTGATATACAAGGGATTAGTTGTTCTATCGTAGTGTTTTTTTAGTATCGCATTTAGCCTGCTTAAAGATTTGATGGTGAAAATCTTTTGCGATAAAGCCCGGAACAATATACGAGGAGCTTAATTTATTAATTATTTGAATATTTAAATAAGGATGAACACATTAAGTTATAAAACAAAATCGGCCAATAGTGCTACAGCACATAAAAACTGGGTTATAGTCGATGCCGAGGGTGCAGTTTTAGGTCGCTTAGCAGTGAAAGTAGCAATACTTTTACGCGGCAAACATAAAACAGATTATACACCTCATGTTGATTGCGGTGATAACGTAATCGTTATTAATGCAGAAAAAGTTATAGTTACGGGCAAAAAAGCTACTGACAAAATTTATATGCGTTATACTGGCTTTCCAGGAGGCCAAAGAACAAGATCATTTAATGAGCTGATGGCTAAAAAGCCAATTGCTCCAATTGAAAAAGCTGTCAGAGGCATGCTTCCTAAAGGCAAATTAGGCGACGATTTATTTCGTAATCTTTATGCTATTGTAGGTACAGAGCATAAGCATGAAGCACAAAAACCAATCAAGTTAGAATTAAACGAAATTAAATAAACATGGAAGTAATAAATGTTATAGGTCGTAGAAAGACTGCCGTTGCTCGTATATATTTGAAAGAAGGAAGCGGTATTATCACAGTAAATAAAAAGGATTATAAAGATTACTTTACTACTGGTGGCTTGCAATATAAAGTTCAACAAGCTTTCGAGATTACAAATTGCGTTGGCAAATACGACGTAAAAGTTAATCTTGATGGCGGTGGAGTTAATGGTCAAGCAGAAGCTTTACGTCTCGCTATTTCCAGAGCACTTGTACAAATCAACGAAGAAAATCGGACTTTGCTCAAGAAAGAAGGTCTTATGCGTCGCGACCCACGTATGGTTGAGAGAAAAAAACCTGGACAGCCAAAGGCAAGAAAACGTTTCCAATTCTCAAAACGTTAAGATTAAGTTTAGTATCCAAATTGTGCAGACTTCATGATTTTATAATTCTGAACTACTGCACAATTGGTAAATTTTAGGAATGTAAACAATTAAAAATTTAAAAATGTCAAAAACAAATTTCGACGAACTCTTAGATGCAGGTGTACATTTTGGTCACCTCAAACGCAAATGGAATCCAAACATGGCTCCATACATTTTTATGGAACGTAATGGTATTCACATTATTGACTTGCATAAAACAGCAGCCAAGTTAGATGAAGCTGCAGATGCAATGAAACAAGTTGCTAAATCTGGCAAAAAAATTCTCTTTGTAGCCACAAAAAAACAAGCTAAACAAATTGTTTCAGAAAGAGTTAATCCAACAGGGATGCCTTATGTTACTGAACGTTGGCCTGGTGGCATGCTCACCAACTTTGCAACTATCAGAAAGGCTGTTCGCAAGATGAGCTCCATAGATAAAATGATTACCGACAAAACTTTTGATAGCCTTTCAAAACGCGAAAAACTTCAAATTACTCGTGAAAGAGCTAAACTCGAAAAAAACCTTGGTAGTATTGCTGACCTTTCGCGCCTTCCTTCCGCTTTATTTATTGTTGATATCAATAATGAAAAAATTGCCGTTGCTGAAGCTCGCAAATTGAATATTCCAATTTTTGCAATGGCCGATACTAACACAAACCCAAATCTTGTTGACTTTCCAATACCAGCAAATGATGATGCAGCTAAATCGATATCTTTGATAGTTGATTATGTGTGCAGTTCTATGGAAGAAGGACTTGCTGAAAGAAAATTCGAGAAAGAGAAAAAGACAGCTGACGAGGCAGAAGCTAAAAAATTAGCTAACGAGAAAAAGATTGCTAAAGATGCCGAACAAGCTCAAGCTGTTGAAGCTGCAAAAGCTGTAAAGATTGCAAAAGCTGCAAAAACTGAGGCTAAAAATGAAATAGCCGAAGAAAACTAAACGATTTTTTAATTTATAAAATAATTTAACATGGCAAATATTACCGCTGCTGATGTAAACACCCTTAGAAAAAAAACTGGTGCCGGCATGATGGATTGCAAGAAAGCTCTTACCGAATCTGATGGAGATTTTGAAAAAGCTATAGATTATCTTCGTAAAAATGGACAAAAAGTCGCCGACAAACGTGCTGACCGTGAAGCCACCGAAGGATGTATTATTGGAAAAGTTTCTGACGACAAAAAATTTGCGGCAGTTATTCAAATAAGTTGTGAAACAGATTTTGTGGCTAAAAACGCTGATTTTATTAAATCTTGCACCGACATCTGCAATTTAGCTATTGAAAATCGCTGCGAAAATATAGAGCAAGTTAAATCTTTAAAAATGGATGGTGTTACCGTTGCTGATAAAGTTTTAGAAATGCTCGGAAAAATTGGCGAAAAAATTGAAATTGTGGAATATAAAACCATTTCTGCTGAGAGAGTTTTCGCATACATTCATCCTGGCAACCGCTTATCCACAATAATGGGTGTAAATATGAGCGACGTTAAGGATATTGATATTATTGGCAAAGAAGTTAATATGCAAATTGCTGCTATGGCACCTGTGGCTATTGATAAAGATGGCGTTGATGCTAAAACTATTGCTTCTGAAATAGAAATTGGTAAAGAACAAGCTCGTATGGAAGGTAAGGCTGAGGAGATGTTGGAAAGAATTGCAATTGGCAAACTTAACAGATTCTACAAAGACAATACACTTTTGAATCAGGCTTTCGTTCGTAACAATAAACAAACTGTTGACGAATATTTAAAAAGTGCAAATAAAAACCTAACTGTAACTGAATTTCATAGGATTTCACTGTAAAATTTGATTACAATATCTGAAAGGCTGCTTATATTTAAGTGGCCTTTTTTGTATGAAAAAAATTTAAATAGGGGCAATAAAATGAAGGAATAATCCACTTTCTCCTTTGCCATTTATTGTAAATTCAAATCGAGCAACTTTATCGTAATATGTAATAAAATCTATCCCAATTCCAGTAGAATAAAGAGCGGAATTTGGCAATTTATTAGATATAATTATCTCTTTTTTTGAAACATATCCAGCATCGAAAAATAAATTTATATAAAATGAATATGGTATTGTATTGAATTTGTCTGACGTTATAAAATTTATTTTAACAGATTTTTGCGGCAGCAAAGACCATTTAATATTTGCTTTCATCACAGCGTAATGCCTTCCATTTATTACATAATATTCATAACCGCGCACAAAATCTCTACCGTAGCCTAAACCATCTTCCAACAAATAAGGTTGATTGGTAGAGTTAGAAACCTTTCCAACAAAGCCAACAGCTGCATACCAACGATTGGATATGCTCCAGTATTTTCTATAATTAGATTTTGCATACCAAATATTTAAATTTGAATTTTCCATCATTCCAAAACCATATTTCCAAATTTCGAAATCTGAATAGTAACCTTCTAATGGATACGGACGAAAATCACGGTGGTCAATTTTTAATTTATAATATGCCGATAAAAATGAAAATTCCTTACTGTTGCCGTCGCCATAATTTGGATTTTTAGCTATTAAGCTATCGGAAAAATAATATTTTTGAAATCTAAATTGAAGCAGATAAGAAACATAATAGTCGGGTCGATAGCGAAAATGAATTGCTGTTAGCAAATCTTTTTGAACTGGAATTGTTTGCTTTAGATATACTTGTATATCATTTTCAATGGCATAATTTACCTCATGTTTTAATGTCCAAATAGCTTCTGCACCATAGCCAAAGGTCTTTTTTTTGTTTAAATAGGGGGCATCATAGGAGAATCCGATTTTCTGGTTATAACCAGCCATAACATTTATTTTTAGCTTCTCCATTCTACCTCTGAAATTTTGTTTTGTAATATTAATACCAGCGCTTGCCCTCGACAAACTTTTTGATTGCCACCAAACATTAAAATTTCTTTCATCGATATCTAATATTGGCGCAGGCCAAAAATACCAGCGTTCAATTACTTTGATCTTTATTTCTTTGGCGCTTACGCTGTCATTAGCAAAATCTATTAATGCAGTGTGAAAAAGAAGCGTATTAATCAAATTATTTGTGCTTTGTTCTTTTATTATTTTCCAGTCGGAGAATTTTATTGTGTCGCCTTCTTTGAAAAGAAGCTCTCGTAAAATGATGGATTTTTTTGTTGTATTATTTCCCAAACAAGTAATTTTACCAATGATGACAGTATTTTGATTTTTTGCCAAGATTGGTAAAGATAAAAGAGCTATAAAAAATATGATGATTTTAAACTTCACTTATATTGATAAATAGTTCATTAATGAATCGTAGCGCTCTTGCAAATCATCAATGTCTTCATCAAAGAAAGAAGCACTAATTTCATAATTATATCGCTGAAAAGTTTGCAGAATACGGCTTATATCGGTGATATTTACTTTGATGGTAACATAAATTTTGGAAGAATTATCCTCCGACGCCAAGTACAGACTTAGAACTTTAGCGTCATTGGACTCAACAATTTGAACTATTTGTGAAGCAAGATAATCAACTTTGTTTATCACCAAAACAATTATTCCACCAGGTTGGTTTACAGCAGAATAGGATGCAAATTTTTCAATTATTGTGGAGGCAGTAATCATGCCTAAATAACTATTTTTCTCATCTACAACTGGCACCACAGAAATATTCTGCTCCGACATTAATTTAATAACCTCATAAATATGTTGACTCGCTTTTGCAGAGATATTTTTTAAAAATACTTTCTGCTTACCTATTGGCTTTTCGGGCTCATCAATGTTAAAAATATCTGCCTCCGATAATAGTCCAATATATTTTTTGCCCTTAATTACAGGCAAATGACTTACTTTATACTCCTCCATCCAACTAAGAATTTCCATCGGAGAATACTCGCTATACATAGGCAAAATCGCCTTATTCAATAATTCTTTTGCTACCATTATTTTATAAAATATTTCTTTACTAAAATCTAATTATTTCGTTATTTTTTCAGACTTTTGCCATCGTATGTAACAACTGAAATTAGCTAATAATATGACAAAGATAAACTAATATGACTAAATTAAGCGTAAATATTAATAAAATAGCAACACTCAGAAACGCTAGAGGCGGCAATATTCCCGACGTTTTAAAACTAGCTTTGGACTGCGAACTATTTGGAGCTCAAGGAATAACAGTTCACCCGCGTCCAGATGAGCGACATATTCGATATGATGATGTAAAAAACCTAAAACCAATTTTGACTACAGAATTTAATATTGAAGGCAATCCAATAAAATCGTTTGTAAACTTGGTATTGGAGATTTTGCCAGCTCAAGTTACCCTTGTTCCCGATGCAGAAAATGCGATTACTTCAAATGCCGGATGGAATACAAAAGCTAATAAGGGCTTTCTTCAGGATGTAATTGGAAAATTTAAGGAAAATGGGATTAGAACTTCAATATTTGTTGATGCCGATGAAGAGATGATTTATCATGCAAAAGAAACTGGCACTGACAGAGTGGAACTTTATACTGAAAGCTATGCTAATCAATATTTTAAAGATAGAAAAATGGCAATTTCTCCCTTTGTTAGAGCTTCAAATGCTGCTAATGAATTAGCTTTAGGAATTAATGCTGGTCATGACTTAAATCTCGATAATTTGAAATATTTCAATGAAAATATTCCAGGATTACTCGAAGTTTCTATCGGACATGCTCTAATCTGCGATGCTTTATATTTTGGTTTGCAAAACACAATTCAAATGTACCGAGGTCTTCTAAATATTTATTAATTTGATATTCAAACTATTCTTAAATACATTCATGCTTCAAAAGCATATCATAGGCAAATTTTAGAAATATCCATGAATAAAATAAAGCTATTTTACAGAGAATTTAGTCCCGAAAAACCACAAACCATGATTATTCTACATGGACTTTTTGGGATGTCGGATAATTGGGTAAGCATAGCTAAGCATTTTTCAAATCGCTTCCATGTAATAATTCCTGACCTTCGAAATCATGGCAACAGTCCTCATACAGATGAATTTGGTTATCCAGAAATGTCAGAAGATATTTTAAATATTATGGAAGAAAAAAAAATTCACTCAGCTACAATCATAGGGCATAGCATGGGTGGAAAACTTGCAATGAACTTGGCCTGTTTTTTTCCTCAAATTATTGATAAACTTATTGTTGTAGATATAAATTTGAGTGAAAGTGAAAGTAGAGAAATACATTCAGTTATATTTGAAATTATTGCAAATACTGATTTGAAAAAATTTAAAACATTTTCAGAAATTCAGAGGTATTTAGAAAATAAAATTGATCAAAGTAGAATTGTACTTTTTGTAATGAAAAACATAAAACGGCATGAAAATGAAGGGTTTATATGGAAATTAAATTATTTGGCTCTATTCAATAATCTACATAAAATAATGGAAGAATTAAAGCCAATGCACAATTTTATTAAACCAGCATTATTTATTAAAGGTGGAGAAAGCGATTATATAAGTAATGCTGATTTTATAGAAATCAAAAAATATTTTCCTCTCGCAAGTCTCGAAACTATTGCCGGTGCCTCACATTGGGTACATGCCGACAAGCCCAAGGAATTTCAAAATGTAATTGATAAATTTCTCGAGGAATAAACTTTGCCACCTAAAAATCTATATAAATTTACGTTTTCTAATAAATTGTATCTTTGTTCACTAATTTTTTAACATGACATTCGACGATTTTAATTTTCATCCCTCCATACTCGATGCACTATATTATATGCACTTCGACGAAGCTACTCCAGTACAAGAAAAAGCCATTCCAGCAATAATGCAAGGAAGAGATTTATTGGCCACTGCTCAAACAGGCACAGGAAAAACGGCTTCTTTTGTGTTGCCAATTTTGAATAATCTTGCTATTAATCCTTCGGAAAAAATAAATACACTAATCATTGTGCCTACCAGAGAACTTGCACTGCAAATTGAACAAGCAATACAGGGCTTCTCATATTATATAAATGCATCATCTATAGCCGTTTATGGTGGAGGTGATGGTATTGATTTCAACCTTCAACGCAATGCTTTGCGCAATGGTGTAAATATAGTGGTAGCAACGCCTGGTAAGATGATTTCGCACTTAAATCAAGGCTATGTTGATGCCTCTGCCTTGCAATTTTTAATTCTCGACGAGGCCGACAGAATGCTTGATATGGGTTTCTACGACGATATTCAGAAGATAATTTCTTTCCTACCTGAAAAGCGACAAAACCTTATGTTTAGTGCTACTATGCCAACTCAGATTATGAAATTGGTGAAACAGACACTGAAAAATCATATAGAAATAAAAATTGCAGTTTCAAAACCTGCCGAAGGCGTAAGTTTAACCGCATATCATGTCTTCGACACACAAAAAATTCCTCTTGCAAAAGAAATTATCCAAAATAATTCTCATTTTACTTCTATCTTGATTTTTACTTCTACCAAAAAAAATGTTCTTGACTTAGCAAGAGCATTAAAAAATAATAAATATACTGTGGCGGGAATATCTTCTGATTTCGACCAGAAAGAAAGAGAAAATGTGCTGCTGGGTTTTAAATCAGGTAATATTAAAGTGCTTGTTGCAACAGATGTGCTAAGCAGAGGAATTGATATTGCAAATATTGACATGGTAATAAATTATGACGTGCCTTCCGACGCTGAGGACTATGTTCATCGAGTTGGACGTACCGCCAGAGCAGCCTCAAAGGGCGAAGCAGTAACTTTTGTGAATAAAGATGATGCCTACAAAATGATAAGAATAGAGAGACTTATCGAAAGAAAAATTGAAGTTATGCCACTGCCAATTATTCTTGGAAAAGGACCCGAATTTAATAATAACGGTGCTAATTCAAACGAAAACCATAAAAATAATAAAGGATTCAAAAGAGGGAATTATCGAAAAGGACAAGGTCAGAGGAGATAATACTTTTTGCTGAAAAAGGTTGGTTTTAAGATTGGCTGGAGATTGATGAAAGATTGATTTTGAGATTGACGAAAGATTGGTTGCAAACTGGTTTTATGATTGGTTTGCATTTGATTTTAATATGAGTTGTGAATTGATTTCAATCCCGATAGCTATCGCATAGGCGTCAACTTAAGAGAAGCAATTGGATAGAATTTATCCTATCGTTTCGCGAGTCGTATAGACAAAAGTATCTGGCAGAATCAATCAAGGCCTCCATATTATTTTCACGTAAAAATGCCGACATATTTTTTGATACAAAATCGCATATCTTTATGATACTCACATATTTATTTTCTTTACTTGTTCTTTCTGATACTTTTAAGAAGAAGGGATAAACTAAAACATTAA
>MNXP01000042.1 GCA_001872625.1 Bacteroidetes bacterium CG2_30_33_31
TAAAAATTTTACGAGATAATTATATCAAAGCTCTCGCCGAATATTAGTTAAGAGGGGTTCTAAAAATTGTATTTTATTTTGTATTGATTGATTCTTAAAATGAAAGAAAGTGATTAAAAGCTTTCTTTTTTTTTGCACAAAAAAAACCTCCCTTGAAAAAACAAGGGAGGAAAAAAATGAAAAATACCGACTTACTGGTTGGAATACGACAATGTCGCATGAATCGGAATAGGCATTTTAAATATCTTATGATTTGGCTTAACAAAGATAATCACAAAATTTAGTTTGTCAAGTATATTTTCAAAATTTATAGAAACAAATTCTATTTTTTATCTCCTGTACATTTTGATCCGCATGAGTTTTTAGAAGGTTGACAGCAGCTTTTTGATGCTGATGGTTTGCATTCTTCTTTCTTAGCGGATTTTGATTTGACAGTAGTTTTTTTACCTTTTTTTGTTGTTGTTGTTTTGTCGGTTTTCTTTGCTGGGTCATTATCAGGCTTAACAAGCTCAATATTAGATTCCATTATTGAATTTGTTATGCTGCTTGCATGACTGTAACCAACAAATAAAAATACAATTAGACTGCTTAAAAATAATTTTCTCATGGTTTTGATTTTAGATTTATTGTGCGAAAGTAAAAATAATATTTGAATCTGATAAATTTATATTTATCATCTTATTTTTTTTCATTTCAAAAAATCTTGAAATCTAGAATTGTCGGATTTTAATATTGAATAATTTTTAATTTAGCACACATTATGATTAAATTAAATCTTCCTGAATATCAGCTTAATATAAGAAATAATTCCCATAAAGAAGAGGTTTTTGATTCTATCAGAAAAAAATATGTTGCCTTGACTCCAGAGGAATGGGTTAGACAAAATTTTATTTTATATCTAACAAATGAAAAAAAATATCCTGCTTCTTTGATTACCGTTGAAAAGGGATTAAAACTTAATTCAACATATAAAAGAGCTGATATAGTGATATTTGACTCCAAAGCCCATGCTCGAATAATTGTTGAATGCAAGGCTCCAAAAGTTAAAATCACTCAAGAAACTTTTAATCAAGCTGCCAGATATAACATAACTTTGAAGGTTGATTATTTGATAATTACTAATGGTTTGAACCATTATTGTTGTAGAATAAATTTGGAAGATAAGTCAATAAATTTTTTAAAAGATATTCCTGATTATAAAGATATTAACTTATAATATGAACAAAAAAGACCTGATAAAAAAAATGATGATTGGCCTTATTCCACTAATGGCTTTCATTATTGCCGACGAATTTTTTGGAACCAAAGTAGGTCTTATCGTTGCAATAATTATTGGAATTGTACAACTGCTCTACTTTCTGATTAAAGATAAAAAACTTGAAAAATTTGTTCTTTTCGACACTGGATTAATAATTATTATGGGTGGCATTTCCTTCATCTCTCAAAACGATTTGTTTTTTAAACTTAAACCAGCATTAATTGAAATGATTCTGTTGGCAATTATCGGAATATCTGCTTTTACATCCAAAAATATAATTCTTGGTATGCAGAAGCGATACACTGGTGATTTGGAAATTAACTCTGACCAACTTTCTAAGATTAGAAAAAGCTTAAAGATGATGTTTTTTATCTTTCTAATTCACACATTATTAGTTATTTATTCAGCTTTTTTCATGTCAACTGAGGCGTGGGGATTTATAAGTACTGCATTATTTTATATTATTTTTGGAGCTGTATTTTTGTGGCAATTTATTAGTTCTAAAATAAAAGCTAAAAATACTGAATGGCTTCCTGTGATTGACATGGATGGCAATATAAAAGGAAAAGCAAGCAGAGAGGCTTGCCAACTCGACAAGTCGTTGATTCATCCAGTTATTAGACTTCATATTTTCAATTCAAAAAAGGAATTATTTCTTCAGAAAAGGAAATTTAAAGCTGTTATTGAACCTGGAAAATATGATGCTGCTGTTGCTGGTCATGTGGTTTTTGGAGAAACTATTGAGCAGGCTGTTTTGAGGGAAGCCAAAGAGGAACTAAATTTAACTGATTTTGAATTTTCTGCCGTTACCAAAAGAATTTATTATGGCGAAACTACCACAGCGCTTATGTTTATTTTTGTCGCAGTAATAGATAAAAAAATTGAACCAAATTTGAAAGAAACTGAAGGTGGAAAATTTGTAAAATTATCGCTGGCACAGAGTCAAATTGGGATATCAAATATGTCTGCTGGACTTCTCGAAGAATGGCCTTTAATACTTAAATTATCGAAACAATTAAAATAGTATAAAACACTATGTTAAAAGATTATATATATTTTACAATTCCAAGTTTGGAGACTATAAATGAAGCTCACGAACTAATTAAACCTTATATACATCACACACCAATTTTAAGCTCAGAGCAGCTAAATAAAATTGCAGATTGTACAGTATTTTTTAAATGCGAAAACATGCAAAAAGTGGGAGCATTCAAATCTCGCGGTGCGGTAAATGCTGTGTTTTCGCTAAGTCCAAGCCAACTTGTTAACGGCGTTTGCACTCATTCCTCAGGAAATCATGCACAAGCTTTGGCAAGAGCGGCTTCCCTAAAAGGAATCCCTTCATATATTGTGATGCCTGAAAATGCTCCTAAAGTAAAAGTTGAAGCTGTTAGGGCTTATGGTGGCATAATAACTTTCTGCGAACCAACTTTGCAAGCTCGCGAATCGACAATTGCGGAAGTAATTGAACGAACAAAAGCAACAGAAATTCATCCTTATGATAATCTAAAAGTAATTGAAGGTCAGGCAACTGCTGCAAAAGAAATCTTTGAAGAATTACAAGATATTGAAATTATCACGGTTCCTGTTGGTGGCGGTGGTTTACTAAGCGGAACTGCTCTTGCGACAAAATATTTTTCGCCAAAAACGAAAGTTATAGCCGCCGAACCAAAAAATGCCGATGATGCCTACCAGACTTTTGTTTCTCGAAAGTTTGTCCCATCAGTTAAACCAAATACAATTGCTGATGGTCTTCTTACTTCTTTAGGAAAATATAGCTTTCCTATAATTTTGAAATATGTAAACCAAATAATAACTGTCGATGAAGAGTCTATTATTGAAGCTATGAAATTGATTTATCAAAGACTAAAAATTATTATTGAACCTTCTTCCGCCGTGCCATTTGCTGCCGTTTTAAAAAATCATGAGATATTTAAAAACAAAAGAGTAGCTATAATTCTTTCAGGCGGAAATGTTGATTTAGAATTACTTAAAAAGATATTTTAATATGAATAAAGGAAAAATTTACTTGATACCTAATATGATAAGCGATTCTGACATCGACACTGCAATTCCACGTGATGTAATTTCAGTAGTTCAAGGAATACATCATTTTATTGTGGAAGATGTTAGAACAGCAAGGCGCTATCTTCGTAAAATCGGTTATTTGCAAAATTTTGATACCGAAGTAGAGTTTTTTATTCTAAATAAACACACAGATTTAATGGAGATTATTGGTTTTCTTGCTCCTGCCCTTGCTTCAAAGGATATGGGATTGATTTCTGAATCGGGAGTTCCTTGCGTAGCAGACCCTGGAAATCTAATTGTGGAACTCGCTCACCAATATGATATTCAAGTAGTGCCTTTGGTCGGACCTTCATCAATAATTTTGTCGCTGATGGCTTCTGGCTTCAATGGTCAAAATTTTGCCTTCGTGGGTTACCTTCCTATTGATGATAAAGAAAAAAGTAGGAAACTTAAAGACCTGGAAAATAAAATTTTACATGAAGACCAGACCCAAATTTTTATTGAGACTCCTTACAGAAATCAGAAACTTTTTCAGTTCATTACTAAAGTTTGTAGCGAAAAAACAATGCTTTGTGTGGCTTGCAATATAAACGCTTCTGATGAATTTATAAAAAGTAAAAGCATAGAAAATTGGAAAAAATCTAAACTCGATATCAATAAAAAAAATACCATATTTCTTTTATATAAATGACGCAAAATGAAGCCTTTGACATATTAAAATTAGACTTAAATGCCACGGATGAGCAGATAAAAAAAGCTTTTAGAAAAATGGCAATGGAATTTCATCCCGACAGAAATGAAAGTATTGATGCTAAATCCAAATTTATTGAAATCCATGAAGCTTATACATTTCTTTTAAATCAGAATTCAAAGAATTATTCAGATATAAAATATAATCAATATAGAAGGTATGCCGATAAAACAGCGTCAAATAGTTTTAGAAATCCAAAGCATAATTTCTCCCAAAGCAATTTTTCTCAACCAAATAATCAATCTTTTGAGGAGAGATATGAAAATGCAAGGCGTGCTGCTGACGCCATATTCGAAGAAAAGAGCAAAATTATTTACCAGAAAGTTTTTGATACATACATGCAAAGTAATCAGCGCTCCTGGGCAAATTTCGTTGCTGTCTTTTCTCTTCTCCTTTCTATGCTTTTTATTGCTGATAATTTTATGCCGACTAAAGAAAATTACACTGGCATAAAGTGGTTTTCAGAATATTCTTCATATTTTGTAAGATTTCAAAATACTAATTATGAGGTTGATAAGTCTTTTTACTTTAAAAACTATAAAAATCTTAATGCTGTATATTTTCAAACAACAGCACTGTTCAAGGATGTAAAATATGTGAAATTGATAAATCAAAATAGAACTGAAATTGTACTTTTAGATCTCGGACTATCTGTTACAACCACCTTTCCAATCATACCTTTGATTTTACTTTTTCCTTTAATTAGTTTATTTATGGAAAAACCAACTTTCAATTTTGTTTTTTTTCATATCAACATAAATTCCTATGTAATACCAGCCTTTATAATTTTTTTATTCCTTAGTAACAATCGCATTTTCAAATTGTTCAGTATCTGAAGCATTTATAAATTAAATTAATAATTCCTTTCAAAGAAAATATTTTCATAAAATATAAAAATTTTCAGTCTTTAAAAATTACTTACTTTTGAGCAATAAATTTAACAAAATACATTATGGCACAGAACCCACAAAACGAACTTAACATGAAAAAAATTGCTCCCATTGCTTTGTTAGTCATAGCATTATTGGTGGTTATTATTTTCTGGAATCGTATGACAGTTACTATTGAAGCTGGTCATCAAGGAGTAGTATTTAACACATTTGGTGATGGCATCGACTTAAACCAAATGCCTTTGAACGAAGGATTTCATTTTATTGCACCTTGGAATACAGTTACAGTTTATTCAATTCGTCAGCAAGATAAGGCTGAAGACATGAAAGTACTGTCATCCAATGGCTTAGAAATAAATGTTGACGTTTCAACATGGTTTTTCCCTAAGGTAGGAAAACTTGCTTATTTGCATAAATATTTAGGCGACGATTATGAATCACAAGTAGTTATGCCCTCTTTAAGGTCAGCATCAAGAAGTGTAATTGGCAGATATACTCCAGAAGAAATCTATTCAACAAAAAGAGAAGCCATACAAGTAGAAATTTTTGACGAAACAAAAAAAATACTTGATCAAAAGTATATTTATTTGGACAGGGTGCTTATCAGATCTATCTATTTGCCAGCAACAATAAAATCAGCAATTGAGAGCAAATTGAAACAGGAGCAATTAGCTTTGGAATACAAATATAAGCTTGAACGAGCAAAATCGGAGGCTGAACGTCAAAGAATAGCTGCCGAAGGAGAATCTGCTGCTAATAAAATTATCAACAACTCTCTGACAGAGAATTTGTTAAGAATGCGTGGTATTGAGGCAACAATGAATCTCGCAGAATCTACAAATGCTAAAGTTGTTGTGATAGGAAGTGGCAAAGATGGTTTACCATTAATTCTTGGCGATAAATAATCGATTTCACAAATCTTAAAAAAAACATCCGTCGTCACGCGGATGTATTTTTTTATGACCAAAAAAATCTTCAAATTAGCTTTACCAAATATTGCAAGCAATATTACTATTCCATTGCTTGGCCTTGTAGATACAGCTCTCATGGGGCATTTAGATGCTTTAGATTATCTCGGTGCGATAGCTTTGGGCTCAATGATTTTCAACATGGTTTATTGGAGTTTGGGATTTTTGAGAATGGGCACCGTTGGTTTTACAGCCCAAGCGTTTGGTTCCAAAGATAACACACAAATAAATTTAATTTTTCAAAGAGGTATTTTGTTGGCTCTTGCCTTGGGAATTATTGTAATTGCAATTCACCCATGGCTAATTGAATTCGGAATAAATTTTACCACTTCAGGAGCAGGAGTAAAATATTTTGCGGCCGATTATGTTCGCATTCGCATTTGGGCGGCACCTGCGGGATTATTAATTATGGTTTTTAGCGGCTGGTTTTTAGGTATGCAGAACGCCATTTACCCTATGATAATTGCTATTGTTGCTAATGTTTTCAATATTATGCTTAGCTTTATTTTTGTATATTATTTAGATATGAAAAGCGCTGGAGCTGCCTTAGGAACTTTGATTGCACAATATCTATCTCTCGCTGTTGCAATATTATTATTTCGTAAAAAATACAAATATTTATGGCAAAAAATTGAAATGGCTAAATTGCTGAATCTGAGCGAGATGAAATCTTTTTTTAAAGTCAACAGTGATATATTTATAAGAACTTTAGGGATAATTTTTGTCATTTCTTTTTTCACAATAAAATCAGCAAATATTAGTGATGGAATTTTAGCTGTTAATTCAATTTTGTTTCAATTCTTTCTATTTTATACTTTTATGCTTGATGGTTTTGCCAATGCTGCAGAAGCCTTGACAGGTGAATATATTGGCTTAAAAAATTTGGTAAACTTGAAAAAATCTGTCAAAAGCAATTTCTTATTAGGACTGGCTTTCAGCATTGTTTTTAGTCTTGTTTATTTTTTCTTTGGCAATAACTTAATCCAGCTTTTAACTAATAACAATGAAGTTATAAAACTGGCTAAACCTCTGATGCTTTGGATAGTAATTATGCCACTAATATCTTTCCCTGCATTTATTTTAGATGGAATATTTATTGGAGCCACAGCATCAAAATCTTTAAGAAATGCTATGATAATATCAGTCATATTCTTTTTTATACCAGCCTATTACCTTCTTCCTTTTAAAGGAACAGAGCGCCTTTGGATTGCATTTTTAATTTTCCTTGTAGCTCGTGGTTTTACTCTTTCATTGGTCTTAAAGAAGAATATATACTTAAAATATACTAATTAATTGCAGTATGTAATTAGGTAAAAATTCATAAAATTTCCCTATTATTACTGTTGTTATTAAAATATTTTAAAATGTATCTTTACAATCTTAAAATATAATTCTAATACTTTTTAAATAATACCAAAATGATTCGAATTTATTTAGTTGATGACAACGCCGATTTCATAAATGGAATGATGCATTTATTCAGAAATGACGAAGATATTGAGGTTGTTGGGTTTGAGAAGAATCCAATCGATTTCTTAAATTATTACAAACCCTCTTTATGCGATATAATCCTTATGGACATTAGGATGCCAGAGATGGATGGGCTTAATTTAGCAGAAATAATTATTAATAATAATCCGATGACTAAGGTTGTAATTCTGACATTATATTTCAATTTTGAAATTTTATGCCATTCTATTGAAGTGGGAGCAAAAGCTTATGTGCCAAAAAATACAACTTTAAAGGAATTGAAGCACGCTATTCAAAGGGTTTATGAAGGTCATTCATATTATTCACCGCCACCCAAAATTCCATGTCCCGAAAATTCGATAATTTATAATACTTAATTTAACTTAATTACAAGTGTGTCTTCCAAAAATTAGATTTCCAAGGCTAATGAAATTCTAAAACCAGAGTTTACTATTGTAATTGTCCCGAAAGCTTTCGGGATTAATATTGAAGAACAAGGAATAAAAAGCAATTTATAGAATGCCTCAAGAGTAAAATTTAATCAACCATCATTTTTTGAGCTTCCAAAATTCCTGCCTTTAATCCTTTTATATTTATGTCAACTAAATTCTTCCCTTTATTTGAGAAAATTGAATTAATAGCATCGATAATAATATTTTCGTCGATTTTCAAAAAAGGTGTTGCGGCGCCAAGCATTACCACATTCGACACCTTTGAATTGCCAATTTCAGAGGCAATCTTATCAGCATCAATTAAAACGTGGTGCTTTATTTTATTTATTTCAGAATATATTAATTCTCTATCGGTGTAGTTTTCAATATTTAAGAAAGGCCTTGAATTAGTAACCAACCAACCATCGGGTTTAAGAAATTTCAAATGTCTTAAAGCCTCCATAGGCTCTACTCCAATGATGATATCTGCTTGCCCTTCAGGTATCAAATCAGAAAATATTTCATCAGAAGAGAGTCTCAGATTCGACATCACATCCCCTCCTCTTTGGCTCATTCCATGAACTTCGGATTGTTTGAGATACAGTCCCTGACTTAAAGCAGCTTTACCAATAATTGAAGCTATGGAAAGGATTCCTTGCCCGCCAACGCCTCCTAAAATAATATTTATTTTCATAATAATTTCTTTGCAGATAAATTAATTTTGTTGCAATTCTTTCATCGATTTAATTGCTTTCAACCTCGCATTTAAAGTAACAATACATTCTCTTCTGGGAATAATTACAGAAACTCCTTTGTAATCGAGTTCTTTTTTAATGGTTGCTACATTCTCTTCATGGTATTTATTAATTGGATTTAATACATGAATATGCTCTTGGGATACGCCCAATCCTTTACAAATATCTTCAATTTTGCCTGTTGCCTCCGACCTTTGCCCACCAGTCATGCCAGTAGTTCCATTATCAAGTATAATTACTGTTATTGGAGTGTTGCAAATAACAGCATCTAATAGACCGGTCATGCCAGAATGAGTAAAAGTTGAGTCGCCAATGACAGCCACCGAAGGATGCAAACCAGCGTCGGCAGCACCTTTAGCCATAGTTATTGAAGCACCCATATCCACGCATGAGTTTATAGCTTCAAGCGGTTTGAGAGCAGCCAAAGTATAGCATCCAATATCTGATAAAACATGTCCTTTCCCTACAGATTCCAAAGCAGAATTTAATGCTGAATAGGAATCAGTATGAGGACAGCCTTGGCAAAGTGCTGGAGGTCTGGACATAACAGAAGCAGAATTTTCATAAGAAACAATTATATCAAAATTCAATACTTTTCCAATTATGTTTGGATTTAGTTCGCCATCGCGTGGTAAAGTGCCATCAAGTCTTCCGTGAACTGGCTTTCCAAGATTTAAAATTCCTTTCAATTGTTCTTCTATGATAGGATATCCTTCTTCCAACACCATTATTTTTTCAGTCTCAGAATAAAGTTTTCTTATCATTTCAATGGGTTCTGGATATTGAGAAATGCTTAAAACTGGAAAAGGAACTTTGCCATTTTCATAATTTTCACGTAGATAATTATAAGCAATACCACTAGCGATAATTCCCATAGATTTGTCTTCACCATCTATAAATTTATTGAAGCCAGAAGTTGAAGATTCTTTCTCCATAAGTGGAATATTCTGTAGAAGCTTTTTATAATTTACACGAGCTAATGCTGGAAGAAGCACAAATTGGTTAGCAACTTTTGGTAAATGAAATATATTTTGAGAAGTTTTTTGCATTTTTACTTTTACGCCAGCTCTCGAATGAGCCATTCTTGTAGTAATTCTCATTAATATTGGAACATTTAATCTTTCAGAATAATCGAAAGCATAATGCATCATGTCATAAGCTTGCTGTTGATTAACTGGTTCAAGTATTGGAACTTGGGCAAACTTACCATAGAAGCGCGAATCTTGCTCATTTTGTGAGGAATGCATCGAAGGGTCGTCAGCCACAACCACCACTATTCCACCATTTACTCCAGTTATAGAAGAATTCATAAAAGCATCTGCTGCTACATTTAAACCCACATGCTTCATACAAGCCATAGATCTTTTCCCAGCATAAGAGGCTCCAAGTGCAGCTTCTACGGCAGTCTTTTCGTTGGCTGTCCATTGAGCAACAATCTCCCCAGATTGTGCTTCTTTGCTTTTTTGAATATATTCGGTAATTTCTGTTGATGGGGTTCCTGGATAGGCATAAACAGCAGACAAGCCTGCATCTATTGCCCCTTGCGCAATTGCCTCATCCCCAAGTAATAATATGTTTTGCATTTTTCAATAATTTGTATTCGGTATTTAAGTTTACAAAGGTAAAAAAATCTAACAAAGCATCCCTTTTTCTTTCACAATTATTGCTAATTTAAAACTGTTATGAATAGCAGATTCATATTATTGAAAACTTATTTCGATAATTATTTACTAATTTAGGATAGCCTGATTTCCAATATTATTAATACTTTTGCTCCTATGAATAATGTCGATAAAATAAGATGTGCTTGGGTTTCTAATGACGAATTGTATAAGAAATATCATGATGAAGAATGGGGAATTCCAGTTTATGATGATAAAAAGCTCTTTGAATTTATTATTTTGGAAGGTTTTCAAGCAGGATTAAGCTGGCTAACAATTCTTAGAAAGAGAGAAAATTTTAGAATTGCATTCAATAATTTTGATTATAATTTAATTGCCAAATACGACTCTAACAAAATTGAGCAACTTATGAATAATGAAGGAATTATTCGCAATAGACTTAAGATAAATGCTGCCATTACAAATGCTCAAGCTTTTATAAGTATCCAAAAGGAGTTTGGAAGTTTCAGCAAATATATTTGGGATTTTGTGGGTGGAAAACCTATTCAGAATAACTTCAGAAATCTTTCGGACATACCAGCTCACAGCGATTTATCCGACAGAATAAGCAAGGATTTAAAGAAAAGAGGTTTCAAATTTGTCGGCACTACCATAATTTATGCTCACTGTCAAGCCACCGGCATGGTGAAGGATCATTTAACAAATTGTTTCTTACATCCTTACAACATAAATCAATAAATAAATTTACTGCCAAAAATTCTTATAACCACCCTTAACACAATTTAAAATTATGATATACCGACTTCTAATTCTTTTTGCTTTTATGCTTCTGATAGACTTTATAAATCACCGAGCTCGTATGCTTATGTTCAGGAGGTTAAAAGGTTCTATTATTTATAAATATATTTTCATTTCTTATTGGGGCATTACTGTGGCAATAATTTTATCGCTGCTTATATCTCTGCTAATTACAGGTTTACCTGAATTAGATTATGTTAAATATCGAACTTATTTTACGCTCTTTGGCATCTTTATGATTTTCTATTTTCCAAGATTAATTTTTATATTTTTTGCTTTTGCTCAATGGATTTACTACGCATTTGTCAATATTTTAAATGGCAGAAATAGCACTAAGGTAGCACGCGACAACAAAAAAAATTATTCTATTCAAAATCTTGGTTTAATAATTTCATTTTTATTCTCTTTTTTAGTTGTTTATGGAATGATTTGGGAAAAATCGAATTTCAAAGTTAGTAATATCCCTGTTTACATTGAAGATTTACCAAAATCCTTTGAAGGTTTTAAGATTGCACAATTTAGCGATGTTCATCTTGGCAGTTGGCATAATGCTGAAAATGTTAGAAAAGGATTAAAACTTATTAATTCACAATCACCTGATATAGTATTTTTTACAGGCGATTTGGTTAATAATATTGTCGACGAAATGGAGCCATATCTACAAGATTTAAAACAAATAGAAGCTCCTTTTGGTAAATATTCAATTTTAGGAAACCATGATATGAGTGATTATGTAAAGTGGAAAAATTTTAAATTAAAACAGGAATATTTAAATAAGTTAGTTCGCAATGAAGAAGATTGTGGCTTTAAGATGCTTTTAAATTCAAATGTTATTCTGAAAATAAAAGATGACAGCATTGCTTTGATAGGCGTAGAAAACTGGGGCTTGCCACCCTTCAAGCAATATGGTGATTTGAAAAAAGCTATGGAAGGAATTGAAAACGTGAATGTTAAAATCTTACTTTCGCATGATCCAACGCATTGGCAAGAAAAAGTCGTAGGTAAAACTGATATTGATTTAACGCTTTCAGGTCACACTCATGGAATGCAAATGGGCATTGATTTTTGGGGCATTCGTTGGAGTCCAATTCAATGGATTTATAAACATTGGTTCGGACTCTATCAAGAGAAATCGCAATATCTTTATGTTAATCCAGGTTTTGGTTTTTTAGGTTATCCCGGGCGTTTTGGAATTAGCCCTGAAATTACTATTTTAACTTTGCATAAATCCAATTTAAAACAAAAATAATGCTGATTTATTTATTGGGATATATGGGCTGTGGCAAGTCAACTCTTGGAAGAAAACTTAGTAAAGCTCTTGATTTACAATATATTGATTTAGATTTATTAATTGAAGAAAAAGAAAATTGTAGCATCTCAAATATCTTCACTTTTATGGGTGAAGAATATTTTAGAAAATGTGAATTGGCAATTTTAGAAGAAGTATCTCTTAAAGAAAACGCGATAGTTTCGCTTGGCGGTGGAACTCCTTGCTACAAAACAAATATGGAAATCATCAAGAAGTCGGGAAAATCTATCTATCTAAAACTGCCAACAAAGGCACTCTTTCAAAGGCTAACAAATTCCAAAAAACCTCGGCCCTTAATTGCAAAAATCGGCAAGGAAAATCTTTTAGCTTTTATTGAAAATCAATTATCTGAGAGACAGAAATTCTATGTGCAAGCAGATAAAATTTTTGATATGCATGAATATTCGGCAAAGCAAATAATTGATGAGATTAGAAAATTACTTTGAAATCTTAACAACCTAAATATGATAACATCAAATAATTATTGGCTCTAAAACAAATTGCCGCGCCTTGTGAGGCGCGGCAATTTGCATAAATAATAATTATTAAAAAAATATTCTAATTTGTAAATCCAACATTTTTCAGATAAACATCGAAAATCAAGTCGGCTTTAGGAGGTATTACAGGCATTCGGCCTTCTTCGCCATAAGCAAGAAAATATGGAATTATTAATCGGGCTTTTTCACCTTTTTTCATCAGCAGCAGACCTTCATCCCAACCGCGAATAACCATTCCTTTTCCCACAATCAGCATTATCGAATCGCCTCTTTCTACGCTGGA
>MNXP01000045.1 GCA_001872625.1 Bacteroidetes bacterium CG2_30_33_31
CGGAGGTCTTTGAAAACCAAAGAAAAAGATGGTTATCGGCACAATTTGTATATTTCGGCAGATACTTTTTACCAGGAATAAAAGATTTGTTCTTGAAGGGAAATATCGATTTTATGGATAAAGTTTATCAAATGGTTCAGCCGCCGAGAATACTACTTTTAGGTTTAACAACAATATTTGCAGCCATAAGTTTATTATTTTACTTGCTTGATTTTAAACTTATTAATGAACTTTTAATTATAGATTTCAGCTTCTGGATTACAATATTTATATTAACATTTTTAGCTTTCATTTTTTCAATTCCTGCTAAATTCTATAACCAGCAGACTCTTAAGGCATTAATAAGTTTACCCAAAGGATTTGCATTAATGTTTTTATCACTTTTCAAATTGAAAGGAGCTAATAAAAAATTCATTCATACACAACACGGGAACGCAAATAATTAAATATAAGCACAATGAAAATAGGTATAGAGGGACAAAGGCTATTTAGAGAGAAAAAACATGGGATGGATATGGTAGCCCTTGAGCTAATTCGCAATCTTCAAATTATAGACAAAGAAAATCAGTATTACATTTTTGTAAAACCTGATATAGATGACAAATGCCTGGAAGAAACTTCAAACTTTAAAATCATCCAACTTGAAGGCGGAAGTTATCCACAATGGGAGCAAATAGCATTGCCAAAAGCTGCAAAAGAATTTGGCTGTGAAATTTTGCACTGCACCAGCAACACAGCCCCTTTAAATACTGAAATCCCTTTGGTAGTAACACTTCATGATATAATTTATATGGAAAAATCATATCTGAAAATATTACTAAGCAGCGGCACTCCTTATCAAAAATTTGGCAATGTTTACCGCCGTTATATTGTGCCTCGCATGGTTAAAAAGGTTAAAAAGATGATTACAGTTTCCAACTTTGAGAAAGAAAGAATAAACAAGTTTTTTAATTTGAAGGATGGCAAACTTGTAGCTATATACAATGGTGTTAGTGAGCACTTTAAACCAATCACTGACATAGATTATTTAAATGCGATACGCGAGAAATATCATCTCCCAGAAAAATATTTCTTCTTTTTAGGCAACACCGACCCCAAAAAAAATACTCAAGGAGTTCTCGAAGCTATGCGCGATTTCTTGAAATTAAATAATGATGGATATAAATTAGTGATGCCTGATTATGACGAAAAGGAACTTTCTAAATTGCTAAGCCAAATAGGGTCGCCGGAACTTAGAAAAAACATTTACCTAACAGGCTATATTATCAACACAGAATTACCAGCGATAGTAAATATGAGCAAGATTTTTCTCTATCCTTCTCTGCGAGAAAGTTTTGGAATTCCACTTTTAGAAGGTATGCGTTGTGGTGTGCCTGTGATAACTTCAAACACTTCCTCTATGCCCGAAATTTCAGGTGATGCGGCATATATAATCGACCCCTATAAACCTGCACAAATTACTCAAGCTATGATTGAATTGATAGATAATATGGATTTGCGTAATAATTTAATAATCAAAGGAATAAAACAAGCTGAAAAATTTTCATGGAATAATATGGCTGTTGATGTTTTGCAACTTTATAAAAAGGTTTATTTAAATTCTAAAAGTCCTAAATCATGATTAAAAACAGAGATATTATTGTACTTGGAATACAAGCTTGGGACATTGAAATTGGCAGCAACTGCAAAAATATTGCTTTCGAATTTTCAAAAAACAACAGAGTTTTATATGTAAACTCACCTCTTGATATCACCACAGCAATAAAGAAAAGAAATGATCCAAGGGTAAAAAAAAGGAAAGACATTATTAATGGCAAAGCCGATGATTTGGTTGAGCTTCAAGCAAACCTTTGGAATCTGAACCCTCGCACTTACTTGCTGTCAATAAATCAATTAGGCAACAATCTAATTTTTGATTTTTTGAATAAAATAAATAATAATCGATTTGCAAAGCAGATAAAATCAGCTATTGAAAGATTGGGTTTTAAAGATTATATAATTTTTAATGATTCTGATATGTTTCGAAGTTTCTATATAAAGGAAATATTGAAACCTAAGACATACATTTATTACACTCGCGATAATCTTGTGGCAGTTGACTATTGGAAAAAGCAAGGGCTTCGAACAGAAGCAAATCACATGGAAAAGGCTGATTTTGTTTGTGCTAACTCAACATATCTTGCCAAGCTGGCTCAAAAATTCAATCCTCACTCCTATTATGTTGGTCAAGGTTGTGATGTCTCAGCTTTCGATGCAAGTTTATTTAATGAAATTCCAGCTGATATTTCAAATATTAAGCGACCAATTATTGGCTATATTGGTGCTTTACTGGCATTGCGATTAGACATAAAAGTAATCTCAGAAATCGCCAAAGAAAAACCCAATTGGAGTATCGTGTTAGTTGGACCTGAAGATTCTACATTTAAAAATAGCAAATTGCATGATTTTGACAACGTCCATTTTCTTGGCAACAAAAATAGTGATGAATTGCCAGCATATCTTGGAGCTTTTGATGTAGCCATTAATCCACAGCTACTTAGTCCTGTTACAATTGGAAATTATCCACGAAAAATTGATGAATATCTTGCCATGGGAAAGCCAACGGTAGCAACAAAAACTGAGGCTATGAGTGTATTTGCAGACTATACTTATTTGGCACAAAATATTGAAGAATATCTGGAATTTATTGAACTTGCCCTAAAAGATAATACGGCAGAGAAACAAAATGAGAAGGCTTTTTTTGCAAGAAAACACAGCTGGGGAAACAATGTTAAAGACATTTACGAACTTATTGAAAAATTTGAATCAGGAACTTTAAAATAAATATTATGGGAATAGTAGATAAAATTAAGTCGAACGAAAAAACAAAACATTTTGTTTTATGGATGTTAATGCCTCGCAATCAGGCTCGTCCACGATTATGGGTAAAGCTATTTGTGAATCCGTTGAAACACAAGAAGGGCAAGCACAGCTTAATTCGACGTAGAGTTCGAATGGATGTCATGCCATTTAATAATTTTAAACTTGGCAATGATTCTACAATAGAAGATTTTTCAACGGTAAATAATGGTGTTGGTGATGTAATTATTGGCGACCGCACTCGCATAGGGATGAGCAATGTATTAATTGGACCAATAAATATTGGCAATGATGTTATGTTTGCTCAAAACATTGTGCTTTCTGGCTTAAACCATGGTTATGAAGATGTTAGCATTGTGCCGCACAATCAGAAAGTAACAAAATCTACAATAAATATTGAAGATGAAGTTTGGCTTGGAGCAAATGTGGTAGTTGTTGCAGGCGTTACCATTGGAAAGCATTCAGTGGTTGCCGCCGGAGCCGTAGTAACCAAAAATATTCCTCCATATTCAGTGGCAGTAGGCAATCCTGCAAAAGTTATCAAACAATACAATTTTGAATCGAAACTATGGGAAAGAATAAAATGAAAATTCTTATTAAATATATAAATTATGCTCGATCATACATCCAGCATGGAGATTTTGGAAGTGTAATTGACTCGATAAGATATGTGCTACTTCATCAAGGCGCAGCAAAAACAAGAGTTATAAATACTTATCTTGGGAAAATGAAAGTAAGAAAAGGAACAAACGACTTCCAATTTACAAACTATTTTTATGAATGGAAAGTTAAGTCATTCATTTTAAAAAATCCTTCCAACTTCGACATTTTTTTTGATATTGGCGCAGGTGTGGGCGATTATAGCATTTTGATGGCAAAAAAAGGACTTAGAGTATTTTCATTTGAACCCATCAAATCCACTTACGATGTGCTTAGAGAAAATATTAAACTTAATGATATGGAAAACATTATAACATCATACAATTATGCCATTGGTTTTGAAAATACTTCTGCTGAGTTTGTTGTAACGCCAATAAACACAGGAGCTTCACATAGAATTGATAAGAAATTGACTGATATAAATAGAAAGGGAACTTATAAAGAAATTGCTAAAATCAGAAGTTTAGATAGCTTGCTCGAAGAATTTAATATAAAATCTGACGACAGAATACTCCTAAAAATGGATATGGAAGGAATGGAAATAGAGGGTATTATTGGCGCAAATGAATTTATCAATAGATTTAAAGACCTCACCATTGCTGCTGAAGCTATTCACAGCAATGAATTTGAATTGAAAGAACAGCTTTCGAAAATCGCCAACTTCGAAATAGGAAATATTGATAAGTTTAATATTTATGCAAAAAAATTATCGAATCTTAATTAATACTTAAAATTATGCAAGCAATAAAAATTACTTTTTGGATATTAATCTTCATAGTATTTTACGCCTATATTGGTTATGGCATTTTACTTTACTTGCTGTTAAAGATTAAAAGAACTTTCAAAGGCAAGCCACAAAAACCTAATATTGACGGCAGCTACCAGCCAGGTGTTACGCTTTTTGTTACCGCTTTTAACGAAAAAGATTATGTAGATGCAAAAATCAAAAATTCTATGTCGATGGAATATCCTAAAGAGAAACTTCATTTGATGTGGGTAACTGATGGCACTGATGATGGCACTGATGAGTACATAAAAGAGAAATATCCAGAGGTGGAGCTGCATCACAAACCTGAACGCAACGGAAAAATTGCTGCCATGAACAGAGGAAGTCATTTTGTGAAAACTCCCATAGTAATATTTTCCGATGCCAACACCATGCTTGGAATAGAATCAGTAAGAAGAATTGTAGATATGTTTGCAGACCCAAAAGTAGGCTGTGTGTCGGGAGAAAAACGAATATTTAGCAATGCTGATGATACTGCTGCTGGCGCTGGTGAGGGTATTTACTGGAAATATGAATCTACATTAAAACGCTGGGATGCAGAACTCTACTCAGTTGTTGGTGCTGCCGGCGAACTATTCGCTGTGCGTTCGGAGCTCTTCGAAGAAGTTGAAGGAGATACTCTTCTCGACGATTTTATTGTTTCCTTGCGGATAGCCATGAAAGGTTTGAAAATTCAATATGACCCTGAGGCTTATGCCATTGAAGATTCCTCAGCCAATGTAAAAGAAGAACTTAAGAGAAAAATTAGAATTGCCGCAGGAGGAATTCAATCTGTTATAAGACTTAAAGCATTATTAAACCCCTTTAAATATGGGGTATTGAGTTTCCAATACATTTCTCATAGAGTTCTTCGGTGGACCCTTGCTCCTCTTTCACTGCTATTTATCTTGTTCATTAACATTTATTTAGCATACAATGAGGGCTTTAATTATTCTCAAATTTTTACATTAATTTTCATAGCTCAAATTCTATTTTATTTGATGGCTTTGCTAGGTTGGTTTTTGGAAAATAGAAATATCAAAGTAAAAATCCTTTACATCCCCTACTACTTTTTTATAATGAATTATGCTGTCTATCGCGGTTTTTTTAGATATATGAAAGGAAAGCAGAGCGTAAATTGGGAAAGAGCTAAAAGGGCAAAATAAATCAAATTTAACCTAATAATGATTTATTATGCTCATAATCAATTATATTCTATAATAATTTTAATTGAAACTTAAGGCAAAAATTTGTCATCGTAAAAATTTTGCTCTTAGGTTAATTTGTTTATCAAAAAATTGATGACAGGCTAAAGATTGTTAGCCTAAAATGATTTTGTCAATCATTTTACAATTTGCCATACCTTTGAATTTAATTTATCGCCTTGAACGAAAATTAATTTTGCTTAGAAATTACAATCTTGAATAAATTCAAATTAATTAACATGATGAATTTAAATTTCAGTATTTATTAAAGATTAAATTTGTAAAAGCTTTAGAACAATTAATGATTCTAAGAACTAATAAATTAATTGTGTCAATATTATTTGAGGCTAAATATATAATTGAATGAAGATAACTATTGGGAGAAAAGATAGAGCAGATTTTCCTGAATTATTTCTTACTGACATTCACCTAAAAGTGGATAGCGGTGCATATACATCAACAATTCATTGCCATCATATAAGGGAAATTAATATAGCCAATGAAAAATTTATTGAATTTCAACTTTTGGATCCCTCGCACACAAAATATAGAGAAGAAAAATTTAAAACGAAAAATTACAAAAAGAAAAGGGTTAAAAATTCTTTTGGAATATCAGAACAGCGGTTTGTGGTAGGCACAACAATAATTCTTTTTGGAGAACAATATCCCATTGAACTTTCTTTAAGTGAAAGAAGCGATATGAAATTTCCAATCTTATTAGGTCGTAAGTTGCTAAAGAACAGATTTATAGTTGATGTATCAAAATATGATTTATCCTTTAAGGCGAAGCAAAAAACAATAAAAAAACTTAATTAAGAAAATATAAATCGAAAATATTTATGAAAATTGCAATTTTATCAAGAAATCCTAAGTTATATTCCACCAGAAGATTAGTAGAAGCTGCCAAAGAAAAAGGGCATGAAGTGATAGTAGTAGATCATTTAAAATGCATAATTGAAATAGAAAAGAAAAAGCCACAAGTTTTTTATAACGGCAGTTATCTTAACGATATTGATGCAATAATACCACGCATTGGAGCCTCAGTAACCTTTTATGGAACCGCAGTAGTGCGGCAGTTCGAAATGATGAAAATATTTACTGCCGTAGAATCTCAAGCCTTAGTAAGGTCAAGAGACAAACTTAGAAGTCTGCAAATATTGTCCAGGGCTGGCGTTGGACTTCCTCGAACAGTATTTACCAATTATCCTGATAATGTGGATCATGTGATAAATGTTGTTGGAGGAACTCCACTTGTATTAAAATTGTTGGAAGGGACTCAAGGTTTAGGAGTAGTGTTAGCAGAAACTCCTAATGCTGCCACTTCCGTCATAGAAGCTTTTCATGGGTTGAAAGCCAGAGTTATTGCACAGGAATTCATCAAAGAATCTGGTGGCGCTGATTTGAGAGCTTTTGTAGTGGATGGAGTAGTAGTAGGTGCCATGAAACGACAAGGTAAAGAAGGTGAATTTCGCTCAAATTTGCACCGTGGTGGAAACGCAAGCATTATTAAACTGACTGATATAGAAGAAAATACTGCATTGAAAGCCGCAAGAGCTATGGGTTTAGGTATTGCAGGAGTAGATATGTTGCAATCAGATCATGGTCCCTTAGTTTTGGAGGTAAACTCATCGCCAGGCTTAGAAGGCATTGAGGCTGCCACTAAAAAAGATATAGCTAAAGAAATTATAAGATATGTTGAAAGAAATGTCGAATAATAAATTTATAATTCTTGGCAGAGAAATAAAAAAAGGTGAACGCGCCTTTTTAGAACTTGAAGTTGCCAAATTGCACACAAGGAACAGCATAACAATTTCAATAATTGTAGAACGCGCTTATAATGACGGACCTACATTGCTGCTTATGGGCGGAGTGCATGGCGACGAAGTGAACGGTGTAGCCATAGTGCGCGATATTATTCGCAAGAAATATAACAAACCAAAATGCGGCACAATCATCTGTATTCCAGTATTTAATATTTTTGGATATCTAAACCTTAGAAGGGAATTTCCTGACGGTAGAGACCTTAACAGAGTTTTTCCTGGAAATGCCAACGGCTCCTTAGCAAGTCAATTTGCTTATAAATTCACCAAAGAAATTGCTCCTTTGGTAGATTATGTGATAGATTTTCATGCTGGCGGTGGCGAAAGAGCAAATTATCCAAACATACGTTGCGCTTTTCAGCAAGAGAAGACTCTCGAATTGGCAAAAGTATTTGGAGCGCCTTTTTTATTAAATTCCAACTTTATTCCTAAATCTATTCGCGAGACCTTAACAAAAATGGGAAAGACCATTCTATTGTTTGAAGGAGGAAAATCTAATGACTTGGATAATTTTGTAATTAGCAGCGGCGTGGAAGGAGCTCTCAATGTGATGAAACATTTAGGTTTCCACGATGGCGAAATTTCAAAAAAAAATAATTCTATCATCATAAAAAAATCAAAATGGGTCCGCTCGCCTGCCTCTGGAATGTTTCAAGTGCATGTAAAAAATGGCACCTGGGTAAAAAAACGAAATCTACTTGGCAAGATTACCGACTCCTATGGTGAATTTGAAAAAAATGTTGTCGCACCTTTTGATTGCTACGTTTTTAGCGTGAACACAGCACCAATAGTAAACAAAGGTGATGCTCTTTTTCATGTAAGCGTTGAAATTATTTGATAGACTTTGTGCCTATATTCTAATTTTTATTTGAAATAAAATATCTTTAAAATTAGAATAAAATTATTAAAATATTTGGCATTAGCTTTATATTTATTTCGCAAATTGCATTTAACAATATCAACTAATCAATATTTATTGGTTTTGTTACTGCTTTATTTTTCCATTTTCCCATGCGATAATAAATATAAGAAGCTATGCCACCAAAGCACCAAGCAAGAGGAATTCCCCACCAAACGCCATCAATGCCTAATCCAAAAGACGGTCTTGAGAGTATAATTGAGAATGGTATTCTTAAAACCCATAGCGCAAAAAGTGTGATAAACATAGGAATCAAAGTGTCGCCAGCACCACGAAGAGCTCCTTGAATGATGAACATAGAAGAAAACACAAGATAAAATGAACTTACTATCAAAAGATAATTATATCCAATTGCAATCACATTGGAATCTTTGGTGAAAAAACCCATAATTTGTTCGCCAAAGAAATATATTACAACAGAAACTGAAACTGAAATTACTGATGCGATTAATAAAGTAACTTTAAATCCTTCTCTAACTCTCTGAATTTCATTAGCTCCAACATTTTGACCAACAAAGGCAGCAAGTGCCATCGACATCGCCATGGCTGGCATTGCAGCAAATGAGTCTAACCTGCCAGCAACAGTAAAAGCAGCTACTGTGCTTGTTCCAAAATCGTTTACTATCCTAAGAATTGCAATCATTCCAAGAGCGACAAAACTTTGTTGTAAGCCAGTGGGAAGCCCAATTTTCAAACTCTTCCAAAATATCTCCCAATCAATCACCAAAGATTTTAAAGATAAATGCACCAAAGAGTCATCCCTATTTATGAAAAATGTAGATAAAAAGAATGCTGCTGCTTGAGCTATTACTGACGCATAAGCTACTCCTTTGACTCCCCAATGAAATGTAATCACAAAAACCAAATCCAATATCACATTTAATGTTGTAGAGAAAATCACAAAATATAATGGAGTTTTTGAATCGCCCATTCCTCTCAAGATGGCATTTGTACCATAAAATCCGAACATAAAAATTGTGCCTCCCAGATATATTTGTAGATAATCCACAGCGGGATTTATAACCTCCTTTGGGAGATGCAGGGCGATAAAAATATCACGGGCAAAGTAAATTCCCACAACCGACATAACTATGGAAGAAGCAAAAATAAACACAAAGAAAGTGTTTATTGCCTTTACAACATTTTCATATTCTTTAGCTCCGAAATACTGAGAAACCACTACTGAAATACCTGATGAAACGCCAAATAATAAAGAAATTAATACAAACAGAACAGGAAAAGAAGCGCCAACAGCAGCAAGTGCTTCGGTACCAATAAAATTGCCAACAACAATGCTATCTACCACATTATAAAGCTGTTGAAATACATTGGCAGCAAGCATTGGTAATGCAAAATACAATATTTGCTTGCTTACATGTCCTTGGGTAAAGTCTTTCAATATTATAAATTTATGAGCGGCAAATGTAGCTAATTTGCATGGCCAAAAATGTAAATTATGATACTAAATTGTCTTAAAAAATGACAAGAAAATTAATCTTTACACCATTCCAAAATCAAGTCCTCGACTTTCGAAATACCCATAGATTTGGCTTTTTGTAAGTCAATGCAGGCATTTTTAATATCATTTTGATTTTTGTATATTTTTGCTCTGATAAAAAATAAATCTCCATCATTTGGATTATTTTCAATGGCAACATTAATACTTATTAATGCCTGCAAATTATCATTTTCGAGAAGATATATTTCAGATAATGAAGTCAATGCTTTCGCATTATTTGGAAAATATTTCAACAGAATAAGAAAATCGCTTTTAGCTTTTTCAAAATCATTTATAAGCATATATGTCTCAGCGCGGTGTTGATAGGCAAAGGGATAATCTTTGCGAATTTCTATGCATTTTGTAAAGTCGGCAATTGCTTCAGTATATTTATTTTGCTTTCTAAATATAAGTCCTCGGCTAATATAAGCTGCTGTATTATTGGAATTTATCTTTATAATTTTAGTATAATCCTGAACTGCTCTTTTGAAGTTATTGAGCATTTCATAGCATAAAGCACGCTGTGAGTATGCCTCCACGTAATTTTTATCTTTTTTGATTGCCTTTGAAAAATCTATAACAGCTTCTGAATATCTATGAGTTTCCAACTTCATATTACCAGCTACATAGAATTCTTTAGCCGACTGTCCAAAAGCAAATTGAGCCAAGCACAGAATGATAAAAATAAATGAAAATGATTTCTTGTTTTGCAAAGTTCACAGTATTTTATGATTTTTTTGATGACTTTTGTTTGTGCCAAAAAGTATAAATCAGACTTACAAACAGAGCAAAAATAATTGAAATAAGAAAAATTTCCTTCTTTTTTTCTTTGTCCATATTTGAATCAACTTTAATCATAGTTTTAGAAATATTTATTGGTTTTTCATTCTTAACATAAGATAAACTGTCAATAATTTTCGAGAGATGAGAAATTGAGTTCGATAGAAATAATTCTATTTTATATTTTGCATTCTCTTTAATACCAATAGTTTGAAAATTAATAATATTGTCTGAATTTAATTTTTGCTTGTGAATTTCAATCAGTCCACTCCTATCCAAAATTTCAGCTTTTAAGGTTTCAATTTCAGCTTGAAGATTTTTAATTCTTATATTTTGAAAATCTGTTAATTCTTTACTTGACTTTTTTGAGACTTCAAATTTGATATTATTTTCAAATTCATCAAAATATTTTCTACCTTTTTCGAGTTCAGACTGTTGAGAGTTAAATTTTAGAAAAATGGAGTCGCTCAATTTCTCGGAGAGTTTTAAAAATGCAGCAGCTTTATGCCATTTTTTTTGATGAGTTGCAATTTCTTGAGCAAGATAAATCGTTGTCAATTGGTTTTGAAGGCTTAATGTTTGTAATTTTAGCAGAAGTGCCGAATTCAAATCATAAGCTTTTGAAATATTTTCTCTTGAAATATAAAAGTCAGTTATTTTATTGATTATCTGAGCTTTTGTATCTTCATCATCATCAATAATCAAAGCATTGTTTAGATAAATCAATTCTTCATCTGGCTTATTTTCTTTAGCAGCAATCTCATAAAGCATCAGAAACGCCTTAGTTTTTTCCTTTTTATCTTTTGAATTATCAATAACAATCTGGAGATTAGCTTTAGCATACTCATTATTTCCGTTTCTAAAATAATCGATTCCCATGGAGTTCATAGCGGAATAATATGCTTCTGTTTTGCTCAGTTGAGATAATAATTTCACCAATTCCATATCATATTGCACAGCAGAACCGTAGTTGCCAACTTTTCGGTAAGCATTACAAATCGCTTGATTAGCGTCAATCTGAGCATCCCAATTTTGATAAATTATAGCGTATTTTCGGTAAAGTTGAAAATAATATATTGCATCATCATTTCTATTAAGATGGCTTGCAGACTGAGCATAATTGGCATAAAGTCGTGTCAAATCAAAATTAAAACTTACAGCAGTGTATAGTGAATCGGCATTTTTTAGCAAATCATAAGCTCTTTGCCAGAGGTGATTTTTTACCAAAATTTCACCCATTTCAAGCTGAGATTGGGCAATATTTTGAAAGTCATCAATATCAGAAAAAAGATTCTCTGCTTCATTAAAAAAGTCAAAAGCCTTTACTTCATTTTTGTAAGCATTTTGCACATACCCCAGAAAAAGGTTGGCTTTTGCAGCGTAATATCGAGAGCCAACATTTGTGGCATGTATAAGCAAAAGTGTTGCTGTGGAATCGCATTTTCTCAATCTATTTCCCATAAGAAAGGATTCGGTATTCTTTAGCAGAATAGCTAAATCGTTTTCAATATTCGACTTTGTAAAGGTTTTGATTTGAGGAAAGTTGTTTTGTGAAAATATTGAGTTATTTACAAAAAGCGCCAGCCACAGGATCAGAAATTTTATGATTGAAGAGGAATTGTTCATAAGAATAATATTTATTTGACAACTACACCAACAGATAACAACCTTGTACTAATTTCTATCTTTTGTTTTTCAATGGTAGTGAGGTTTATTTTAAATTTCAACGAGGAATTCTCTTCAAAGAAGCTTATTGATGCTCCTTTGAAAATAAAAATGTCATCCTCAGTTACAATTAAAATGCTCATATTTTTTGTGAGTGAAATAATGTATTGCAATTTGCTATTTTGGCTTTTCGGAACGTATAACAAAGAATATTTTTCAATATTTTCGTATGAACTAACCTTATTGAGAATTACTGGCTTTCCATTTATTTTTTTATCTTTTGTAATGGTTTTTAACTGTGGAATCACTGGCGAATTTCCCACTACTCCAATGGTAAAGGCTTCTGGCGGCTTGGACCAGTTAGCATATTTAATAAATTTCACTAAAAATAATGAGCGATAAAAATCAACACCATTTTGTGCAAATATCACTTTATTGAGTCCTAAAAACAAAAAAAGCAGAAAAAATATTTTATATCTAAATTTCATAGGTCTTATTAAAATCCCACTGCAATTTGCATTGAAAACACATTATCTTTATTGTCGATTCCTTTATTTTTAATTATTTCATAATTAATTTTAAATACACAATTATCATAGAAATAGTAATTTACACCAAAAGTATATCTATCTCTATCGCCAGCTGGAGCACCATCGAGACGAATTTGGTCGTAACGAAACACCGGTTCAAAATTCTTGTAGTTATATGCTATTTGCCCATAAAAACCATATTTATTCAAGGTCAATTTAGAGTCATTTAAGCTAAAATTTGGATAATACTCTTGTTGAGCATTATGATATTCGCCATAGAAGCTAAATTTATTATTATCAAAAGAAAATGATGTTCCAAGTATAGTTAAATCTAAGGTTGTAGAAGAATCGTAATCACCATAATAATAATTGAATTGAAAATTAGAGTATTTCCCAATTCGAGTTCCTATATTTCCTCCAACAGCTGGTTGCTTGGCTGCATCTACCACATTACCTCTCATATACCTAATAGCACCGGCACTAGGTCCTTTAAGCCCATTCACAATATATAATGAATAATAAGGTTTGAAAATACTGCTATCATTTTTAGCATTAAGTTTACCCCTAAGTTGAATGCCAACTTCTCCCCACGAAACGGGAATTATTTCTTCATTTACATAAGTTCTATTCACACCTTTAGCCATATATTCAGGATAGAGGTATTCATTGTATTCTCCAGCAGGTACCAGAAATTTTCCAGTTCTTAAAATAAATAAGTCGTTAAATTTGTAATCAATTATAGCATATCTATCATTTAATTGACTCCCACCGTGCTCATATTCCATCTGTATTTCGGCAAAGATATGCTTTGAAATTTCGGCACTTGCCAGCAAGTTAAAATAGTGATTGTCTAAGGACATTTTTCCATTTTGATAATAAAGAAATTCGTTGGTAGCGTAGCCGTTTAGACTTACAAATGATGTTAGATGAGACAAACTTCTACCAAAAGAGCCTACACCACCTTGATGATTTTCTGGCGATACCGAAATATCTGTTGCGAACTCTTCTTTAAAAGTTGAGTCCACTTGTGCATAAATAACTGTAGTGCAAAAAAACATTAATACAATCGCTATAAATTTTTTCATGCTGATAAT
Organism: Bacteroidetes bacterium CG2_30_33_31; assembly: GCA_001872625.1. Classification (GTDB taxonomy): domain Bacteria; phylum Bacteroidota; class Bacteroidia; order Bacteroidales; family UBA1556; genus UBA6267. The sequence goes on from MNXP01000045.1 coordinate 13,797, forward strand.
AAATTAATTATTTGTATTCAAATTAAATCCTATAAGAAGTATATCATCCACCTGATGAGTTGGTTTCAACCATTTTTGCATGGTTTGTTCATATATTTGTTTCTGCTCCGCCATTGATAAATTACTATTATCTATAAACATTTGTTTCATGTTTTTGATCATAAATTTTCTATCTTTTTCGCCGCCGAATTGGTCCTGATAGCCATCAGAAAAAATATAAAATGACATAGGACTTTCTATTTTGATAGTATGTTTTGAAAATTTTTCTTGATAATTATAAATTCCTCCAATGCCCTTTTTATCACCTTTTATGGCATACAAATCATCATTGCAAATATATATTAAAGGATTATGCGCGCCGGAAAATTCCAAAGTATTATTATTTTTATCAATAACACATAAGGCAACGTCCATTCCGTCATTATTTTCTGTTTCTGATTGCCTCAACGAAATTTGAATCCTCTTGTGCATCTCTTCTAAAATCAAGTTAGATTCTGTAATTTTACTTTCATTTACTATGGAGGAAAGAATATTCATGCCTATTAAACTCATAAAAGCGCCAGGTACTCCATGTCCGGTGCAGTCGATGGCAGCAATAATAATTTTATCGCCTAACTTGCTATACCAATAAAAATCGCCACTGACAATATCTTTTGGCTTAAAAAGGATAAATGAGTTTTGCAATTCTGACTGTATTGTATGAATATTTGGAAGACTTGCTCTCTGTATTCTTTTGGCATAATTTATACTTGCCGTGATATCTTTGTTTCTTTCTTCAATAATTTCTTTTTGTTGGGATATTTCCAAGGTGCGTACTCGAACTTTCTCTTCCATTTCTTCCGAATAAGCTTTAAGATTATTTCTCATTTCGAGTATTGCCGAGCCGAGAATATCATGTTCACTCAAAGGCTGAACTTTGATATTAAAATCTCCTCTTCCAATTTTATAGGCGGCAGTAGCCGTTTTATTAAAATTGTCGGATAGTTTGTGAAGAGCATCTACCATCTGGGAAATAACATCATCGGTATGTTTTACTTTTTCAGTTATTATTTCTCCATTGCTCAATCTAAGCAATATATTACGAACTTGGATAATTGGACTTGTAATTTTTCTTTGTAGATAAACTACTGACAAAAAGATAATTACAAACATACCAAAACCAAAAAACACTGAAGTTATTTCCAACTTTTTGAAAGAATAAAGCATCTTTTCTCTTATATTATCGTTTCCTTTTTTGGTGCGCAAAATAAAATGATTGAGTAGATTTTTGATTTCAGCGCTTTGCGGAATAACCCGTGATTCAATTATTTCTTCTCCTCCAAAGAGTTTTTCAGCATTTTCGTAATCGGCAAAAGTTATCAATGTTTTGATAAGTTCTGATTCCTCTGCCAGCAAATTATCCATCTTATTAAAAATAAGTTTTAGAGTGTCTCTTTCCTCAATACGCCCTGCAGCTATGTATGAGGCAAGAATTTCTTGCTTTATTCTTGGGTAATCTTCATTAATGAGTTTTTTTAATTCTTCTTTATCTTCTGTATTATATTGCAGATATACCCAATTGGTGCTAAGCATTTTAGAATTTAATACAATTTGTTCAAATTCGCCAAGTTTGTCCATAAATGGATATATGTCGTTGCTAATGTGCCGATTAATTTTTGAATTTTCATTTATAGTAATTGAGCTGAAAATTGCTGAAAATAAGGTTATTGATAAAACCACAAAAAAGCCTATTACCAATTTTTTAAAACCAATCTTGCGGTTATTCTTCATATTTCCAATCATTTCACATTGACAAATGCAACTGCTCCAAAAACCAAAAATATAAAATTAAAGTTTAGCTGGAACATTTTACCCATTATTAATTAGTGATAATATATTCACTGACGATAAAAGAATCAATAAAATTCTAGAATAAAACCATTTTAAAAAAAATCCTTCAGTGTTTTCAATTTGAATTTTGAAAATTCAAATTGAAAACATTGAAGGATTAAAATTAATTAGCTAAAATATTATGATTAGCTAATAAAATCTTTTTAATTATTTAACGCACCAGCGTCAATCCAGCAAATGATAGCATTTTTTTGAGCATCGGTCAAAGTGCTATTTTGCGGCATACTTCCGTCCAAAACTTTGCTTCTAATATCGCTTTTGTCAGCAGAAACACCAGAGTAATTGTCGTATTTGCCTGAGTGACAGCCTGCACAAGCAGATTGAAAAACCGGCGCTGCATCAGCAGAATAAGTCTTAGTGGCACCCGAACATGAAGGAGTGTAATTGCTGGATGTTTTTTTACAACTTGAAAAATTCACTAACACCATGACAAGTGTTAATGAAGCTACATACAAAAGATTCTTTTTCATAATCTCAAAAATAATTTATTTATGTTGGCAAAATTAATTAAATATTTAAGTATTGGCATACCGAGATTTAAAATATATATTCTAAAATTAGGCTAAATAATAATCGCAAAATTATTTCGAATTTTTCTTAAGAGGGGTTCTAAAAATTGAATTTTTCAAGGCTTGCTATTAAGTCAACGCTGGAGTTTACTACTGTAAATGAGGATGTTGACGAAGAAGCGAAATACAGAAAAAACTCCCGATGGATATCGTATTAGGAACTCCGGTTAATTTTATAAATAAAAAGCAACAACATTAACTGAAATTCGATTCAAATTAATATCAAAATTACTTTTTGCTAATTGAATTCGTTCTCTTCTGGAATTAGAATATAGTATAAATTAAATAATTCTACAATTCAGATTGCTTTTAAATCCATAAATTAATTTGAAAAATTTAGAAGTCTTTTGTAATTAAGTTTCGTGGCAAGTAATTAATATAAAACATAAAATTATTTAAATTGATAGAATTGATAATTGATAACTTTGTCGAGCAATTTATTATAAAATTTAACACCTTAAATTTAATAGAATGAAATTTGATTGGCTTCTTGAATATAATCCAGTTATGATGGCACTTATAGCAACTCTATTTACTTGGTCGATTACTGCTTTGGGTGCATCCATGGTATTTTTTTTTAAAACTATTGACAAACGGATTTTAAATTCAATGTTGGGCTTTGCAGCAGGTGTAATGATAGCAGCCAGCTTTTGGTCGCTGCTTAAACCCTCAATAGAAATGGCTACAGCAAATGGTTCAATTCCTTGGGTGCCGGCAATAGTAGGTTTTCTTTCTGGCGGAGCATTTTTATTATTGATTGATAAACTTTTACCACATTTGCATTTAGGATTAGCAACCGACAAAGCCGAAGGCATTAAAACAACTTGGCAAAGAAGCGTGCTCCTTGTGCTCGCCATTACGCTTCACAATATTCCTGAAGGATTGGCTGTAGGTGTAGCATTTGGTGCTTTAGCTAACAATCCTGAAGGAGGAAATTTTGCTGGCGCAGTTGTTCTTGCCATCGGAATTGGTCTTCAGAATTTTCCAGAAGGTGCGGCAGTTTCTATTCCTTTGCGTCGTGAGGGATTTTCTCGATTAAAGGCTTTTATTTATGGCCAATTGTCGGGTATTGTAGAACCTATCGCTGGCGTTATTGGAGCTTATTTAGTTATAACTATAACTCCTTTATTACCTTACGCACTTTCCTTTGCCGCTGGCGCAATGATATTTGTGGTTGTCGAAGAACTTATTCCAGAATCGCAAATGGGTAACGAGACTGATTTATCTACTATCGGAGCAATGCTTGGTTTCGCAACTATGATGCTGCTGGATGTTGCTCTTGGATAAATTTATTAAAATATATTTATAATTTTTTCTTTCATTAATCTAAATTTTCCTTCATATCACTATCATATTACTCATAACCCACAGATAATTAAATCAATTAATTTCAACATGAATCAAAATAAAACAAAAACTCTATTAAGTGAAATAATTTAACAATTATATTATAATGTAATGATTTTTGATTTAAATTTGGCGAGTAAAATATTGAATAATTAAAATAATACCATTGATTCAAATAAACATCTCACATAATTAATAATTTAAACCAATTAAAATGAAAAAAACATTTTTACTTTTATCGTTGTTTTGCTTTTACCAATTGGCAATTGCACAAGCAACTTTGATTCATACTGCACCATCAGTATTCAACGGAACCTCTGGAAGCAGAGCGCCAAATGGAACTTCTGCCCATGCTTATTTTCGAGCCGTTACAATAGTAAAAGCATCAGAATTAAGCTCTGGAATCCCAAATAATACCTCTATAAAATCATTCGGGTTTGTATATAACACAGGGGCATCCACCTCAAACAGTGGAACTCTGAATATTTATCTTGTAAATACTACCGACACAACAAATTTAAAAAGTACCACTTGGGCTACTGCAATTACAGGCATGACATTAGTTTATTCTGGCACTTATACTGTTCCGGCTACGGTGGGAGTTTCCACAGTAGATGTTACTCTTACAACACCATACACCTACACAGGTGCTGGTTTATATTTAGCTTATGATTGGAATAGCACAGGTTCCTATGCTACCACTGGCGCTATTTACCAATGTAACACCAATATTCCAAGTGCTGTAAAAATGGCTACCTCTGCAACCACTGCTCCTACAGCATTGAGCAGCTCTTCAAGTTTTAGACCTCTTTTCCGCTTCGGATTTAACAATCCTTATTCTACAGATGCAGCTGTTGTTGAGGCCTATACACTCGGGAAATTACCAATACCTTTTGGAAACCCTTATAATGTAAGTGCAGTCATCAAAAATCAAGGTTCGGATACATTATTTGGTCGTAAATCCTATTTAAATATCTCTGGTGCAAATACATATTCAGATTCAGTAAGCATTGATACATTATTGCCAGGAAATCAGAGATTAGTTAGCTTTGGGAATTTTATTCCAACTATTGTTGGAGCAAATTCTGTTGTTGTTTCTTTACCTTCAGACCAAAATAACACAAATAATAGCAAAACAAAAAGCACTACTACCACACTCAATTCCTACAGTTATGCTCAAGGAAGCACTCCCGCTGGAGGTGTTGGTTTCAATGGTGCAACAGGTGATTTCGTTGCAAAATTTACAACGAATATCCAAAAATCTTTAAACCAAGTAGATGTAAATTTTACATCAAGCGGAAATTCTTTTCAAATTGGAGTTTGGAATAAAGATGCCTTTGGAAATCCTGATAGTTTGTTATACACAAGTCCTACATATATTTCATCTACTGGAGTTTATACAGTTCTAATTAATCCACCAGTGGTAATTCCAGCAGGTTCTTTCTTCGTTGGTGTTCGACAATTAGGTACAACAAATATTGGTTTTGCTTATCAAACGGAATCTCCAATAAGGGGTTCTTCCTTTTATTATGCTGCACCAACAGGGGATTCAGTTTGGAATGACTTTGCACCAGATAATGCATTCAGATTTATGATTGAGCCTAAATTTGCTTTACCAAATGATGTAGGAGTTTATTCAATTTCTCCAGCAGCCTCAGCAAGTATAACGGCTGGTCAAACAATAAATTTACATTCAGTAATAGCAAACTATGGAACAGTAACTCAGACAAGTGTACCGGTAAAATATACAGTTAATGGAGGTACAGCCGTTGGTCCGGTAAATTATAACTCATCTTTATTGGCAAATGATACTGCATCAGTTTATTTTTCTGGAGCATACGCATTTACTCCTGCCACAGCTGGAACATACACCATAAAAATATTTACAGCTCTTTCGGGTGATCAAAGTCTTACAAACGACACAATGACAGTTGTTTATACAGTTATTCCAAGCAGCATATCTTCCTTCCCTTATATACAGACTTTCGATAGCGCTGCAGGTTGGACAATTACTGGTTCAGCACTTTGGAATTATAGCCATGCGGCTTCAGCAATTCCTGGTGTAAGCACTCTTGATTCTGCTGTTTTCGCCGATTTTTATAATACAAGTTCTGGAACAGTTGGAATGTTGGTTTCACCTGTATTTAATATTTCTACTTTATCAAATCCTTTGTTGAAATTTCATGTGGCTCATAGGCCTTATTCTCCACAAGATGATTCATTGCAGATTCTTGTTTCTACAAATTATGGAGTAACATTTGTCCCAGGTTCTCCAGCACTATATTTGAAGTCAAGCTATTCTAATCCCCCATTAAGCACTAAAACTTCGACAACAAGCCAGTATGTACCAGCTGATTCAAGCGATTGGCGTTTGGAAACAATTAGTCTTTCTCAATTTAGCTCCTCTCCCAATATAATGATTGCTTTCAAAGCCACAAGTGATTATGGAAATAATTGTTGGATTGATAATGTAAAAATTACCAATTCATCTTTGGCAGTAGTATCAACCAGCAATGTGAGCAACAAAACTACAACTACCTTGACAAGTGGAGGAAATGTAACAGACAACGGCGGTGCGGCGGTTACAGCAAGAGGCGTTTGCTACAGTACAAGCGCAAATCCTACTATCTCCAGTTCGCACACTACCGATAGTAGTGGAACTGGAATATTTACAAGTAATTTGATAGGTTTAACAGCTTCAACTATTTATCATATACGTGCTTATGCTACCAATGGTATTGGAACAGCTTATGGAAACGAAATTATTGATAGTACTATGGCGGTTGTTCTTGCCACTGTTACAACAGATACAGTTACATCAATTACTACAAATTCAGCTACATCTGGCGGAAATGTATTAACTGATGGCGGAGGAATTATTTCTGCTAAAGGAGTTTGTTGGAGCACTTCACAGAACCCAACTATTTTAGATCCGAAAACTACAAATGGGACTGGATTAGGAACTTACACAAGCTCAATAATCTTACTTTCACCAAGCACGCAGTATTATGTTAGAGCTTACGCTACTAACTCAGCAGGAACAGCTTATGGAAATCAATTAAGTTTTACCTCTGCAACAAATACAACAGCTCCAGTTTTAACAACAGATTCAATTTCTGCTATTACCTACACGAGTGCAACTTCTGGAGGAAATGTTATAAGCGATGGTGGTGATAGCGTTATTTCAAGAGGTATTTGCTGGAGCACTTTACAAAACCCAACCACTGCCGATTCAGTTACAATTAATGGTTCAAGCACAGGAATTTTTACCAGTATGATGAGCAATTTATCTCCAAATACCGCCTATTATGTAAGAGCTTATGCAACAAATTCAGTAGGCACTTCTTATGGCAATGAGGTAACTTTTACTACACTAACTCCAACTTTAGCAACTGTAACAACCTCTGCAATTGACTCAATTACTATCCATTCGGCTAAAAGCGGTGGCGAAGTTACTCAAGAAAATGGTTCAGCTGTAACAGTTTATGGTGTTTGCTGGAGCACCTCTGCAAATCCAACAGTTACCGATGCCCACACAAGCGACGGTGCTGGAATTGCTATATTTTCGAGTAGTATTACTGGTCTTACGCACAGCACCACTTATCATGTGAGAGCTTATGCAACCAATGGAGTTGGAACTTCTTATGGAAATGACTTAACATTTTCAACCTTGGTTGATGGGTTCAGTTTGCCTACGGTTTCACAAGAAATCAAAATCTTTAATGATGGGAATTCAATTTTAATTATCTCCCTTACCTCACTTCCAAAAGGTTCAATTGAGCTTTTTGATCTAAGTGGAAGATTAATTGCCAGCTTGAAAACTAATGGTTATCAAAATGCTTATTCATTAAGCACTAAAGGCTTTGCAAAGGGAATTTATATTGCAAAATTTAACTCATCTTCTTTTGTTAAAACTCAGAAAATCAATGTCGAATAGTATATAAATTAAATTTTTGAAAAAAAGCCAGACTAAAAAATCTGGCTTTTTTTATGCTTAGAATTTTGAAAATTTTATTGCTTACTTTTAAACATATTCCAAACAATACTTAGAAAAATATAATAAAGAATAATTATTGACACTGCCATGTAAATCCAATATACAAAGGTGATGGCTATAATAATGCTACCAAAAACCAAAAGATATCGCCAAAGATTATCCCTAAAATTTAGATTTTTAAATTTCAAGGAAAGCAGTGGCAATTCAACCACCAGCAAAATTGAAAAAATAAAAGTTAATGCCAACAAAGTATAAGCATTTCCAATAAAATGACTAATAGGGCTACAGTGGCAGAGAAAATGAGTTATCAATGATAATCCCCCAATAAACAGAGCGTTAGCAGGCGTTGGAAGACCAATAAAGTTTTCATTTTGACGAACATCAAGGTTAAATTTTGCTAATCTTATTGCACTCATTATAGCTATAAAAAATGCAAAATATGGAATAAACAAAAATCCTTGAAGGCGTAATAAAGGCAAATTATAACTATTACTTAGCATCGAAAACATTATAACCGCTGGCAAAAAACCAAAGGAAACCATATCTGCTAAACTGTCCAACTCCTTGCCTATTGGCGATGAGACATTCAGCAACCTCGCTGTCATGCCATCAAAAAAATCAAAAATTGATGCTACAATCATCATCCAGAAAGCTAAATACCAATAACCACTCAATGACGCCACTACACCTACGGATCCGCTAAAAAGATTAAGAGATGTTATTGCATTAGGAATATGTCTTTTCATAAATTATTTTACGATTAATAAATTATATCTTGTTGAAGGCAAAGGTTTTGAAATAACATTAAGCCCATTAAATATGAATAATTCTTAAGAAAATACTGTTTCAAAAGTTGAAAACAAAATTCGGGCAAATATATGAAGAGTGTTTGATATAAAAATATCAAATAACTTAAATTAATTAAAAATCATTTAATCAGACTTCAGAAGTCGGTGACAAAAATTAAAACTCTAATTATTTATTATTATGCTATTTAAAAATCTTTACCCAAATTATATTTTCGCTTGCTGCCAGAAATTTTGGATTAATAAGGATCAACATCAAAAGCTACAATCACCGAACGGAATTCCTTTTGTTGGTCTAATTTTTCGGCTGAATTTAAAATAAAATCTTTTACAAAACGCTGAGAAGCAGCAATTTCAAATTTAACTATAATATTTTTAATAAACATATTTTTGATTCGTGCAACCACTGGATATTCTGGACCAAGCACCCTATTTCCAAATCTTTCAGTCAGTATTTCAGCCATGTATTTGGCAGCATCATTAAGCAGTTGATAGTTTCTATGTTTAAGGCTAATTCTTATCATTCTATAAAATGGAGGATATCTAAACATTTCACGTTCTGCTATTTGACCACTATACATAGAGTTGTAATCATAAGCAATTACATCTTGAATAACACTATTTTCGGGTTTTGAAGTCTGAATTATCACCTTTCCTTGTTTATTTTTTCTGCCAGCTCTCCCACTCACTTGTGTAAGCATTTGAAAAGCTCTTTCTGAAGCTCTAAAATCAGGATAATTAATAAGAGAATCGGCATTTAAAACTCCCACCAAACCAACTCTTTCAAAATCAAGTCCTTTAGTAACCATTTGAGTTCCCACCAGTACATCAATTTTTCCATCCTCAAAATCGTTAATTATCTGCATATAAGAATTCTTGCCTCTGGTAGAATCTAAATCCATGCGTTTGATAACAACTTCAGGAAAAAATATCGGTAATTCACTCTCAATTTTTTCTGTTCCAAAACCACTCATTCTCAATTTTTTGCTTCCACAAGCTGGGCAATGGTCAGGTATCGAAAGCGAATAGCCGCAATAGTGACATTTGAGTTTTTGAATCTGTTTATGATAGGTCAGGCTAACATCACAACTCTTGCACTCAGGCGTCCATTGGCATTTATCGCAAACAATTCGCAGCGAAAACCCACGGCGATTTCGGAATAAAATCACTTGTTCTTTTTTTTCTAAAGTGCTTTTTATTTCGTCGAGGAGTTTAGAGCTAAAATGCGACTTCATCATTTTATTTTTCTGTGCCAAAGCTATATCAACGACATCAATTTGAGGCATTTCAATGTTTCCAAAACGTTGATTTAATACGGTCAAAGAATATTTCTTTTGAATAGTCTTATGATATGTCTCTATGGAAGGTGTAGCCGAACCCAGCAAGCATTTTGCCCCATGGAGAATTGCCAAATAAATGGCTGAATCTTTACCATTATAACGTGGCGACGGGTCAAATTGCTTATAAGAGCTGTCATGTTCTTCATCAACAATCACTAATCCTAAATTGTTGAAAGGTAAAAATACCGAAGACCTTGCGCCAATAATTATGTTAAATGACGACTGTTGGCTTATCAAATTATTCCACACTTCCACCCTTTCATTCTGCGAATATTTAGAATGATAAATTCCTACTTGGTTACCAAAATATTTTCGCAATCGATTTATAATTTGTCCAGTAAGAGCAATCTCTGGCAGCAAGAAAAGGACTTGTTTTTTTTCTTGTAAAACTTTATCTATCAACCTAATATATAACTCTGTTTTACCGCTTCCTGTAACTCCATGAAGTAGCTGAACAGAAGAATTTTCAAAGTTTTTATTAATATTATTTAGTGCTATTTCTTGGGCGGAAGATAGAATGATATCGCCAGCACTTTCCTTTGCGCTTGTATCCTCTATGCGTGAAATGATTTTATCAAAACTCACAAATACATTTTTATTTATTAAGGCTGATAAAATTGCTGGACTTGCTGAACTATGTTTAAGCAATAAATCTCTAGAAACATCAATTTTTTTACCATTATAGAAATTGGACAACTTTATATAATTCATTAGAATTTCCAGCTGTTTATGCGACTTTTTCTCCAATGAATTCATTAGACTATTCATTTTATCCTCAGAGTGAAATGAAGCATCAATAGTTATAAATTTTTTTGTTTTGGGGACAAATTTCTGTCTCATTTCCTCCTCTTCCAAGATAACACCTTTTTCGAAGAGATTCTTCATCAGATTTACTACCTGCTTAAGTTCCACTATAGCAGAAACTTCAGTAATAGTGAGCACTTCATTACGTTCCAAGGCCTCAAAAATCAAAAACTCTCTATCATTTAATTTTGCCAAATCACCATCAAAATCAGGATTCATGACAATACGAGTTTCGCTGGCCAGCTTCATGGCCGATGGCAGAGCTGCATTCATAATTTCGCCTTGAGTAGCCATATAATATTTCGACATCCATTCCCAAAAAATAAATTGAATTGGAAATACAATAGGGTGATCATCAATTACATCTAAAATATATTTAACAGAAAATGTCGATGGAGCTTTGTTGACGACATTTTTTATTAAGGCCGAATAAATTTTCTTTTTGCCAAATTGCACCACAACTCTTTTGCCTGGAGCAATTTTTTCATTCATCTCGAAAGGCACACGATAAGTATATAATTCTGGCAAAGCCAATGGCAACAGAACTTCCACAAATAGAGTAATTCTCTCCATGTTTATTCTTGAAAATAGATCCTTTTTACACGTCTGGAAATTGAAGTCAAAACTTCATAAGGAATGGTACCAATACGTTTTGCAATATCGGAAACTCTAAATTCTGAATTAAAAATCACAACCTCATCACCTTCATCAGCTTTGATTTCAGTAACATCAACCATAACCATATCCATACAAACATTTCCAATGACGGGAGCATAAGCACCATTTATTAAAACTGAGCCAACACCATTACCAAATCTTCTGTCAAATCCATCGGCATAACCTATTGGAATTGTAGCAGATATAATTTCATTCTCTGCAATAAAGCTTCGATTATATCCAACAGATTCGCCTTTTTTAATTCTCTTAATTTGAGTGATAATGCTCTTAAGTGAACTTACATTTCTTAACTTTTCCATTGATTCGGGGCAAGCTCCAAAACCATATAATCCAATACCAAGGCGCACCATATCGAATTGATAATCAGGAAATCTACATATTCCTGCTGAATTTAAAATATGTTTTATAAATGAGATTTTAAGACTTTCTTCCAAAATACCACAGCTTTGGCTAAAGTATTGAACCTGCTCTTTGGTAAAATCATCAAATTCGGCAGCATCACTACCTACAAGGTGAGAAAATACAGATTTAACTTTTATATAATCAGCTATTTGCAATTTATTAATTAGTGCTGGCAAGTCATTTTTTTCAAAGCCCAAGCGATGCATTCCAGAATCTATTTTAATATGAATACCGAAAGTTTTGTCTTCAGCAATTGCTCCATTTTCTATTGTTCGACAGAATTTTTGTAAAATTGAAATGCTGTAAATTTCTGGTTCCAAATCGTTGGCAACCATCAAATCAAAAGCGTTTTCATCAGGGTTCATCACCATTATTGGTAAGCTTATTCCAGCTTTTCTAAGCTCAATACCTTCATCAGCATAGGCCACAGCAAGATAATCTATATTGTAGTATTTCAATGCATTAGCTATTTCAAAACTGCCACTGCCATAAGAAAAAGCTTTTACCATAGCCATAATTTTTACATCTGGCTTAAGCTTTGACCGGTAGAAATTCATGTTTTCTATCATGGCGGTAAGATTGATTTCCAGAACTGTTTGATGGGCTTTTTGCTGAAGTCTATTGCTGATCCTTTCAAACTCAAAAATCCTTGCTCCTTTTATCAAAATGCTTTCATTGGAGAAGTAATAATCAGGATGATAGCGCAAAAAATCTTCGGTAGTCGGATAAAAATACTTTTGACCTTTGAATAAATTTTGCTGACGCTCAATAGCTTTACCAATGCCAATCACACAGCTAACTCCAGCGGCAGAAATCATGTCGGCAATGCGCGAATAAAGTGTATAATCATTCATCCCACTCTGCAAAATATCTGAAATTATTACTGTTCTTTTTTTATTCTGATTTTGTTGTGCCAAAAAATCCATGGCAATAGTTATGGAGTTTAAGTCTGAATTATAAACGTCATTAATTATTGAGCAATTATTTATTCCCTCTTTGAGCTCCAAACGCATAGCTATAGGTGTCAACATGCTGATTCCCTTAGATATATCAGCATCAGATATTTCCAATTTTAATGCAACAAGCACTACATGAAGAATATTTTCTATAGAAGCCTCATCGGAGAAAGGTGGGAAAATTTGAAATCTCCGATTTTTATAAAAGCATTCATAAGCTTTTCCGTCATTAATACTCTCGGCGTAAAGGTCAGCACTTTTGTTTTTTTTACTCCATGATAAAATTTCTTTGTCGCGAAAACTCTCTGCCGACAGAATTCTTTGGTTTATTTCACCATGCTCGTGACAGTATAGTATAGTCTTACATTTCTTGAAAAGTTGAATTTTTTCATTAATTTTCTGTCTTTTATCCACAAAATTTTCGTCGTGAGCATGACCAATATTAGTAAAGATTCCAATCTCAGGTGAGATAATTTTCTGGAGTTTGTCCATCTCGTCTGGCATTGAGATACCAGCTTCAAAAATTCCAAGGTTATAATTATCAGTCATTTGTAGGACAGAAAGTGGCACTCCAATTTGCGAATTGAAACTCTTTGGGCTTCTAACGATTCGTAAGTATGGGCTTAAAAGTTGGAACAGCCATTCTTTAACTATGGTTTTTCCATTGCTGCCGGTAATGCCTATCACAGTATAATGAAATTTGCGACGATGAAAAGCGCTAAAGTTATGCAAAGCTTCCAGAGTGTCGTTCACCAAAATAAAATTAGCCTCAGGAATATCAATATCGGGAAGCTTGGAAACCAAAAAATTGCTCACTCCGCGCAGAAATAAATCTGATATATATTTATGCCCATCGTTAGATTTGGTTACTAAAGCAACGAAAAGCGAAGAATTTCCACTGACAAATCTTCGGCTATCAATTATAACATCTTCAACAACAGATTTTTCAATACTATTTTTAATAAGTCGGCCATGAGTGCAACTTGCTATTTCTTCAATTGAATAACTATTCAACATTTTTACAAATTATAAATTAATTTCCTCAGAAAATGGATTTATTGACTCATCTTTTCCCTTATCATTTTTCGATGAATATTTAAGGGGGTTAGCATTAATTTCGTCGTAAGTTTTTCGGTTTCTGTAAATATCTAAAGCCAAATAAACTGCTGCTTTGAAGGAATCTGGATTTGCAATTCCTTTACCAGCAATATCATAAGCAGTACCATGGTCTGGTGAAGTTCGCACTATTGGAAGTCCAGCAGTAAAATTTACTCCAGAATCAAAAGCCAAAATCTTAAATGCTACCAAACCTTGATCGTGATACATACATAGCACGGCATCAAACTGAGAATGTTTGCCGCTTGCAAAAAATCCATCTGCACTAAAAGGGCCAAATACCAACTCTCGAGAGTCTGACATCTCTTTAATTGCTGGTGAAATTATCTCAATTTCTTCTTTGCCAATAAGACCATTATCGCCAGAATGTGGATTTAATCCAAGCACTGCAATTTTGGGCTTTCGTATTCCAAAATCACGTTTCAAACTGGCAATCATAATTTTCAACTTAGTAACTATCAAGTCTTTAGTAATTGTAGTAGCTACATCTTTTATAGCTATATGCCCAGTAACAACACCGATTCTAAGATTATCACATACCAAAAACATGAGTACTTCCGCAGCTTTAAATTTATCTGCAAGATATTCTGTGTGCCCATGAAAATTGAATTTTGCCGACTGAATATTATCTTTATTAATGGGCGCTGTTACAAGCACATCAACGGAAGAGTTTAATAAATCCGCTGTGGCATGCTCTAAGGCAAGATGTGCAAGCTCTCCAGCAAGAGGCGAAGAAGTTCCCAATTGAACTTTTGCTTCTTGAAAATAAATATTTACCATGTTCAATCTGTTTGTTACAGCCTCAGTGGAATTTCTAACAAGGTTAAATTGAGTAAAATTATCTTCAATAACTTTTTTGTGAAATGAGGCCAGTTTGGAAGAGCCATAAATTATCGGCGTACACAAACTGAGCATTTCTGGATTTGCAAAAGTTTTTATAATCACCTCATAGCCAATTCCGTTATAATCTCCATGGCTAATTGCCACTTTAATATCTTTCGATTCTATATTTTCCTGCATAATTTCTATTTTGTTTTGGAAAAGATTTATTTCATAATTTTTCGCTTTAAAGCATTACAATTTTCTAAATCTATTTTCATATTAATAATTTATTTCTAATCTAATTTATTCTCTGTCAACTTTTTAACAAAGTCGAATAACAAGCGTGTGCCAACACCTGAGGCACCTTTGGTAGAGTAATCATATTTTGATGATAAAATTGATGAGCCCGCGATGTCGAGATGAATCCAAGGAAAGCTAACAAAATGTTCAAGGAATTTTGCTGCGCTAATAAGTCCAGCATCAGAGTCACCAAGATTTTTTATATCTGCAAAATCTGATTTTATTGAATCACCATATTCATCCCACATTGGAAATTCAACTAATCTTTCATACACATTTTCACCACTTTTTGAAAGCAAATCATAATGCTGGCAACTTTCGTTTTTCATAGCAGCCGAGGCATATTTTCCAATGGCTCTAACCGCGCTGCCCGTCAAAGTAGCCAAATCTATTACCAATTCTGGTTCAAATTTCGAAGCATAACTCAAAGCATCCGCAAGAATCATACGTCCTTCGGCATCAGTATTAATAATTTCCACAGTTTTACCATTGTGCATTTTAATAATATCTCCAGGAGCATAAGCATTGCCATTACTTCTATTGTCGGTTGCGGGTACTAACGCAATTGCATAAACTGGCAATTTAGCTTTAGAAATAGCCCACATTGCAGTTGCCACAGCTGCTGCTCCGGCCATATCTATCTTCATATCGAGCATAGAATTGCCAGTCTTCACATTCAAACCACCAGTATCGAAAACTACACCTTTGCCAACGAAAATATATGGTTTCTTGTTTATTGCATTTTCAGGTTTCCATTTCATAACCGAAAATGTTGGTTCGTTTATGCTGCCTTTGTTTACGGCTAAAATGCCACCAAATTTTAAGCTCTCAATTTTCTTTTTATTAAATATTTCAATAGTAATTCCCGTTTCATCACACATCTCCTTAAACACTTTGGCTATTGAAACTGAATCAATTACAGATTGTGGTTCGTTGGATAAATCGCGACATTTAAAAGTTGCTTGGTTGGAAATGTTCATTAATTCTACATCTTTTTCGCGAAGATTATCGCAATAAATAAAAATGTGAGTAAGTGGCTTTTGCTTATCTTTTCCCTTGTATTTATCGAATTTATAATTTCCTAAAATCATTCCTTCGGCAAAAAACAGACTTCCATTTGATGAAGTAAAATCATAAATTGTTATCTCTTCGATGGATAAAGATTGAAATTTTAAACTTGAACCAGCCTTCCTGAAAGCCTCATCAGTAAGAAAATCTTTATCTTTTTTTGGTACTGAAATAATAAACTTCTGCTGCTCAAAATTATTGAAATGTACAGATTTTACTTCATCTTCAACGTCTAATTTATTTATGTAAACAGACTCTTTTTCTGATAGTTGGCTCTTTGGAATGTTAGAAAAACTATCTGTCAATATGATATGATGAACCGAAAAATCTGTGCTGTAAATCTTCTTGATTTCTGTAATCATGTATTTAATTTTGCTAAATGATAAGTATTAACTGAAGCACGAACTAATATTTGTAATTTTGAAGCGGTAAAATTAATCAATTTGATTTGAATTTTTAATAATGTTATGAATAAAGACAAATTAATATATAAAGCCCTTGAAGGTGAATTTCTTACGGCTGCTGAAGGCGAATATTTATTTAAGAATGCAAGCACTCCAGAGCTGATGGCAGCTGGAAATAAAATTAGGATGAGACTTCATCCCGACAAAAAAGTTAGCTGGATTATCGATAGAAATATAAATTATACTAACGTATGCAATTCTGGATGTCAATTTTGCAATTTTTTTGTATCAAAAAAATCCAGCGATGCTTATATAACTTCTGATATTGAATTTGATGAAAAAATAAATGAACTTTTTGAAATTGGAGGCAAACAAATACTTTTGCAAGGCGGACTGCATCCTGACTTGGGAATAAATTATTATATAGATTTATTTACAAGCTTAAAAAGTAGATTCCCCGATCTAAAACTTCATGCTTTAGGTCCACCTGAGATTGTACATATTTCGAAGTTGGAAAACATTAGCTTCGCTGAGACATTGAGACGACTGAAAGCTGCAGGTCTCGACAGTTTGCCTGGTGCTGGTGCAGAAATTTTAGTAGATAGAGTACGCAATAAAATAGCAAGAAGCAAATGCTCCGCCGAGGAGTGGTTAGATGTAATGCGTGAAGCTCATAAACAATATCTAACAACCTCAATAACAATGATGTTAGGGCATATTGAAACTGTTTTGGAGAGGTTCGAACATTTAGTAAAAGCCCGCCAAGTACAATCTGAAAAACCTGCCGATGCTGTCGGATTTATTTCATTTATTCCTTGGCCATTTCAATCTGAAGGCACTCAGCTTCAACGTATGACAAAGGCAAATTACCATGTAACCATAGAGGAATATGTTAGATTTATCGCTTTAAGCAGAATGATGCTTCCAAATATTCCAAATATTCAAGCTTCATGGCTAACTGTTGGAAAACAAGCTGGGCAACTTTGCTTGCATGCTGGCGCCAATGATTTTGGTTCAATAATGATAGAAGAAAATGTAGTCTCGGTGGCAGGTGCCGACCATAGCTTCGATGCTGCTGGAATTCAAAGAGCTATCAGAGAAGCAGGATTTGAGCCTTTCCAAAGAGATCAGCATTTCGAATCTTTTGAATTTGAAAAATCAATGCCAGCTTAATATTTAAATAACTCTAAAGTGCTCAAAGAAAACAAGATAATAGTTGTGATGCCTGCTTATAATGCGGCGGAGACTTTAAAAAAATCTTATGAGGAAATTCCTTTTGACATTGTTGATGATGTGATTTTGGTGGACGATAAAAGTGAAGATTCTACTGTAGAATTAGCAAAATCGTTAGGGATTTCTAAGATATTTATTCACGAAAAAAATCTTGGCTATGGTGCAAACCAAAAAACTTGTTATAAAAATGCTCTGGATTTGAATGCTGATATTGTAATAATGCTCCACCCCGACTACCAATATACACCGAAACTTATTCATTCAATGGCTTTTATGATAGTAAATGGAATTTATCCAGTGGTACTCGGTAGCAGAATTTTGGGCAAGGGAGCCATTAAAGGTGGAATGCCCGTTTATAAATATATTGCTAATCGCATTTTGACTTTGTTTCAAAATATATTACTCAGACAGAAACTTTCTGAATATCATACTGGTTTCAGAGCTTATAAATCTGATGTGCTGAAAAAAATTGACTTCCAATCAATGTCTGATGATTTTATTTTTGATAATCAAGTTATTGCCGAAATTTTTCATCAAGGTTTTGAGATTGGCGAAATGACTTGTCCAACGCATTACAGTTCGAAAAGTTCTTCAATAAATTTTCGTAGAAGTTTAGCTTACGGTGTTGGCGTTGTGTTAACGTCAATAAGATACGCCTTAAAAAAGAATTTAACGAAGTAATTTTTTTTTTGAAATTTTGACAACATAATTCGTTACTATTTGTCGATGTTCCAATTTTTATGGTTGTTATTAATGTAATTTGTAATTCTTTCAAATTGTATATCATTGCGGATAATGTGGTCGTGAAATCGTGGTTGCCATGCAAAATCGGCATTGATATTATGGGCTTTATTGTGCAAATAGGTTTGTATTGGTTAACAAATGTAATATTTTTTGTTTATAAATCAATTTTCTGTTGTTGAAACACAACAAAAAAGGCTGTAGTCATTTGACTTACAGCCTTTTTAGATAATAATCTATAAATTACTTATCTTTAACTTCTTCAAAATCTACATCTTGAACTTCGTCATTTTTGTCATTATTAGCTTGGCTTTCGTTGGAAGCATTAGCATTTGGATCTGCGCCTGGCTGGCCTTGAGTAGCTTTGTAAATATCTTCACTCGCTGCTTTCCAAGCTTCATTAAGTTTTTCGGTATTTGCATCAATTCCAGCCAAATCTTTTTTGCTGTGCGATTCCTTTAAAGCCACTAAGGCCTCATCAATTTTTGCTTTTTTATCAGCTGGAATTTTATCACCATATTCTTTAACTTGCTTTTCAGTCTGGAATATCAATGAATCAGCACCATTAACTTTTTCGATCTCTTCTTTAGCTTTTCTATCGGTTTCAGCATTGGCTTCAGCTTCATCTTTCATCCTTTTCACTTCTGATTCTGAAAGTCCAGAAGAAGCCTCAATTCTTATTTTTTGCTCTTTACCAGTTCCTTTATCTTTAGCAGTAACATTCAGTATCCCATTGGAATCGATATCGAAGATTACTTCAATTTGAGGGATACCTCTTTGGGCTGGTGGAATTCCATCTAAATGGAAGTTTCCAATAGATTTATTTTGATTTGCCATTGGGCGTTCACCTTGAATTACATGAATCTCCACTGATGGCTGATTGTCAGCAGCAGTAGAGAATACCTGTGATTTCTTAGTAGGTATAGTTGTGTTCGATTCAATAAGTTTAGTCATTACACCACCAAGAGTTTCGATACCAAGAGAAAGAGGAGTTACATCAAGTAGAAGAACATCTTTAACATCTCCAGCGAGTACACCTCCTTGAATTGCGGCACCAACAGCAACAACTTCATCAGGATTAACACCTTTCGATGGAGCTTTGCCAAAGAAATCTTCAACAATTTTTTGAATTATTGGAATTCTTGTAGAGCCACCTACCAAAATAACTTCATCAATATCACTTGCCTTCAAACCAGCATCTCTAAGAGCTGCTTTACATGGTTCAATGGTTGCATGAATTAATTTATCAGCAAGCTGTTCAAATTTTGCTCTTGACAATGAGCGTACAAGATGCTTAGGAATACCATCTACAGGCATAATATAAGGTAAATTTATTTCGGTAGCACTTGAGCTCGACAATTCAATTTTTGCCTTCTCTGCTGCTTCTTTCAGACGTTGCATAGCCATTGGATCCTTACGTAAATCAACGTTTTCATCACTTTTAAACTCATCTGCTAACCAGTCAATAATTAAATGGTCAAAGTCATCACCACCAAGATGAGTATCTCCATTGGTAGATTTTACTTCGAATACGCCATCTCCAAGTTCAAGAATTGAAATATCAAAAGTTCCTCCACCAAGGTCGAAAACCGCAATCTTTTGGTCGTTCATTTTTTTGTCAAGTCCATAGGCAAGTGCAGCTGCAGTAGGCTCGTTTATAATACGTTTTACGTCGAGACCAGCAATTGTTCCAGCTTCTTTAGTAGCCTGTCTCTGAGAATCGCTAAAATATGCTGGCACCGTGATTACTGCTTCAGTAACTTCTTGTCCGAGATAATCCTCTGCGGTCTTCTTCATCTTTTGAAGTATCATTGCAGATATTTCTTGCGGAGTATATTCGCGGTTGTCAATTTTTACTCTTGGAGTATTATTGCTGCTTTTTACTACCGTATATGGCATTCTGCTAATTTCTTTGGTAACTCTATCAAATGTTTCCCCCATAAATCTTTTTATAGAGGCAACAGTTTTTGTAGGATTTGTTATAGCTTGACGTTTGGCTGGATCACCAATTTTTCTTTCGCCACCATCAATAAATCCAACTATGGAAGGTGTTGTTCTTTTTCCTTCGCTGTTAGGAATTACTACCGGCTCATTGCCTTCCATTACAGCAACGCAGGAATTTGTAGTCCCTAAATCAATTCCAATTATTTTACCCATTATTCTATATTATTTAAATTGTTAATCTTAATTTCTGAATTTCGAGTTTTCGGTTTGTCAATGTTTATGCCAAAGGATTTTATAAATTTATGATGAATATTGGAAGTTTAAAATTTAATTTTCTTATAATTAAACATTGTAATTATTTCTCCTTTAACCTATTGAATTACAATAACTAAAGAGTGATAATTAGATTTAAAAAAAAGTGCATTTTGTAAGCTTGTTGAAATTATGACAATATATTTTTTACCACTGACATAAAGACATATTTAAAATTTTTTCCAGCCAAAGCAGATAAATTTTAGCCAAAAACCATAATGCTATCAAGCAAATTTTTATACCTATTCCATTTTCAATAATTAAATTTAAAATTTAATTATTGAAATAAGTTAAGGTATTTCAAAAATGTTTTTGTAGATTTGCACTTTATTAATAATCCAAATAACAATTTTAACAAACCAAAATTTAAAATTATGAAAAAAATTCTACTTTTAATGTCAGCATTATTTACTGCTGCAATTATTAATGCTCAAGTGGTTAAGTCGAATAACTTCGATAGTTATACCGTTGGTAACTACATGGCTCAATCAGATTCAGCTAACTGGACAACTTGGAGTAATCTGCCAGGCTCGATCGAAGATGGTAAGATTAGCAATGTGCATGCAGCCAGCGGAACTAATTCTTTGATGATTAGCAAGGACAATGACCAAGTATGGTTATTAGGCGATTCTGCTAATGGAAAATACGAACTTAGCTTTAAGATTTATGTGCCAACGGATAGTGTAGCATATTTCAATGTTCTTCATAAATTTGCTGGTGGATCAAGCGAATGGAGCAATGAAGTTTATGCTTTGCCTCATGATAGCACATTCCACCTTTTTGTTGGTGGCAATGATACAGCTGTTTTAGCTTTTACTTTTGATACATGGCACAACATTAAATATAGTGTTGATTTGACATACGATTTTGCTTATATGTTACTTGATGCAGATACAGTTTTTTCATGGCCTTGGAGTCTTGATGGTAATGGAAATACTGGTCTTGATCAAATTGGAGCTATGGATTTCTACGGTTATGATCTATATTCAGTTGGGAATGTTCGTTTATATATTGACGATGTGAAATTAGAAAAAATATCAACCGTTGGAATTAAAGATATCAATGATGACGCTAATATCAGATTATTTCCAAACCCAGCCTCAGAGGTATTAAATATTTCAACAACAAAAACCATGAAAACCGCTAAAATATTGAATATTAATGGTTCTGTTGTTGCCAATTTTAATGTGAATGATAAGAATTTTCAATTAAACACTGAAAATCTATCTGCTGGATTATATTATATTCAAATGAATTTTGGCTCATCAATTGCCGTTCGCAAGTTTGTTAAGAGATAATCTTATCAAAAAATTATTAAAAAAAGTCAACTAATTTAGGTTGACTTTTTTTTTTGCAAGAAGATTTAAGTGAATTGGGATAATTTAATTTTGATGTGCTGAAGTCATAAAATCAGATTTAATCGAAAAGTATACTACTCCCCAATCTTATGACAGAATTCTGCAATTGTTAAGACAAGAGTGCAGGTGTTGGAATAAAACGGTAAATAACTCTTTGACCTGCGAAGCTTTGGTATAAAAAAGTTAGCTAAAAAATATCATTCCTTATAAACTGATTTAGCAATTTTATATGAGAGTTTGGAAGAAAACCCTATACAAGGAACTTCTTTGGGAAGAAATTGCTATAAAATCCGACTCTCAATCGCTTCAAAAGGCAAGGGAAAATCTGGCGGGGCAAGGATTATCACAAACATTGTTATTGCTGATGAAACGGTGTATTTGCTCTCTATTTACGATAAATCTGACAAAGAAAATCTTACTGATAAAGAACTCATCGAACTGCTTGAGTTTGTACAAGATATAAAAAGCAAAAGCCCCGATGTTCGGGGCTTTGGATAATTGATCAACTGCACTAAATTCTAATTATTGTTTTAAAACACCATAATACCGGCGAACGGGTTTCGTGAAAAATACTATTAAAGAAATTAGGTAAAAATAGTCTGGTATTATTTCAATGAATATTTTTAATTGTTTTACTGAGACATCAGAAAATAGTAGATAACTTAACGGTGAAGTAAATTCCATTAAAATTGACTCTGACGAATTTATACCATAAAAGATAATACTAAAAATACCATAAACAAAAACTGCTATTGCAATATACCAAGACACCTTGTGCCTAAGTTGAAAAACAGTTATAAGCACTAATAGGAGCAATACACTCATTTTATTTAATGGTATTTGTTTGAATACTGTTAGATATAATTCAATAGTAATTAGAATGAAAAAAAATATACTTAATATCCATTTAATGATTTTCATATCACCTTATTTTAAATTATAATAACCACCACCCAATTTTGCTCGATAACCTTCAACCTGTCCATATTCACTCTTTAACCATTCTAATGTAAAAACCCCAGGAATACTGCTATTTCCATTTTTACTCCAGAAATACTGTGTGCCATTTTTTGATGCGCCTAGATAAAGAGCAGCATGTGTCGTTACACTGTAACTACCATGAAAAAGACTCCAATGTTTTTCTGCAAACCTAACGACAGTAACTCCAAATTTATATTCATTTGGATTATCAGTGACATCTGTATAATTTGCCAATATCTGCTTTCTAAATTCGTCTCTACCCATTGATGTATTAAAATCAGGAACCCTTTCTTGAGAAATTGAAATAGCGGATTCCCAACAATTATAATTTGTTGGCGTCCAATTTCCAAACTTGAAACTACTATAATTATCTGGGTTTTTAATATAATCATTAATAGCAGCATTTATTTCGGAAACACCGGAAATATCATCTGTCGGTGTCACTTTCCCATTCTTCATGGAACCGAATAATTCTTTTGCTTTCGACATATCTACTTTAAGAAATTTTGCTAAAGTTTTTTCATTATCTCCATATTCAGCTTTAAGAACTAATTTTCCTGACGTAACTTCTCCTTTTGAGTTTTTAGTTTCTTCAACTTCAGGTATCCAGTCTAATGCACCAGTAGGATCTACTCTACCAACAGGATTATTCTGACAGTAATTGTACGGTGACACCCATTCTCTAAGGTGTGCCATAGGATCCACGCTCAGCCACACACTCAAATCCGAATCATAATACCTCACCCCAAAGTAGCTATACCCAGTCTCCGAGTCTTTCTCTTTGCCGGAGAAAGTATAAGGAACATTCCATGAAGAATTTGTTTGGTAGATATAGTCTTCGCCGTCCCGATAGCTATCGGGAGGAAGATATTGCAGGTGCTGATTTACAGCACCGGAGGCGTCGGTTATCCAAGAGGAGCTGCCGAGGTGGTTGCTATGATAAAAATAAAGGTCGGGTTCGGGGAGGTTAGGGGAGGCGGTTTGCAAATCGGCAAGGCACTCAAGCTCACCCTCGGGCAAGGTTACATTGCCCGCCTCAAACTGTGCGCAACTATGCACTCGGCTCAACATCACCACCAACTGCACCGAAACGCCCACCTCATCGCCTTCGATGAATGGCAGCGGTGTGG
>MNXP01000026.1:0-37698 GCA_001872625.1 Bacteroidetes bacterium CG2_30_33_31
AAGGGAGCAAAGGGAAATTTTTGATAGAAAAAAGCTTCCTCCTTCTACATCTTTTCCATTCAAATCGGAAATGTTTAATCTTGTGGCGCCTGTTAAAATTTATGAAACACCTTATTCTTCTTCTCAACGTCACTTCTTTGGCCCTGAGCTAACTAACGGTTCTCATTTCACTATTAAACAAATTTCAACTTATGGAATTTTAAAAGGGATTTCACGAGAGAAATATATACAAAAACTTGATAGTTTGCTTTTCGAAAATATTCCTGGGAAAATAGAATCTAAGACCTTCTTCAAAGAAAAATATTTTGATGGTTTTGACATATTAAATAAAACTAAAACTGGTGATTATCAGCGTTATAAGATTTATATTACTCCGCTACATATTATCATTTTTAAAATGGGCGGCAAGGACAACTTTGTTAAAGATGAAGGTTCAAAGTTTTTTGAATCGATAAAATTGAAAATGCCAACAAAAGAATGGAAAAATATCAGTACAATTCATAAAGATTTTAGCATCGATGTACCTGATTATTATAGCATTACTTACAACAATAAAGTTTCATCTTTGTACGGAGAACCCGCCCTTGAAGCATTTAATTTACAAGATTCATCATATTATTATTTGAGCCGAAATGCGCTCTATGATTGGTCATTTATTGAAGAAGATAATTTTGAAAGTAAGAGAATTGCAGAGCAATATTTTCTGGGCTTAAAGCTCGACACAGTAATTGCAGAAATAGTAAAAGATGCCAAATATCCAACAGCATTAGCTTTTGGAAGAACAAAGGACAGCAGCTATCTTGCTATTAAAGTTGTTATTAATGGGCCATTCTATTATTTGATGTCGGCTACCACAAAGAACTACCAAAAAACTAACAGATTTTTTAGTTCATTTAAGGTTCAAGATTTCGACTACACATTTGATTTTGCCATTAAAACTGATTCTTCCGCATTTATTAAAGTAAATTCTAACTATTTAAACCCTGAGGATATTACTTACACTGTAAAAAAGGCGTATAAAAAAAGAAGAGAAAAAAACAAAACCAAGAATACTGATTTTAAAGAAGATGTTAATACAACGCAATATTGTTCGGAGACTTTTGAAAAAATTCAAATAAGAACAAGCAAATTTCATGACTATGAAAATTATGAAAACATTGATTCTCTGTGGAATAAGGAAATAAAGTCAGTTTCTAATGACCATGCTAGCAGCAATTATTTGAAGGTTAAAAATACGCACAAAGAAGTTGAAAATGGAAATAATGTATTGTATGTTAGCTTTAACGACACTGGATCTTCGAGGGCAATAATAGCAAAATATATTCTTAAAAATGGATTGCTTATAAGAGTTAAGGCATTGACTGACACCACCGAACACAAGTCAAAATTTGTAGAAAATTTCTTCAAAACCATTACTCCCTTGGATACCGTGCTTGGTCGGTCAATTTTTGAAGATAAAGCTTCATTATTTTTTAAATCGATTTACGGAACCGACAGTTTAGCGAAAGAAACAGCCTTTGAATCTATCGGCAAAATAACTTTTAAAGCGAAGGATATAGATTCGCTTAAAATTACTATCGACAATTATAAATTCCCAGCCAACCGCATTCAAGTAAAAAAGGAATTGATAGGAAAGCTTATAAATATAAAAAATTATGAATCAATAGATTATATTTCAAAACTGTATAAAAACTATAGCGATACGGCAATGTATCAGATTGAAATTTTGAATGCTTTAGCTCAAAAAGGAACCAAAAATGCAATGAAAGAATATCTAAAATTATTAGACTTCGATATTCCAATTAGCGGAAATGATTACGATAATTTCCGTATTTTTTATCCATTAAATTACTCCTTATATAAATTTAAAGACAAAACCACAGCTTTTCCAGAACTATTAAATTACACTTTTATAAGTAAATATCGCGATGGAATTATAGGTTCATTGGCATTTATGGTTGATAGTAATTATATCAACCCAAAAGTTTATAAGGGAAATTTAAATCAATTACTTAGAGAAGCCAAAATAGTATTAAAAGAGCAAATTAGTTTTGAACAAAATAAGCAAGGAATCTCCAGCGGAGAAACCTATTACTCCTACAACAACAATTCAAATAGATTTAAATACGAAAATAATGAGCTACTTGTAAATTATGCTACTATTTTGATTCCTTTTGCAAAAAATAAAAAAGTAAATGAATTTCTTATGAAATTTAAAAGCTTGAAAAATTATACTATCAGAACCGAAGTATTTACACTTATGCAAAAAAATGGATTAAAAATAGATACTTCTATCTGGAATGAATTGGCTAAAGACCCTATAAACATTGCATTTTTATATAATTCTTTGGAACAAAATAAGCTTATCGAATACCTTCCAAAAAAGTATATAAATCAAGAAGTTATAGTAAAATCATTACTTTTTGATGACGACTTTGACTTTGAAAAAGACAGCCTTTTATTCATTGAAAAAAGATGGCTTAACGATGGTAAAGATAGCGGGTGGATATA
Organism: Bacteroidetes bacterium CG2_30_33_31; assembly: GCA_001872625.1. Taxonomy (GTDB): domain Bacteria; phylum Bacteroidota; class Bacteroidia; order Bacteroidales; family UBA1556; genus UBA6267. Next base: position 2,512 of record MNXP01000026.1, read on the forward strand.
TTTTTACAAAACAAAAAGAGAAGGCGTTGATGAATGGGAACTTAACTATTGTGGTTATCAACCTAGAAATTTTTCAGATGTTTCAACAAAATATAAGGTGAAAGAAACTCAAGAGAATATAGACAAATCTAAAGAAATGAATGAAATAATCTTGGAAAAAATCAATATTTTAATGTTAAAAAGGCATCCTCACGCCGACGGTTCCGGCGATGACAATAATTATTACTATGATTAAATGAGTTAGATAAAGTCTTTTTTTCAAGATTCTAATGATTTATAAAATCAATTCAAAATTAATTTTATAAATCATTTTCTGTTATTAGAAACATTAATATTTGATAAAATAAAAATATTAGACTCTAATATTCTTCAATTCCAAATCAAAAAGTCTCCTAATGCCTGAAGATTATTATATCATTTTCATTCTGAACCAAAGTAAAGAATCTCAATATTTTAAGCAATTACAAGTATTAGAATCCGAAATCGCTATTTATAACCATTCAATATTAACAAAACAATTTTGTTTGATGAAAAATTATTCAGATATTTGACGCCTGAATAATTCAAACATTGTTATGAGCGAAACGCCTATAAATCATGAAATTGTACTCCAAAAGATAAAGGAAAACAAACTTAATAATGTTGGTACTGCCACAATTAGAGAAATTAAGAAACTTGTCGATACTATTGAAAAAGCCAGCGGAGAGAAATTTATTAGAATGGAAATGGGAGTTCCAGGACTTCCTCCCTCGCAAGTAGGAGTAGAAGCTGAAATAGCAGCATTGAAAAATGGTGTTGCTGCAATTTACCCCGACATTTTTGGAATACCAACACTTAAATCTGAAATATCATTATTTGTAAAAAACTTTCTGAATATAGATGTTCTGCCAGAATGTTGCCTGCCTACAGTTGGCTCTATGCAAGGAAGTTACGCCTCTTTTATTACACTCAATAGAATTCATAAAGGACGAAATAAAACCCTTTTTATGGATCCGGGATTTCCTGTACACAAACAGCAAATGAAAGTCATTGGCCTTCAATGGGAATCTTTCGATGTTTATAATTATAGAGGAGATAAATTGAAAGATAAGTTAGAAAGCTATTTCTCAAAAGGAGATATCTCATCAGTAATATATTCCAATCCCAACAATCCTTCTTGGATATGTTTGACCGATAAAGAACTTCAAATTATTGGCGATTTAGCTAATAAATATGATATTATTGTGATGGAAGATTTAGCATATTTTGGCATGGACTTCCGTCAAGATTTTTCACAAGCGGGCAAGCCACCATACCAACCATCAGTGGCAAATTATACCGAAAATTATATATTATTCATTTCGAGTTCAAAAGTGTTCAGTTATGCTGGGCAAAGAATCGGCATGATGATTATTTCCAACGCTTTATACAAGAAAGAATTTCCAGATTTATTGGAGTATTATGTATCTGAAAATTTTGGTCATTCCATGATATTTGGAACAGTTTACGCACTAAGCTCAGGCACAGCACATAGTGCACAATATGCTTTAGCAGCAATATTAAAAGCCGCCAATTCAGGCCAACTTAATTTTGTTGAGGAAGTTAAAGAATATGGACGTAAAGCACAAATTATGAAAAAAATGTTTATTGAAAATGGATTTAAAATTGTTTACGACATGGACGAAGAAAAACCAATTGCCGACGGCTTTTATTTCACATTTTCCTACCCAGGACTTTCAGGAAGCGAATTACTATCGGAGCTTATTTTTTATGGAATATCAGCTATTTCGTTGGCCATCACTGGAAGCGAAAGAATTGAAGGTATCAGAGCATGCGTGTCATTAGTCAAAAGAGAGCAATTTCCAGTTTTAGAAAAGAGGTTAAAATGGTTCAATAAGAATCATTCAAATTAATATTATAACATTATTTAAATTATACAAATATGGCAAAAGTTAAAGGAACTATAGTAGTTGACACAGAGACGTGCAAAGGCTGCGAAGTTTGTATTCCTGTTTGTCCAACCAACGTCATTGCGATGTCGGCAAAAGTAAATAGTAAAGGATACAACTACATGAATCTTGTAGGTGAAGATTGCACAGGATGCACCAATTGCGCTGTAGTATGCCCTGATGGGGTAATTACAGTTTATAGAGTTAAAGTTTAGTTTTTAAGTAATTATTAACATAGAAAGCTTAAAATGAAAGAGTTAAGATTAATGAAAGGTAATGAGGCCATGGCTGAAGCAGCCATCCGGGCAGGATTCGACGGTTATTTCGGATATCCTATCACACCTCAATCGGAAGTAATGGAACATTTGCAAAAAGAAAGACCTGCTATTAGAACTGGCATGGTTGTACTTCAAGCAGAAAGCGAAGTAGCATCAATAAATATGGTTTATGGTGGTGCAGCTTCAGGTAAAAACGTTTTGACATCATCATCATCACCAGGTATAAGCTTGATGCAAGAAGGAATTTCTTATATTGCTGCAGCTGAATTGCCATGTCTAATAATTAATGTTGTTAGAGGAGGTCCTGGATTGGGCGATATACAAGCAGCACAGTCTGATTATTTTCAAGCTGTAAAAGGTGGTGGACATGGCGATTACCGTCTTATAGTTTTAGCACCATCATCAGTACAAGAATGTTCTGACTTTGTAAAGCTTGCCTTAGAATTGGCAAATAAATACAATAATCCAGCAATGTTACTTTCCGATGGAGCCATTGGGCAGATGATGGAAAAAGTTGAGTTATTTCCTCAACAACCAAGATGGACTCTTGAAGAGATTCGCAAGAAAAAACCTTGGGCAACAAACGGAAGACTGTTCAACCAAGAACGTCACATTGTAACCTCATTGCATTTGATTCCTGAAAAATTGGAAGCGCACAATAATCATCTTCAGGCAAAATACAAAGAAATTGAGAAAAATGAAGTTAGATATGAGGAAATAAAATGCGACGACGCCGAATATATTATTGTAGCTTACGGTTTGGCATCGCGCACAGCACAGAAAACCCTTCAACTGGCCAGAGCAGAAGGAATAAAATTAGGGCTTATTAGACCTATTACATTATTTCCTTTCCCAAAGATTCCAATAAGCACTTATGCTGAGAAAGTAAAGGGATTTCTAACATTAGAAATGAGTGCAGGACAAATGGTTGAAGACGTAAGATTAGCTGTAAACGGTAGAGTTCCAGTTGAATTTTATGGTCGCACTGGAGGTATGTTGCCAGCACCCGACGAAGTTTTGGCAGTTGTAAAAAATGTATTTAAAATTTAATAGGGAAATTATGAATATAGAAATGATAAAACCCGAAAATTTAGTTTATACTAAAACTAAATTGATGACAGATAATGCTTTAAGCTATTGTCCTGGCTGTGGACATGGCACAGCTCATCGAATCATTATGGAAGTCATCGATGAAATGGGAATTCAAGAAGATACCATCGGCATTGCTCCCGTTGGTTGCTCAGTATTAGCATACGAGTTTATGAATATCGACATGCAAGAAGCCTCACATGGAAGAGCGCCAGCACTTGCCACAGCTGTTAAAAGACTTTGGCCAGATAAATATGTATTTAGCTATCAAGGTGATGGAGACCTTGCTGCCATAGGAACAGCAGAAACTATTCATGCATGCAACCGCGGTGAAAATATTGTGATGATATTTATCAACAATGGAATCTATGGTATGACTGGTGGTCAAATGGCACCTACTACACTTCCCAATATGAAAACCGCAACTTCTCCTTATGGCAGAGATGTTAAAGAAATGGGACACCCTTTAAAAATGACCGAACTTATAGCACAATTGCCAGGTACTTATTATGTTACACGTCAAGCAGTACATAAGCCAGCAAATGTTCGTAAGACTAAAAAAGCAATTAGAAAAGCTTTCGAATTGTCCAAAGAAAATGTTGGGGTATGTTTTATTGAGATTGTTTCTAATTGTAATTCAGGCTGGAAAATGCGTCCCAATGAAGCAAATATTTGGATGGAAGACAATATGTTTCCATTTTTTCCATTGGGCGATATTAAAGTAGATGGCCAATTAATAACTAAATAAATTCGAAAATTATGACTGAAGAAATTATTATAGCTGGTTTTGGTGGACAAGGAGTTCTGTCAATGGGTAAAATAATGGCCTATTCGGGCATTATGCAAAATCAGGAAGTTAGTTGGATGCCTTCTTATGGCCCTGAAATGCGTGGTGGTACTGCCAACGTTACTGTTATAATTAGCGACGACAGAATAAGCTCGCCAATTTTAAATAAGTACGATACTGCAATTATTCTGAACCAACAATCTATGGATAAGTTTGAAAGCACTGTAAAACCTGGGGGCATGCTTATTTACGACCCTAACGGTATTTCCAGACATCCTTCAAGAACCGATATCAATATTTATCAAGTTGAAGCAGCCAAACAAGCTGCTATCATGAAAGCCTCAAAGACTTTCAACATGGTGGTATTGGGAGCTTTTCTGAAATTAAAACCTATCATCAATTTAGAAAACATAGAGAAAGGGCTTAAAAAATCTCTTCCTGAACGTCATTATCACATGATACCAATGAATATTGATGCAATAAATCAAGGGTCTGAAATTGTGAAAGCAATTCATGTACTCTAACAATTTTTTCCAACACTTATTAAAGGCCGGTCATTCGATTCGGCCTTTTGGTTTTACTAATTTATCATGAAATTATTTATAAAAAAAATCCTTCAAAGAGTTTTAGGAATGGAAAGATACCTAATGATTTTTTCCATTTTTACCATAAAACTTTTAAAGTTCAATAAAAATGAGAAGGATTTTTTATTCTTCTTGAAGAAAATTAAAAAAGAAGGAATTTTGCTGGATATTGGAGCTAATATTGGTGTAATGACCTATTATTTAGCTAAATACAATCCAAGCTCAACAGTTTATTCCTTCGAGCCCTTGCCAATAAATTTAATTAACTTACAAAAAATTATAAAAATTTATAATTTACAAAATGTGATAGCATGCGACTACGCTTTAGGAAATTTTACTGGCGATGCCGAAATCATTATGCCTATAGTTGATAATGTTAGAATGCATGGCCTGAGTCATATAGTACACCATTCTATTGAAGAATTAAATGAAGGTCAGAGGCATATAATCAAGGTTCAAGAGCTAGATAAACTTAAGTTTCTTGAAGATACCGATAAAAAAATAGTTGCTATTAAAATTGATGTTGAAAATTTTGAATATTTTGTTCTTCTTGGGGGAAAGAATTTAATAGAAAAACACAAACCATTAATATATTGTGAGCTGTGGAAAAATAAAAACAGACAAAAGTGTTTTGATTTAATGAAAACATTGAACTACCAAACTAAGATTTTCAATGGCAAAACTTTATTAACCTTTAATAGCTCTTCCCACAACACTCAGAATTTCTTTTTTGTACCAAATGAGAATTAAATCAACAAATTTAAATAGAAAAATTTCAATCAGTAATTTACATATTTAACCTATTTAAACAATATAAGATTATGATTTTTGATATTTTTGCAAATATTTATCAATTTTATGAAAGATAATTTAAGCATAATTCAGTCGAAACAGGTTTTAGATATGGTTCTGGTAGCCAATGATTTTTGCCTTTTTACAGAATCATTAGATAGCAAAGTGAATATTGATATTTTGAGTTATTATCAGAAAGTATTGCCGCTATTATATTTAAAAGGGGCTTTGTTGCCTGCGATAGAAGTTAGTGATGAATCAGTAAATCAGAGGTTTGTTACAGCAGAAAGTTGGCAAGAGATATTTTTTGCCATTGAAAGTAAATTTGGAGAAGAAGACAAATATTGGTTTGTAGATTTGAATAATGACATGATAAAAGAAAGTTTGGCAGATAATCTTGCAGATATATATCAAGATATGAAAGATTTTATTTTGTTATTTCAAGACCCAAAATTATCTGCCAAAGAGAATGCTGTCTCAGAATGTAAAAGATTATTTGAAACGCATTGGGGCGAAAGAATTACTAAAGCTCTCAACAAAATTCATTTAACGATTTTTAATACTAAAGTAGAAGAGGATATTTAAACTTATAAAAATAATGAATGTCCAATTTGAGTTTTTTAATAGCTATTATTTTTAACAATCATAAAATCAATTAATTATTATGAATATTTACAAAATTTCTGTTTGTCTTTTTATAAGTTTATTTCTGTTCAACAGCAATATAGAGGCTCAAAAAAATGGATTCAATATTAAAATTACCATTGATAAATATCCAGATTCATTGCTTTATTTGGTTAACTATTATGGAAAAACAAACCAAATAAAAGATACCGCTTATATTCACAATGGAAATTTTTCTTTTGAAGGCAAAACGCCTCTTGAAGGTGGAATTTATATGTGTGTAACCAAAGACAGAAAATACTTTGAAATGATTGTTGATAAAGAGCAAAACTTCTCCCTAAGAACCACAAATGAAGATTTTGTTAATAGCATGAAAATTAAAGGATCTATTGATAATGAGGATTTTTACAGCTATCTTAAATTTTTGAGCAGTAAGGAAATAGATAAAAAATCCATTGAGGAAAGCTATAAAGATAAGACTGATTCAATTTCGAAAAAAGAATTAAATGGCAAACTGAATCTATTGAATGAAGATGTTTTAGCATATAAATTAAAAATTATGGGCGAAAAGCCAAATAGCTTTTTGACGACAATTTTAAAAGCATCAAAGGAACCCGAAATTCCAACTATTTTGCCTAAAAATGACAAGGGAGAGACCGATTCAGCATATATTTATCAATATTACAAAGCTCATTTTTTCGACGATTTTAACTTTGCTGATGAGCGAGTTTTGCGCACACCAATTTATGCTACAAAACTTACAAAATATTTCACCAAGGTACTATTGCAACAAGCAGACACTCTTATAAAAGAAGCTGATAGAATAATTGCTGCCTCCAAATCAAATAAAGAAACATATAAATATTGCATTTGGTACTTCACCTATGAAACTGAAACCTCTCAAATAATGGGCTTAGATGCTGTATTTGTTCACCTTGTAAATACTTATTATAAAACTGGCGAAGCTTATTGGGTAAATGAAACTGTGTTGAAAAATATTATTGAAAGAGCTGATGTTCTTAATAAACTGCTTTTAGGAAAACCCGCACCAAATATGGTTATGATTGACACAAACAATAATCTTGCTTCAATGCTTTCAATTAAATCAAAATACACTATTCTACTTTTTTGGGATCCCGATTGTGGTCATTGTCGACAAGAAATACCACTTTTAAGAGATTGGATGAAGGAAAATAAAGACAAATATGGAGTGGAAATTTTTTCTATTTGTAGCGATACAAATCTTATAAAATGGAAAACTTTTATAAATAATTTCCAGATAAGAGATTGGATAAACGTTAATGGAACGCGCTCGGCAACAGAAAACTATCACGATCTTTATGACGTCATTAGCACGCCTACAATATATTTGCTCGATAAAGATAAAAAGATTATTGCCAAAAGATTGGCTTACGAACAACTCGTAAATTTTATCAAAAACGACTATAATTCTAAACTTATAAAAGAGATTAAATAATTGAATATAAATCAATTGTGCGCTGAGTTATTTAATTTTTATTAAAATCGTTTTTTATTCTCATCTATTATTTTAAAACTATTAGCCAACCTTTAAACACCTTCTATGCAATACCAGCGACATGATTTCGATAATGGAATTAGAATTATCCATCAAAGGGTAAAAAGTCCTGTTGCACATTTTGGAATTATCATAAACACTGGATCGCGCGATGAATTAGATTCCGAACAAGGCGTGGCTCATTTCATAGAACATACTATCTTTAAAGGAACAAAAAAAAGAAAATCTTTTCATATTCTTAATAGATTAGATAGTGTTGGCGCAGATATGAACGCATATACCACCAAAGAGGAAACCTGTCTTTATGCCTCATTTTTAAAAGAACATCTGCAAAGAACTATCGAACTTTTTGCTGATATAAGCATTAATTCTACTTTTCCACAAAAAGAAATAGAAAAGGAAAAAGATGTAATAATTGACGAAATTAACTCATACCGCGATAATCCTTCCGAAGAAATTTTTGACGAAATTGAAGATATAGTCTTTGAGGGAAATTCTTTAGGAAGAAATATACTTGGCACTAAAGAAAGTGTTACAAATTTAAAGCGATCTAATATTTTTAAATTTATAAAAAGAACTTATCATACTGACCAAATAGTAATTTGTTCGGTAGGTGATTATGATTTCAATATAGTTATAAATCAATGCATTAAATACTTTTCAGAGATTCAAACTTATAAAAGAACGATTGTTAGAAAGCCGCCAGAAATTTACATTCCAAGAACTATAATTAGAAAAAAAGCTCAGCATCAGGCACATTGTATTATTGCAAATAAAGCTTATAATTCGATGGACGATAAAAGAAGTATTTTGTTTTTGCTGAATAATATCCTCGGTGGTCCAGGGTTAAACTCACGCCTAAATCTTGGCATTAGAGAAAAATACGGGTTCTGCTATAATTTAGAATCAAATTATACTGTCTATTCCGATTCAGGAATTGTTTCTATATATCTTGGAACAGATTTCGATTATTTGGAAAAAACTATTAACCTTGTGTTAAAAGAACTTTCTAAACTTAGGAATAATAAACTGGGAACTTTTCAACTTCATACCGCAAAACAACAGATTAAAGGGCAAATTGCGATCAGTAACGACAACAATATTAATGAGTTAATATCCATGGGTAAGAGTATAATTTCTTATGATAGCGTTGAAAGTTTAGAATCAATATATTCAAAAATTGAAGCAATTACCTCCGAAGAATTAATTGAAGTTGCCAATGAAATTTTCGATAATTCACAACTCACAAAACTAATTTATACTAAGTCTTAAAATATGAAAATTGTTGAAGAAAATATTGATGAATATTCACAAAATCATAGCCTTAGAGAATCCGACGTTCTAAAAGATATCAGAAGGAAAACTTACCTTGAGACAGTTTATCCAAGAATGCTTTCAGGTCAGCCACAAGCATATTTTTTGGGAATGCTGGCTAACATTAAAAAGTCAAAAATAATTTTGGAAATTGGAACTTTTACAGCTTATTCGGCTATAGCCATGGCAGAAATGACCGACGAATCCACCATAATTCATACAATTGAAAATAATGTTGAATTTGAAGATACAATAAATAAAAATATTGAAAATGCAGGATTTACAAATAGAATTATTTTACATATTGGTGATGCACTGCAAATATTAGAAAATTTAAATTTTGTACCTGACTTTGTATTTATTGATGCCGACAAACAAAACTACCTCAATTATTTTAAAATGCTGCTAAAAATAATGAAAAAGGATAGTTTTATCGTAGCCGACAATGTATTGTGGAGCGGAAAAGTGCTCAGCAATAAAATTAAATATGACAAGGAAACTCTTGCAATTCAAGATTTTAACGAATTTGTAAATAACGATATGAGAGTTGTAAACTTGATGCTTCCAATTCGCGATGGTTTGATGCTGATTCATATAAAATAGAAATTCAAACACGATAAAATTGAAATATTTTAATCCTTTTATCCAATCAAATTTGTAGATTTGCAGTCTTCAGCAAAGGAAAACAGATTATAAATTTTAATGAATTTGAAAACAAAAACCAGAAATATTTTATTTATCATCAACCCTAAATCTGGGCCTGGATTGTTTCCAAAACTCGACCAAAGAATTGATAACTATTTAAAAGATAGCGATATAATATTAACAATTAAAAAAACAGAATACGCTGGACATGCAACAGAACTATGCAGAGAAGCTATTAATTCTTCTGAAAGAATAGACGCGATAGTAGTGGCGGGAGGTGATGGCACTGTGAACGAAGTTGTGAATGGCATTGGGCTATCTGGAATGCCTCTTGGCATTATTCCTACTGGCTCAGGCAATGGTTTAGCGCGACATTTAGGAATATCAATGCTGCCATTTTGGTCAATCAAAAATATAATTCATGGTCAAGTTATGGCTATTGATATGATGAAAATTGGTAAAAACACTTATGCAGCAAATGTTACAGGTGTAGGATTCGATGCTATAATTTCATCAAAATTTCAATTTAGCAAAATAAGAGGACCTATTGCTTATGCTAAGCTTATATTAGAAGAGTTTATAAAATATAAATCATCTACTTACGAGATTAAAATTGATGGTAAAAAAATTGTAGTAGATTCTGCCATGATTACAGCTGCAAACTCCTCACAATTTGGAAATAATGTTTATATAGCTCCAAGCGCTTCGTTGACAGACGGATTTATAAATTTATGCATCTTAAAACCATTCCCAAAAGCATTAGCTTTAGATATTGTTACAAAATTAATGACTAAGCAAATAGAAAATAGCAAATATTATTCAAGATACCTTGCAAAGAAAATTACTATTAAGCAGAAAAAAGCCACTTTTCAAATTGATGGTGAGCCTATTAAAGAAAAACGAAAAATAAAAATTAAAGTTTTGGAGAAATCTCTAAATATTATAGTGCCAATAAAAAGCATAAATAAAATATAATGAGCAAAAAACATAAAACTATTTACGGTGGCAATACAGTTTATTCCACAAATCCAAACTTTAAAACCAATGATGAACCTGAAAAAATCACAGTAAATCCTAAAGAACAAAATCTTAGAATTTGGTTAGAAAAAGGAGGAAGAGGCGGTAAAATTGCAAGCGTTATTAAAGGATTTATCGGCGATGAAGATGATTTGATAAACTTAAGCAAGATAATTAAAACAAGTTGTGGCACTGGGGGAAACGCAAAAAATGGCGAAATAATTATTCAAGGAGATCACAGAGATAAAATTCTCAATATTTTAACCCTAAGTGGTTACAAAGCTAAAAAAGCTGGAGCATAGATATGGAAATTATAGCGCTAATTTTAATTGCTTTGAGCTTAACTTTCGACACTTTTGCAATCTCTGTTTCCTCAGGAATAGCAGTTAGCAAAATTAGTTTTCGACAAGCATTTATCATAGCAAGTATTTTTGCAATTTTCCAAGCGGGAATGCCAATAATTGGCTGGATAATAGGCTATCAAATAAATGATTTTTATATCAATTACAATTATTTTGTGGCTATTATACTACTCACCTTAATAGGATTAAAAATGATTTGGGACGCCATAAGATATCAAAATAGAACAAAAAGCTTCAATCCTTTAAAGCCAATAGTTATGATTGGTTTAGCAATAGCTACCAGTATCGATGCTTTAGCAGTTGGTTTTAGTTTTGCATTTATTCAAGTTAATATTATGCTTGCAACTTTGATAATTGGAATTTCAACTTTTTTAATGGCAATGACAGGAATGTTGTTTGGGAAACATCTAGGAAATAAAATTGGTAAAAAAGCGGAAATTATAGGTGGCTTAGTGCTAATATTATTAGCTTTAAAAATATTGTGGGATAAGGTTTTATAAAAAAAACACTCACATAAGCGAGTGTTTTTTTATAAATAAAAATTAGTTTAGTTTAATGGACTTGCTGTAACTTTTGTCAACAATTCCAAAGCCATTTTATAATCAATACCAGTTTGATCTGTTGTCCCTGAGAAAGAAATATAAATTGGTTTCTTGGAAGCCAACATTAGATTAACTCTGTCAAACTGACCGTTGCTATTATCAAAAACAACTTTAGTACCTTCTTGAATATCTAAGTTTTGAAATGTCCATTCGGCAACATTTCCTTCTGAAGAAATGTTAATAACACAATCAATCAATTTGAAATTGGTTGATAAAGTACTAAATGTGCCAGATGCACCAGAAACAACCCATTTTTTAATGTTGGCGAGATATTTAGTAATATCTTCATTGTCTGTCAAAATAATAGTGTCTTTAATGTCAAATGTGCCATTTGCTTTTGCTCCTTTGGCAATGTTAACATTCATGTCAGATTTTAAAGGAACATCGAAAGTAATATCCAATAAATCCTTTGAGCAGGCTGTAACTATTACAACTGCTAAGATAAAAAATAAACTTTTAATTTTCATAAATTTTCTCCTTAATAATATTAGTTAATTAATTGATTGGTACAAAGATAATATTTAAAATATTTATCTCAACATTAATTTATTATTTTTTTATGATGTATATCATTTCAGTTTTTTTGTTCTAAAAAAAGCCATTCTCAGTATGAAGAATGGCTCTAAGTGATCCCGTCGAGATTCGAACTCGAGACCCTTTGATTAAAAGTCAAATGCTCTACCAGCTGAGCTACGAGATCATCATTTTCCGCTATAAAAAATTTCAAAAGCGGAGTGCAAAAATACAAGGTTTTTCTTAGCAAGCAAAGGTTTTGTAATTTATTTTGCTTCATGAGGGTATCTAATTGAAAGGCTGAAATTTATAAAATTATGATTTGTATTATTTATTGATAAATAGCCAATAATAATAAGAAATAAGATACATAAATTATTAATTTCGCATTCTATTTAGTCGAGTATTAATGACAAAGCATAACAATATATTTAAGATAATAAATGAGTTCAAACATTCAAAATATTAGAAAATCATATCAAGCAAATCCGTATCAAGCTCTTGAAAAAATCAACAATATTTTAAAGATTAAGATTACAAAAGATGCCTTGCTGCTGCGGGCTGAAATTAATCAACAGCTAAGTAGAAATACTGACGCTTTAAATGATTATACCGAAGTAATGACAATTTTTGGCGTCGATGATGAGACTTTATATAGGAAGCAATTACTTGCAGAGATAATAGAAATGACTCAGATTGATATTTATTCGTGTCCCAATTTGCATAAAGACCCTTGGGAATAAGCACTATAGAAGTTTAAAAATTAAAGAATCATAATTATATAAAATTATGTTGCTTGGTTGAAAGATATTTATATTTTTGCCCGTGGGTAAGTCTTATACGACCAGCTCCTGCTGAACTCCCCCAGGACCGGAAGGTAGCAAGGGTAGGTGGTCGATGCGGTGCGATGTAAGTAGCTTACCCACTTTTTTTGTTCTTAAATTTCAATTGTAGTTTTTTTCCAAAACTTGTCTTTTTTCTTGTGTAAATAAAAAAAAGTTCTACATTTGCAACCGCTTTCAAAAGCAATAAGTTCATAGATTTTTGGTTCGGTAGTTCAGCTGGTTAGAATACCTGCCTGTCACGCAGGGGGTCGCGGGTTCGAGTCCCGTCCGGACCGCATAAAGCTTTCAAGAAATTGAAAGCTTTTTTTTTGAAATTAATGATTATGCAATATTTTGTATATATTTTAAAATCAGATAAATCTGATGTTTTCTATAAAGGTTATACTACCGATTTAAGTCGCCGTTTATTTGAACATAATAATGGTTTAAGTCGTTATACCTCTGATAAAGGTCCTTGGAAATTAATTTATTTCAAGGAATTTGAAACCAAGAAAGAAGCTTTAATAGAAGAACTTAGATTAAAAAAACTGAATAGAAGGTCTATCGAAAAAATAATATTAGAATTTAATCATGATAATTCTCTTTCATAAGAATATTGCCTGTCATCTCGTCAACCAGTGGTTGACCAGACGGGTTCGAGTCCCATCCGGACCGCATAAAGCTTTCAAGAAATTGAAAGCTTTTTTTTTGAAATTAATGATTTAGAGGCCGTATTTTTTTTAGCTATTTCTACAATTCAATTCCAATTATCACCACATCATCCACTTGATTATTCTCCCCTTTCCAATTTTGAAATTCATTGTTCAAGAGAGTTTTCAAGCTCGGCATATCTAAATGGCAATTTTGAAGTATCAAATCTTTGAGCTTAGATTTCATAAATTTTTTGTTTTTCTCGCCACCGAACTGATCCACAAAACCATCTGAAAACATAAATATTCTATCTTTTTTAAAATATTCTAAAGAATTATTTGTAAAAGAAGGCATTTTTTCGTGAATTGCAACAGGCATCTTATCGGCTTTAAACTCAATAAATTCTATATTCTCAATGGTTTTACGAACAACCCAAAGTGGATTATTTGCACCCGCCCATTGCAAAGTATTTTGCTTTAAATCAATAGCAATCAAAGATATATCCATTCCGTCTTTTTGCTCATCAATTTCTCCTTTTTGTTTTAGCGCGCTAATTATTCCCTTTCGTAACACATTTAAAATTTGGGCAGGCTCGGTAATGCCTTTGCTAATCACAATTTCATTTAATAAACTCATGCCAAGCATGCTCATAAATGCTCCTGGCACACCGTGACCAGTGCAATCAGCTGCTGCAATTATAATTTTATCATTCTGCTGGCTTGCCCAATAAAAATCTCCACTTACAACATCGCGCGGCTTAAATAAAATAAAATGATTTATAAAATATTTTTCAATAAAATCTTTGCTTGGCAATAATGCATTCTGAATTCTACTTGCATAAGAAATACTCGAACGAATATTTTTTAAAATCTCTTCAATTTTATTTTTCTGAATTTCGATTTCTTCCTTCTGCTCCACAACTTCCTTGGTTCGAATTCTCACAATCTCTTCTAATTTTCTATTCTTTTCTTTAAGCCTTTTAATATTTATTTGAATAAGAAAATATACAAATAATACTGCAAGAATTAGGTATATTAAATACGCCCAAAAGCTACGATACCATGGAGGTATTACCGTAAAATTTAATACAATTTCAGAGCTAACTTTATCATGAATATCTTTAGCCAAAAAATGGATTTTGTATTCACCTTCGTTTAAATTTAAGAGCAAGATATGTGAGTTGGTAGACCAATTTGAAAATTTACTATCAATTCCTTCAATTCTCCATGAAAATCTGGGCCCAACACCATTTTCAAAATAGGATGAAGCTAAGTCAATTTGAATATTATTCTTGGAATAAGGAACAAGAAATATTTTGCCAGAATAGCTTTTATCACCATACCAAATTGTATCGTCGCCAAGCACAATATTTCGAATCAGAAGATTGGGTTTAGGATATTGAAATCTATTATTTGTTAAATTTCTCATTATTACCATGCCATCGTCTCCTCCTATATATATATCATTTTCAGCTTGTTGGATAATATTAAATCGTCCTAATTGGATGGTTTTAAAATCATAATCATCTGGCATACTATCTTTCATAGATATTGCATTCACATAAAAATCTAAATTGGCATAAGAATTTTTATCTCCAAAATAAAAAGCCGTGATTGATCTATTTTCGGCATTTTTTGGGAATTTCAAAATATCAAAATAACCGCGAATATCAGAAATATTCAGAGTAGAATCATTTGCCATATTATAAATTTCTTGTGCACTTACAAACTTTAATAAACCTATAGAAGTGCTGAAGGCAATATTATTACCCATTTGCAATGCACTAACCCAATCATTTGGGAGTCCATCATCAGCACCATAATAGCTTGTGAAACTATATTTTAAATTTTTTGAGATATGAATCTGTTCAACGCCGCTTGTTTTTGAACCGAACCAAATTTCGCAGCTTTTATCATTCAAAATTTTATAGGCAATGTTGTATGCATCAATTTTTATTTTATCGATTTTGAGTATTTCCCTTTTGGTTAAAGCATCATAAAAGACAACTCCATCTTTACCAGAACTTACGACCCATTCTTGCTCCGGAATGTAAGCTAAAGCAAGGCTTTGCGAAGAATTTGATTGCAAATATTTTTTGCCATCATAAATCCAAATTCCATTTTCAGTTCCAATCCAGACATCTTTTTGAGTATTTTTCATAGACCATACAGTAGATTTTATCTGAGAAATTTCTGTAATAGAATTTGAGCCATTTTCAACATTTTCAAACAAACCATCGGAAGTTCCTACAAATAATGTCTTTCCATAAATTGCTAAGGCTTGAACATTACCATGCAAACCAGATGTTTCGGAAAATGTGGAAATTGGCGAAGAATATTGAAGGCGGTTGACTCCTTTTTGCGTAGCCATCCAAATATTTCCATTGTGATCTTGAGCAATATCACGTACTTCCGATGAACGCATGCCAGAGCTTAAAGAATAATTTGCTATTAATTCCAATTTCTTATCGAGAATAAAAATTCCATTTTTTTCTGAGTAAAGCGCAAAATTTCCATCTAATAAAGCTTTAGCTCCAATAATTTTTGCTGAGCTCAACTTTTCTTCAAGTTCCTTTGGTAGTGTGATTTTCGAAAAATCATTGTTTACCCAACTCCATAAACCAAACTCTTGAGTTACAACAAGTTTAGCCAAATTCTGTAGTGGTAAAATTGCGAAGACTCCAAAATCAGCAAAGAGATTTCCATTATTCACAAGTTTAAAATCTCCGCCTTCAAAATGCATCAAACCCAGATTTCGCTCTTTCACAAAAAGATTTTCACCTTCAACAAAAGCCAGATGAAAGGAAGTCTTTGGTTTAATTATCTGAAGTTTTTTAGGGCTATAAATAAATATTGCCTCATCAGATTGGAAAACAATTTTATCTTTCCAAACGAGAGTTTTCCATATCTCTGAAAATTTTTGATATTTCAGAGGTAATGTTTTTGCCAAGGATTGATATTCAAATTTTCCTTTAGAATTTAATATTAAAAATCCAAAATCACTCTGGCCACCAACGAAAATAGTGTTATTTAAACAGGCCAATGAACTAATTCTGATGTTGTCGATAGAAATAGTACGCCATGAAATACCATCATATTGAAGGATTCCATAAGCACTTCCAACATATATAATTCCTTGCTTATCTTCAATAACTGCTTGTGTATAAAGTGAGTTTTTTTGACCGTAATCTTTTGGAGTGAAATTGCTTAAATGTTGCCTATATAGTTGAGCATCAGAAATTAAGGAAATAAATAAAAATGCTAATATGCAGAAATATTTATTCATAATTATTTTTCTAAATCAAACTCCGTTTTTAGCCAAGACTCGAGATAAAGCTTATCAATTTTACAATATATTGTGGTGAGATAATCGAAAATTTCAGCAAAAATTTCATTGTAACTTTTATTTATCATCGACTCTATAATAATTTGAACCTCTTCGTGTATCTGAGCTTTGTCAACAAAAAATGGGTCGAATGTAGAAATAAAGGTAGCTGTAGAGTTAGTGTCGCCACTTACATAGAAGTAAAGTTTTAGTTCATTAATATCGGGGTTTGGAATTTGTTTTCCATCAATAGAATACAAATTTGACTTTTCAATCATCAAGGTATCATTCTTAAATGGTAGTTTTTTGTTGATTTCCAAACCATTAAACATGTATCTGATAAAGAAAAAAGAATGTTCGTTCATAAGATATAGCGAGGTATCTACTTTCAAATCGAGATTATCTATAATCAAAATTTTCCCATTGAAATAATCTTTTAAATTGGAAAAATTATTTGTTACACCTCGATAGCTAACACCACTCATAGCAGGAGCAAAAGCAGCTTTGCTAAAGGCATTTTTGCCGTTTTGAGATGTTAAAATTACTCGACCTTGTTTTGAATTTATTAAAACTGCCCTTGCATCGGGTTTGCCAAAAGAAAAGCGTTCATCGCTATTAACATCTACACCTCGCTGAAGAGTAACCTTAGATTTAGTAGTTTCAATATTTCCATTTACGCTAATTACTTTAAATATAGATTGGGAATCTAATAGCATAGATATTAAAAGGGAAAAGAAAATCAAGTTAAGTTTTTTCATAATATTTTGCATTTAAGATTTACAAATATAAGAATGATTATTCGAAAATAAAGCTGATCATATATATTTGCAAATATGTATATAAACTCTGTTTCATTTTAAGAATAATTACTAAAGCATTTTAAAATGCGCTAAAGCCAATGCCAATTCTTGGTGTTGGATAGGTCATTCCATCAAAAGTGCTGTACTTTCCGCCGAACAAATCCATTGAATAATTTGCCACTGGAGATATTGCTTCAAAGAAAATAGTGATAGTTCCATATTTCCTATAATCAACTCCAAAAAGTATTGATGAGCGAAATTTATAATCTACTGCAGCACCATAAGTGTGCTTATCATCCAAAGAATTATACTGAATAAGGCAGTGGCTAAACCCATATCCTAAACCAATCCATGGTTGAAAATCTTTTTCTCTTAAAAAAGTGTACTTCATTCCCAATCTCATAATTGTAGTTTCAGTATTATATTTAGCACCATCTGGCAAATCGATGAAAGTGCCAGTTCCAATATGCAATGGTACTTGTGTACTTCCTTTATCTGCTAATATCTGCTTATATTTATAATTGCTTGCATCAAAAAAAATACGAACGCCCTTATAAATTCTTGCTTCCATAATCACCGACCACCCCCAGCTACTTATTTTACCCAAATCGCTCAAATTTCCCATACCAATTCCTGAAATAGCTGTTTCTGGAATATATCTTGGAATTGGTTTTACGAGTCGGAAACCTGGAACCATAAGTACTTCTGAAACTATTTTCGTGGCCACTTTTACGCCAGATTCTTCATTGTAAAATACCCTTATTCTTGTGGCTGGCAAGGGTTTAGATTTCTTTGCACTTTGCTTATATTGCACCATAATATTTGTTGTTCCTTTAATAAGAATTGGAATATCACCTGCCAAAATAGTGATATCAGAATCGTCAATTCCATTTAATTGTGAGGCATAAATATAGGCGATTAATTCACCTTTTTGAGCATTTGCTTCAATTGAATAAAAGACTGAGAAGCAACAAAATAAGAGAATACATAAATTTAACTTTTTCATATCATTTTGTCAGTGTTTAAAGTGCTGACGCCGCACTTTATTAATTTTCAAATCAACTTCTTAGCACTTATAATTTGCTTAACATAATATATTGTAATAGGTTAGTAATATTTTATTCATAATTTGGGACTACTCAATAAGGACAAATGCTCCCCAGAAATAAGGATCATATTTTTCTGATAATTCGTTTTGAGCATTTAAGAAGGCAAGTTTAATATCATGATTTTGAACAAGATTTGAATAAAACGTTTCCATAAACTCTACAGTTTCTTTATCTGGAACTTGCCATAGGCTTGTAATAATATATTTAACTCCCGCCATTTTAAATGCTCTTTGCAAGCCATAAACTCCCTCGCTACCTTTTATCTCACCCAAACCAGTTTCACATGCCGATAAAACTACCAAATCTGTCTTTCGCATATCTATTTGAGTAACCTCTTGAGCAGTTAAAACCCCATCATCTTCAGTAATAATTTTCGATTTTGCCCACACATCATTGGCACCTGCTAAAGCCAATCCAGACCTCATCAGAGGATTTTGGCTGTTTACAAAAGTATTCACCCCCACTCCCCTCGTAACACCTCTAAAAGCAATGTTACCATATTCAACAGTTTGTTTTTCATCTGCAACTCGCACTTGGTTGGGATCTGGAAATACAAAACCATGTGTTGCCAAATGAAGAATATTGAAATTTTTTGCATTTTTCTTTAAAAAGGTTTCAGTAGCCTTTAAATCAGATAAATATTTTACTTCAACTTGCTGCTTCTCAAGAATATTTTTTACTGCCTCACCTTCATCACGAGTTCCTTTTAAATAAGTCCATACCTGTGTTTCATTAGCATTTTCGCCATACTGTATGCCGCCAAAAACTAATGCTAAAAGCTTGTCATTAGGATTTAATGCGCTCTGCTTTACAATATTAGCAGTACTATTTTCCATTTGCAAATGGTATTTTTTGCAAAGAAAAATATTTGTGCCATTGCTTATAGAAGCAAATGATATTTTATTTAGCAGTCCGCTTGGAGAAAGATAAACCTTGTCAATACCATTCAAATATTTTTCTAAAGGGAGCCAAATCAATTTATATAATTTATTATCTTTCAATTCTTTGGTTCCATAAATGCTATTTATAAATTTCAGATTATTTTCTTCATTAGTTCCAAGTATTGTTAGCAAATCTTTTTCTTCAAACACACGAATCATCTCAGGGAATTTTGAGTTTGATTTTAAAACTAAAGCGCAGTAATAATTTGTGTTAACACCATTTTTTTTCTTCACTTTATAATTAGTGAATTCAATCGCAGCTTCGTTTGATTTCAAACTATTGCGAACATCTTGCCAGTTCATTTTAATACTTTTGCTATAGTTATTAAAATCCTGTGAACTTTGAACAAGAATTTTTTCCAAATTATTTGCCTCAATTTCGAGCTTTCCAACATCTTCTTTTCTGAATTCCACTGGCGTTGAATATAAAGCTGATATTTTCTTTTGTAGCGATATCCAGTTGTCATATTTTTTAATCAATGTGCTGTCATTACTATTGAGAATTGCCATTCGCATAGCAGTATTTGACTTCAGCATCAAGCCTTTATTTTGCATGACTAAATTATATGTATAGCCAGCTATAGAAGGATTTCTGCGAACCCTACGATTAGCATAAGCAATAAACCCATGAATACTTGATTCTCGAGTATCAAAATACATTTCCTTTTCGCTCTCCGACAAAAAATTAAAATCCTGTAAAGTGTTGTGAATTATAATATCCATCAATTCTATTTTCATTTTTTCCTCTGTGGCATCATCGCCCAAAGAATAATATAAAATAGAAAGTCCAGATAATAAATTTGCATATTCTGGATTATATGGTCCCAAGGCTTTCTTAACTTTATTACCATTTCCGACGATAGCTTTTAGAAGTAATTGAGTTGACAATTCTGGATATTGTCGATTCTTTTGTATGGCGCTATCCTCAATGTCAATAATCGGAATGCTCTTAATTTTTATTGTAATAAATACAGGTTCAATGAAATTATTAGAATTATATTCTTTAATATTGGCAAAATTAGTTGTCAAACTCATCTTATTAATCAGAGAACTAACATTAAACATAGAGTAACCAGTTTGATAAGTATAGTCTGAAATAATTTTGGTACATGTTTTTTTATCGCCAATTGTGGCGTACCATAATGCAGAATTATATCTTATGGCATTTCCATCTGGATAAGGCAAGCTACAGTTTTCTTCAAAAATCGTATCTGCCAATGCCAACATTTTACCGCATTCTAAAAGGAGGTTTTTATTTTTATATTCTACAGCAGCAAAATATTCTTTTGCCAAATTAGTAGCAGCTAAATTATTCATTGTCAATGCATAATATGAATTATTTTTTCCTAAATTCGTTAATAACAATTCATTTGCCTCTTTCAAAAGTTTGATGGAGATGTCATAATTTCCCATTTCGTGATATAAAGCACCGAGATTATTTATGCAAATAGCTGCATTAGTACTATTAGCTTCCTTTCCGATTTTAAAAATTCTAACCGCTTCCGAAAAATATTTTTCGGCCTGTTTATAATTAGCTCTGTTGTAATTGAGAACACCAAGATTATTAATATCCACTGCATACTGGGGGCTTAAGTTCCCAAATTTCTTTTCTATATATTCTATCACTTCCAAGAATAATGATTCAGAAAGTGGATAGTTAGCTAAATTATTGTTGTTGCATGCGTAATTTGAGCGATTTGCAATTTCTTGGTAATAAAAATCTTGACCACTATTCTTATAAATTTCGCTTGCTTCAAGAAAATATTTTTTCGCTTTTTTTAATAGTACAGCGTCATTTACGGCTGCTCCCATATCATTATAAACCGCAGCATAACTGCAAAGTACATTTGCATAATTGGGATTTTTAGACCCATACAATCCAGAAGCTTTACTCTCGGCTTTTTTTATCCATCCAAGGGCTTCATCGTAATTGCCAGCTTTACGACAAATTATTGAAGTATTTACAAGAGCATCAATGTAATAGCTATCATTGGTGGCTTTTAAAGATTCTCTAATTTTAATTTCATTTAAAAAATAATACTTAGCTTTTTTGTAATTTCCAAAGCTGAAATATGATATTGCTAAATAGCTTTCGGCATTTGCAAATTGAAGGTTGTCTTCGCCAATATTTCCTCTTATTTGTGCTTTATATTCTTCAGTAAAAATAAGTGCCGAATCCAATTTTCCTTTACGTAGGAGATCTATCCAAAGGCTATCTGATTTTATCCATGTCTGCGCTTCGCAGAATGTAATCGAAATCAAAAAAATGATGAAAAATGATGTAAGTGTTTTCATAATCCAGAAAATTATTGATTCTAAAAAGTTTATAAAGATAATATAAATAATATTTAAATTATATTATTTTTGTTAATCATATAACATAAAATTTTGAATTATGATTAAAACATTACTAATTAGTTGTTTGTTATTAATTTTTTCTAATAATAGCAGAGCCCAAGACACTATTATCATGAAAAATGGATCAAAAATTCTTGCTAAAGAAATTCAAATTGGAGACAGCGAGATAAAATACAAAAAATTTCAGCAAAGTACTTCTAATGGAATTTATGATGTTTTAAAAAGTGATGTTTTGAGTATAAAATATCAAAATGGAAATATAATTGATTTCTCTAATTATCAACAAACAAAAGTTTTAGGAGGTGAAATTCCTAAATTAAATTGGCGATTCAGTTTTGGCTTTATGGAAAATTATACAAAATTGAATGAGCCAAAAATTTTAGAGACTTGGTGGCGGAATAAGAATAATAATGATAGTCTTACTTTTAGCTATAACCCAAAGAGTTTTACTCTTTATTTCGCCATGGCCAGTGCTTTAGGTCATAGCCAAAGAAACTGGCTTGGCGATGAATTTTTTCTTTCATTTACTCCAAAGGACGCCATACATGCTTCAAACAATTATTTAGGCTCTAATGAAGTGGATCTTAAGTTTTTCAATTTTAGCATTATAATGTTTTATGGTCATTCTATAAACTATAAGAAAAATTTAATAGCTATTTTTGAACCTGGCATTGAATCAGGTAGTATGAGCGGAAATATAAAGCTTAGTGATATAGATTATAAAGAAACTGCCATGACGAATATTAGTCTTCACTTGGCTGTTGGACTCGATTGGCAAATTTCCAAACATCTGAATGCTAACTTAAGATTGGGACGAAGATTCCTAAAAGCACAGGAAATTCATAAATCATCAACAAGTTCTACAGGTTTCTCTAGTTTCTATGTCGATAAAAGCAAAAATGATGATTTGGTGGAAGTTGATTGGTCGGGAAATTATATCAGTCTTGGTTTAGCTTTTTCGTTTTTCATTAAGCAAAATTTTGATAATGTAAATGATGATTAAATTATCGGTAGTTATAAAATTTGTTTTTTCTGCGTTACGCTCCATCGTCAACATCTATATTTACAGTAGTAAACTCAGGTATGAACTCAGTAGTAAGCCTTGAAAAATTCAATTTTTAGAACCCCTCTTAATTATGAGTATCTTAAAATATTCTAAATATATTTCATCACAATATTAATTATATCATCAGCTCTAAAAGGCTTAGTAATTAAATCGTTACAACCTGCTTCAAGTACTTTAGCTTTTTCATAAGGCATCACATAAGCAGTTTGTGCTATGATAGGTAAATCCTTTCTACATTTTCTAATTTGCCTTGTAGCTTCATAACCATCCATTTTCGGAAGTCTTAAGTCCATTAGAACGAGGTCAATATTATCAAATTCACAACATAAACTTACAGCAGTCAAACCATCAGTGGCCCAGAGGGTTTGTAATCCTTTTTTTGAGAGAGATTTTTCTATTAACAGATGATTAGATTCTATATCTTCAACAATTAAAATTATCTTTTCTTTTAAGTTCATGCTTCTATTTGTCATTTTCTAAGCTATTAATAAATTCAAGGTGTCGGTCTTTATCAATAAATTTACTCACGGCGGCGAGGAGTACATTTTTTTTGATAGGTTTGGTTATCAAATCATCGCAACCTACAGAAAGCACTTTACCTTTCTCTTCGGGCATTACATAAGCAGTTTGTGCTATAATTGGAACTTGTTTTCTAAATTTTCTAATTTCACGCGTAGCATCATAGCCGTTCATTTTTGGCAGGCGTATGTCCATCAATATCAAATCGATATTTTCATTGTCTTTTGCCATTTCTACAGCTTTTTCGCCATCCATTGCCCACAACAATTTAGCAGAAGTACGTCTCAATATTCTATCAATCAACATGTGATTTGTGCGCACATCTTCAACAATCATTATAGTTTTTTCTCTCCAACGAAATTTAAAAGGAGTATTTCCCATTGAAACATCTTCATCTTCCATGCTGTATTATTTTAAAATGTCCTGACGCTTAATATTGTTCTAAAAGTGCTTACAAATCTACATAAAATTAAAATCCAATATTACAAATATTAAAAAAAATATTAAATTATTCTATGCTAACAAGATGGCAAAATATTTTCATGCTAAAACATCAGCACATTATTTATTTTTTTCATCCTCCTCTTCGTATAAAAATCTTTTAATTTTTTTTGTTGGAGTTTTAATAAACTCATCTTTTTGTTCAATTATGCTACTTATTTTTGAAAATCTATTAAGCTCTTTATTAATATTATTTTTAAAATCATTTAAAAACTGTTCCATATTTTTTTCAGCTTTCGAAGCAGAATCTTTTACGTCTTGCCAATATTTATCTGCCACTTCATAATTTATATGAATGCGAGCCACGAGTTGTCCTTTAACTTGTGAAACCAAAGATTCCAGAACCCAATCGCTTCTATTTATCTGAGCTTCAATTTCTTCAGGATAAATATTTTCGCCGCTTGCCCCCAAAATCATTGTTTTTATTCTACCTTTTACAAAAAGATTTCCTTTTTTATCGAATGCTCCAGTATCACCAGTTTTAAAATAACCATCATGGGTAAAAACCTCGGCGGTTTTTTCGTCATTTTTGTAATAGCCTTTCATAATATTTGGTCCTTTGACTACAATTTCTCCCAGACCAGTTTCTTTGTCCAAATTTATTATTTTAAGGTCGACACCAAGAGCACAAGGGCCTATAGTTCCTAAGACAGTTCCATTAGCATCAGTGCCAGCAAGTAAGGGTGAAGTTTCGGTGAGACCATAGCCAATTGCGTATGGGAAATGAGCTTCTTTTAGAAATTTCTCAGTTTCAGCATCCAATTTTGCTCCGCCAACTCCAAAAAATATCATTTCTCCTCCAAAAGTCGCCATCAATTTTTTTCCAGCAATCAGATTCATCAATCTTCTCAACGGAGGTATTCTGTTGTATATAAATGCTTTAACAGGAGTACCTGTGAGTTCTGGTCTGATTTTACTTTTGTAAATCTTTTCAATTATCAAAGGCACCGTGAGCATTACTTGAGGTCTAATGGATTTTAGAGCTGGCAATAATACTTGAGCAGTTGGGGGTTTTTCGAGATAATAATTAGAAGCTCCCGACATGATTACTAAAAGAGTGCCGAGTGTAAATTCGAAAGTATGCGACATGGGAAGCACTGATACAAGCCTATATTCTGGACGCACATCGAACATTGCTTTTGCTTGTATAGTATTGGCAACAAGATTTTTATGAGTCAGCATAACACCTTTGGAACTTCCTGTTGTGCCAGAAGTATAAATTATTGAAGCCAAATCATCTGGACAGACCAACTCGTTTTGAAACTGCGAAATATCCTTGCTATGTTCCTTGCAAAAAGCCTCAAATTGATCGCCTTTCTCTAATCCTTCGTCAGTTGAAATTCGCATTGTAAAATCTTTCAAAAGTATGATTGTGGCAACAGCATCAATAGTTTCCTTGTCAATCTTACGATACAAAGCTGATGAAATAAAGAGAACTTTACTTTCTGAATGTTTCAGAATATTGTTGATTTCTTTAATGCTAAAGTCGGGTAAAATGGGTACAGCCACCGCTCCCAACTTTATAATTGAAAAAAAAGCCACAGCCCAATTTGGTTTGTTTTGAGACCATATTGCCACTTTATCAAACTTTTTTACTCCATGTTCATGAAGATGATAGGTTAGTTTATTTACTTCATCATAAAACTCCGAATAAGTCATAGGCTTCTCTCCAACAAACCCAAGAACTGGTCTGTTTGAATATTCCTTTGCTGAATTTATTAGAAAATCATTAAGGTTTAAGCTATCGAGGTGGTCTAAAGTGTATTTCATTATAAAAAAATTATGCTTGATGGCGGCAAAGATAATAGTTTTTTGATATTGTGAAAAAACGCAAAACAAAATAATTCGGTATATATATTCCTTATTTTCAATATAATAGCATAAACATTTAGAAATATAAAAACACTTTTATTTACAAATAAAGTAAATATGTTAAATATCATAAATTTTTTTGCAAGATAAAGGACAAATATTACTTTTGCAGCGAAATTTTTGATTTAATGAAGTTAAGTTTTAAACAGAAGGCTATAGTTTTGATGCTATCATTTGCGCTCGCAAATATTGCGTTCTATTCTATTATCAATTTCCACATGTACAGGATTTTTGGTAAGGAGTTAGCCAAATACGATAAAACTTTTATTAAAAAAGACGACAGTTTCACTAAAGCAGCTAATTTTAATGAAGTTGGCAAACAATATCTTCCTCATTTTAACTCCTTTGCTGTTATAGATAATAGTGATTCAAAAATTCATTTAACACGTGTTTCAACATTCTATCCACTTTTATTTGAAAGCACACATTTTCAAATTTCATCATCCATTCTTCCCATTCGGGGTTCCCCATTAGGATAATTTCTAATCTGCATTTCAATTTTCAATTTAAGTTCACATTTTTATTTTTTGGCACAATAGCATCAAATAATTGCTAACATTTTCTAAAACAAAAGAATTTCTGTTTTTTGTTTACTGATATAATAATATCGAAAATAATTATTTGATTAAAAATTCACAGAAAATAATAGTGTTCTAAATTTGAATCAAAATTTATTTATTAGGGTTTTAATTTATTCATAATCAAATATTTATTAATTATTTAAATTTATACAAATGAAAATCAAATTTTTATCAATAGTTTTATTTTTAGCCAGTGGATTTTTGGCAACTGCAAATAAAGATTCGCTTAGCTATTCGGCAGGCTATGCCAACGATGTTTTTTATTCCACAAAAACAGGAGTAGTAAGCACCACAGCGAGAGCAACTTGGGATATTGCTTTCTCAACTTATAAAATGAGTTCAAGCATTATAATTAATGATGGCAGCGGCGTTGAACTTTACAGCTATCCAAACTCAGATACAAGCGGTTGGTCGAGTGTTGATACTTCAAATATGTCAACATGGAGTCCAATGCGAAATTCCGAAGAAACTTGGGAAGATGGAGCTTTTAGCGCTTATGCCAGTGGACATCCAGATTATGGTTGGGCAGTTTATAATTCCGTAACTCACAATCTTATAGGCGATTCACTTTTTGTGATTAAACTTATTGATGGCAGTCTTAAAAAAATGTGGATTATATCAAAACAATCAGCCTTAAGCAAATACACATTCCGCTTTGCCAATATTGATGGTACAAATGATACTACAGTGGTATTAGATTGCAATCCTTATAGCACT
The DNA here is from genome assembly GCA_001872625.1 of Bacteroidetes bacterium CG2_30_33_31. Lineage (GTDB taxonomy): Bacteria > Bacteroidota > Bacteroidia > Bacteroidales > UBA1556 > UBA6267. The sequence goes on from MNXP01000026.1 coordinate 29,847, forward strand.
AAAAATTATGTTTATTATTCGCTATCAAGTCGTCAATTATTAGATCGCGAACCTGCCAAAGATAGCTGGGATTTGTTATTCACAAAATATATTGCTGCTCAACCTTCAGGAGGATTTTATACTGTAACTGGCGTACTTTCAAATAATGGCGTTGAGGTTGCCAAGGCATCACAAATCGACACTACAATTGTAAATTGGGCAGACTTTAGCATGTCCGATTTCAGGTCAGTAATTGGTTGGGATTGGAAAGCTTTTTCAATGACAACTTTTAGTTACCAAGTAGCTGATTCTCTTGTGTATTTCATCAAAAACATTGACGGTGAAATATATAAATTAAGATTTACTGGTTTTGCTGGGAGCTCTACTGGCAAAGTATATTTAACCAAAAATATGCTTTCTGCAACTGCAATAAACGCCGCCGAAAAAAATTATTCTTTTAAAATTTTCCCCAATCCAGCAAATGAAAATATTAGTATTCAGCCAAATGCTGATTTTGGAAATAACTCAGCAATTACAATTTTCGATGTTAATGGAAAAATAGTTTTCTATAAGTCGAATATTTTACAAAATGAAAATATTAATGTTTCAGAATTTAGCAAAGGATTATACTTTGTAAAGCTCGAAAATAAATCACTTGTTTCTTTTAACAAGTTAATCGTTAATTAGTTAAATAAGTTAAATTAGTTAGTTAAATTAGATTTTGGCGATAGTTTGTAATGATTTCTATCGCTGAAATCTTTTAATTTTTCATTATGAAAGCAAACATTATTATTATTTTTCTGTTACTTTTCACCGTCAAGATATATGGGCAGGATGATAATATTTTTTTGAAAGATGGCAAAACTGGCGAGCCAATAGCATTTGCTCATGTGATGCTTAAAAACCTTAGTCAGGCAGATAACATTTCGCATTTTGTTTCGGATATTAATGGCAAAATAAATATATCCATAAAGAAAAAAAGTTTAATCCATGTTTCATATATTGGATATAAAATATTGATTGACACAATATATAAAGGCAAATCATATACCTTTAAATTAGAGCCAGATGTTTTTAATTTAGAAACTTTTGTAGTAACAGCAAGCTGTGCACCCAAAAAAGTTGACAAGTCGATTTATGATATTCAAGTTATTTCAAAGAAAGATATTGCTTCCAAAGGTGCCAATAATCTTACTGAATTACTTAACAATGAGCTAAATATGAGAATTTCCAATGATGCTGCATTAGGGTCAAGCGTAAGTTTGCAGGGGCTTTCGGGTGAGCATTTGAAAATTCTTGTCGATGGAGTGCCAGTAATTGGACGGAAAAACGGGAATATTGACTTGAGTCAAATCAACCTAAATAATGTTGACCATATTGAAATAATTGAAGGTCCAATGTCAATAGTTTATGGCAGTAATGCTCTTGCTGGAGTTATAAACATTATTACAACCGATAAAAAAATGGCGGCAGCCTCCACACAATTTTCATCATATTACGAATCTGTAGGAGTTTATAATTTTGACGGAAATGTATCTGTAAGCAAGAAGAAACATTATTTCTATATTTCTGCTGCGAGGAATTTTTTTGACGGTTACTCCAAAACTTCCAATTTGAGGTCAGAAATGTGGAAGCCTAAAAGACAAATTCTTGGCGATTTAAACTATTCATATACTAGTAATAATCACATTATTAAAATTTCTTATTCGATTTTTGATGAGTTACTGCTCGACAAAGGAAATTTGCTTCAGCCATATTTGGAGACAGCATTCGACCAATATTTTTTTACAAACCGCAGCACTCTGAAAGGTGATTTTATTAAAAATCTGAAAAACAAAAAACAGATTTCCATAATTGCTTCATACTCAAATTACGATTGGCGAAAAAATACATATTTAAAAGACTTGACAAATTTAAATAAAGTCCTTACTCAAAATGCTGAACAACAAGATACCACAGAGATTATATCATATTTGAGCCGTGGTATATTTAGCCGTGAAAATGAAAATTTAAAGCTCAACTATCAAGTTGGATACGATTTCAATAGCGAATCAGCTACTGGAAAAAGAATCAGAAACGGGAAACAAGATATTGGCGATTATGCGGGTTTTATAAATATAAAATATTCAATTACCGACAAGTTATTGATACAGCCGGGAATACGCTATGGATACAATTCAAAGTATTCTACACCTTTAATTTATTCATTAAACGCTCATTACAAAATTTTAAACTCTACTTTAAGAGCATCTTATGCCAAAGGTTTTAGAGCGCCTTCAATCAAAGAATTATACCTCGATTTTCATGATGTCAATCATAACATTAATGGAAATCAAAATCTAAAAGCTGAATATTCAGATAATGTAAGCCTTTCGGCAAATACTACTTTCAAGCATGGAAATAATTCCTTTTCTTTGAAAAGTTCGGTTTTCTATAACGATATAAAAAATATTATCACTATGGCATTACTTTCCAATGGATCATATACTTACACCAATCTCGAGAGATATCTTACGCAAGGTTTCGACATTGGATTGAAATATAATTATTATCCAAAACTTACCTTAAACGCAGGTTGGGGTTACACAGGAATTTTAAATTCCATAAATCCTGACATTAAATCAGAGAAATTTCTCTATTCTTCAAACCTTACATTAAACTCGGAATATTATTTTGAGAAGTTAAAACTGACATTTTCTGCTTATTACAAATATAATGGAAGGTTGCCTCAAATTATAATCAACGAAGAAGGAAATCTTAGCGAATCCTCTGTTCCAAGTTATAACATTCTTGATGTTTCATTGAATAAAAAAATGTTCAAGAATACCGTAAATCTTACCATAGGAGCCAAAAATTTATTCAACAATACTGTTATTTCAGCTGTTGGAGGAAGTTCTGGAAGCGTTCATTCATCGGGTTCAGAGATGCCAATTGGCTGGGGAAGAAGTTATTTTATTTCGATCTCATATAACTTAACAAAATACTAAAATTATGAATAATAATCCTTTGATTTTCACAACAATATTGTTGCTTACATTACTAAATTCTTGCTTCAAAGAAGACATAACGATAGCAAAACATTTACCCGAAAATGTGCAAACAAAAACAGTGGAAATGGGTCAATATTATATGACCCAATCATACTTCGATTTGAAAACCAACCAAATAATATCTTCCTATAATAAGGATATCTGGGATTTAGAGTTTTCGTGTCGGGACAGCTCATTATTAATTAAGTTGAATTCGGCAAAATTTATGCGAGCGTCAGCAACAAATGATACTTCATTTTTCTCGGTAAAAGATACTTTAAATGTTAATTGGACTTTTGATGTAGCCTCAGGAAATACTGATAGTATTGCTTTAGCAAATTGGTACAATCTTTCTGCCAACGATACAACTTTTACAGATTTTACCTTTGTGATAGATAGAGGAGTCAACTATTTAGGTGTGGCTCAAGGAATTAGAAAAATTAAAATACTTTCATTTTCCAAAGGAGTTTATCGTATTCAATATTCGCATTTGGACAATAGCGATTTTAATATTGTTGAAGTACAAAAAAATAATCTCTACAATTTTACTCAATTGACATTAGATAAAAATCAGAAATCAACTCAATTAGAGCCCGAAAAAGAAAATTGGGATTTAAATTTTACACAGTTTACAGATTTGCTTTATACGTCTCAAGGAGATGCTTATCCATATTTGGTAACAGGCGTTTTGATAAATCCAAACCGAGTTGAAGTAGCTTTGAACACAACTATAAATTTTGACAAGATAAGTTTAGAAGATGTAAAAGCTATGAACTTTAGGAAGAACTTAAATGCGATTGGTTATGATTGGAAATCTTATGATTTTAATAATGGAATTTATACAGTGCTTACTAAAAACACTTATGTGATAAAGGATACAGAAGGATTTTATTATAAATTAAGGTTTATTGGGTTTTACAATAATCAAGGTGAAAAAGGATTTCCGCAATTTGAATTTCAAAAATTATAATTTTTAAAGCAAAAAACCTCCTAAAAAATCGTCGAAAAACAATCGATTTTTTAGGAGGTTTTTTTCATAAACCAGGAAGAATAATTATTCCACTTTTGCTCTCACATAATAGTAAGGCCAATCGATATCTTGGTTTCTATAATAAACATCTTTCCATTTTGGATGACCTTCGCTTTGCATTTTTTGAATATTTGCATTTATATCGACCAAAAGTTGATTTACCTTAACTTCCATTTCGTTAGAAAGATTTTCAATTTTCACCACTATAAGCATTGGTACGGCATAAGTACTTACAGTTTTTAATTGCCATTTATAAGTACCAGCTTTAATTTTTTTTGCTCTGTAAATATCCTTCAAACTTTTAGATTTTATATTAACTAATTGGATTTGAGTGGTATCTTCCATGTCACCAAATGATTTCACTGGAATTCCACCCACAAAAAAGTAAGCATCAATTTCACCCCTCATCAAAGCGTTATAACATTCACTTGAAGGAATTTCAATGTTGTCCCAGTTGATGCCAGTTTTATCTTTAATCAAAGAAGCCGTTACGTGAGTTCCTTGTTCACGACTACCAATGCCTACTCTCTTTCCTTTCAACTGTTTTAGGTTATTAATTTTAGATCCTTTTTTAGTAATCAGATGAATTTCTTCGTCCAAAAACAAAGGAAACAAAACTCTAACTTGGTTTTTTAATTTACTGTTTAAAAGATTGTTAGCAATCAATACATCATATTGCATAAATGCAATATTTATATCATTGTTCGACATCAACAAATCAAAATTTTCAACGCTTCCCATAGATGGAATCACCTCTACAGCTTGTGATGAATTTTTACTAATATCTGTTGCCAAATAATAATATGTTGCGCCTTCCATACCACTTACAATTTTAATTTGGCCGAAAGAATTAACAGTGGCAGCAACTGTTATAGCCATCATCAAAATCGAAAAATAAACTAACTTTTTCATATTGTCTCTATTGAATATTTATTGGTTACAAACTTAATAATATTTCATTTACATCAGCTCAAAATTTTACATTAGATTATTTTGAGCTGGATTCTCTATGAATCATTTAATTTTTGATAAATTTATTAACGTAAACCAATCATTTCTACTAATTTAAATTATACCTTTGCAGCCTTAATTTATAAGAAATGCTGATAAAACTTTATCCCGAAAACCCATCATTTAAGCATTTGAATATTATTTCAGAATGTCTACGCGATGGTGGAATTATTATTTATCCCACCGACACAGTATATTCATTTGGATGTGATATCAGCAAAATTAGAGGTGTTGAAAAAATTGCCAGATTAAAAGGTATCGAGATGAAAAACCATAATTTCAGCATTATTTGCGACGATATTAGTAGGCTTTCGGATTATGTGAAACCAATACCCAACCACATTTTCAGAATTCTCAACAAGGCTTTACCTGGCCCATACACATTTATCCTTGAGGCAAATAACAAAGTTCCAAAATTGATTTATAGGAAGAAAAAACAAGTTGGAATACGCATCCCAGACAATAATATTACTATCGAAATAATTAAGAATTTAGGCAATCCTATGCTAAGTTCATCAGTACTTCATGAAGATGAAGTTTTAGAATATCGAACCGACCCTGAGTTAATTTACGAAAAATATAAGGATAGTGTAGATATAGTTATCGACGGAGGTTTTGGCGATAATAATCCTTCAACAATAATTGATTGCACTGGTGACGAAATTGAAATAATTAGAATTGGAAAAGGTTCATTAAATATTTTATGAAGATAAATAATTTACTGCAAATAGCTGATTTAGATATTAATAAAGAAATATTTGAGACTTTGCTCGAAGAAAAAGAATTTACTGTGGAAAGAATCATTTCACCATTTATGCCTGAAGGAGATGCAAAATGGTGGAATCCAAAAGACAGTGAGTTGGTTTTCCTGCTTCAAGGCAAGGCCATTTTAGAATTTGAAAATAAAGATTTTAGGAAACTTTCAAATGGCGATTATCTATTTATATCAAAAGGGATGAATCATAGAGTGGCTTTTACATCTGAAAACCCTTTAGCTATTTGGTTGGCAATACACTTTAAAGACAATTCAAAATGAGTACATTAAGAAAATTGTTTCTAAATCATGTTGGTCAAACTTCGCCTGAGCCATTGTCATTGCAAATTGTAAAAGCCGAGGGAGTAATGTTGTACGACGAAACAGGAAAAGATTATATCGATTTAATTGCAGGAGTATCTGTTGCCAACCTTGGACATTCCAATCAAGCAATAAAAAATGCAGTTAAAGCTCAGGTTGACAAGTATATGCATTTGATGGTTTATGGAGAATTTATCGAAGAGCCACAAATAAAATTCGCTGAGCTTCTTTCGAAGCAACTTCCACAAAATTTATCTTCTACATATTTTGTAAATAGCGGTAGCGAAGCCATAGAAGGGGCAATGAAATTGGCAAAAAGATACAACTCACGCTACGAAATCATCTCATTTCATAAGGCATATCACGGCAGTACCCAAGGAGCGCTCAGCCTAATGTCTGACCCATATTTTACCAACGCCTTCAGACCATTAATACCTGGAATAAAGCATCTTACATTTAATAATTTTGATGACTTGAATAAAATATCTAACAAAACCTCGTGTGTTATAGTAGAGCCAATACAAGGTGAAGCTGGAATAATTTCACCTCAAAATGACTTTCTAATCAATATGCGAGAAAAGTGCAATGAGACAGGTGCATTATTGATTTTTGATGAAATTCAGACAGGTTTTGGAAGAGTTGGAAATTTGTTTGCATTTCAAAAATATAATGTGATTCCTGACATTTTGGTAATGGCAAAAGCTATTGGCGCTGGAATGCCTTTGGGAGCTTTTAGCTCATCGCTTGAATTAATGAGCTGCTTTACTTATAATCCTGTTCTTGGTCATATTACAACTTTTGGTGGACATCCAGTTTCTGCTGCAGCTGCTCTTGCTGGATTAGAATTTCTGCTCGAAAACCATCAAATTATTGATGACGTAAAATCAAAGGAACAGTTATTTTTGGAGCAAATTAAAAACTCCCCACTAATAAAAGAAATCCGGCATAATGGTTTACTTATGGCTATCGATCTTGGAACTTCTGAAAATCTTTTTAAAACACTGCCATATTTATATAAGGCTGGAATTCACACAGATTGGTTTCTTTTCGACAAGCAATCTTTTCGAATTTCGCCACCTCTTACAATTACAAATGATGAAATTATTGAAGCATCAAATAGAATTAATTACGCATTAAAAAGCACACTGAAAAATGAATGATAATTTCTTTATAAAAAAAACTATCGAATTAGCTGTTGAAAATGTAAAATCTGGTCATGGAGGACCATTTGCCGCATTGATTGTAAAAAACGGTAAAATAATCTCCACAGGAGTCAACTCAGTAACAATAGAAAATGATCCTACCGCTCACGCTGAAATAAAAGCAATTCGCAATGCATGCGAAAAATTAAATGATTATCAGCTGAAAGATTGCATTATTTACTCAAGTTGCGAACCTTGTCCTATGTGCTTGGGAGCAATATATTGGTCTCGACCAAAAAAATTAATATTTGCCGCCACCAAAAATGATGCAGCCTCAGCCGGATTTGATGATTCCTTCATTTATGATGAAATTGACACAAAGATAGATTCACGACATTTAGAAACCACTATTATTAATGAACCAGATAAATTTCTACCTTTTAAAACTTGGATAAATTTTCAAAAGAAAATCAAATATTAATAAATGATTTTGGAAATGTTAGGCAAATTGCTTGATGTTACAATTCGTTGTATTCCAATATTTTAAAAGGATTATATTGATTTTCTTAGTAAATACAAAAGGGCG
>MNXP01000026.1:37711-51037 GCA_001872625.1 Bacteroidetes bacterium CG2_30_33_31
CGCCCTTTTGTAATAAGAACTTATTCTTCTATTTTATAATAAGTTTCCTTTGGACTGTTTGCTGTCCAAGAGTTGTTACCTTCATAAAGAAAAGTCCTTTCTCTTTTTTATCGAGTTTTACTTCCACTTTGGGAGATTTCAAACCAGATAAGGAATAAACTTGTTTACCAACGATATCGAAAATTTCTATCTTTTGAATTTTTGCACCACCAACTTCTACGAATAATGACTGGCCAGCGCTTGCAGGATTTGGATAAACTTTAAGAGCTTTATTAAGGTCTATATCTTCTATAGAAGAAACCACATCAATGTATGCAACTTTTGTAATTGAGTCAATTAGAGTACCCGATTTGATATAGAGTTTCACATCATAAGGACCAGCATTCATATATAAGTGAGAAGGATTCTGAACCATAGAAGTATCACCATCGCCAAAACTCCAAATCCACGTATCCACAGAACCTTGTGAACCATCGCTGAAATTGACTAACAAAGGAGCAGTGCCCGTTGTAGGATTAGCTGAAAATGCTGCCGCAATGGATGGAGGCGCGCCAGTATTGGCTTTGTTGGAGCGCGATGTATTATAATTCGTCTGAGCCTTGAAAATATATGGTAAACACATATATGAACTTACAATTTCAATTTGATAGTAAAATGCTCCAGAGGGTGGATTTATATCGGTGTAAGAAGTCATGTTTCCCGCAACAGAATCTATCAACACAAGATTATAAAGACTGTCGCCACGCCAAATTCTATAAGTATTAATAAATACACCTTCGTAATTATTCCAAATCAAATTCCACTGACCTGGAAGACCTTGGTTTATAGTAAGATGCAGTGTTTTGTGGGCATTGCTCATAGCTGTTTCATTACCACAAGAATCCATAGAAGAAATTTTATATCTATAGGATTGAACCATTGGATTTGCTGCTGTATCTATAAAAATTCCAGGAGTTCCAGGGAAAATAACTCCTATGGAATCATAAACATTAGCAACAAGAGTTTCTCTATAAATTTTATAATATGCGATAGGCCCAAAAATATGTTTTTCAAAGACAATTACATTATCATTTGTTGAGTCCATTACAGAAACCAAGCAAATGGAGTCAGCTGTAAGAGTTGCAATGGAAACGGTTGCCGAATCAGATGCCAAAAGATTTCCATCTGTAACAGTTACATAAAATGTGGTTGTTTGTGAGAGTGATCCAGCAATAGGATTTGCAATTGAAGTGCTGCTAAGATATGCAGAACTTGCCCAAGAATATTGCAATGTAGAGCTACCGTTATAGGTAGTGGCAGTTTGTAAAACAGTATAACCATTACAAAAAACGGAAGTATCAAAAGCAGTAATAGATAAGCTTAAACCTCCAGTATTAGTTTTAAGCACAAGGCTTGTATCACCTGCAGCCCAAACTATATTTTTCGAGAATGCATGAGTTGTTCTTAGGTGTGTATTAATATTTGATAATTGCGATGCCCAAGTATTGCCGCCATTAATAGTTTTAAGAATAGTTCCATTTTCACCTACAACATATCCTAAAGTATCATTTAAAAAAGCTACATCCCAAAGTTGAGTAGATACACCGGAGGTTTTTAGTAACCATGCACCTCCCCCATTAATTGTTTTATAAATTACACCTCCATTACCAACGGCATAACCAATATTTGCAGAACTGAAACATACTTTATTAAGTTTGCTTGCTAAATTTGAAGGTGCCCCCCAATATTGACCACCGCTAACTGTCTGCATACTAAATCCTTGAAAATAGTTTTGTGTCCCTACAATAACTCCATTTGATGCCGATGTAAAATATACTGAATTATAATCATTAGTATTTCCTCCACTAATAATTGGATCTGCCCAAGTAGAGCCAGAGTTCACTGTTTTGCGCAAAGTACCAGATACTCCAACCGCATAGCCAGTGGTAGAATTCACAAATTGTATATCCTTTAGCTCGTTGGAAGTGCCAGATGTTTGAAGTGCCCAAATTCCAGTGGAGGAAGACCTTTTATAAATTTTACCTAAAACTCCAGCTACATACACATCACCATTTATAATATCAAGCGCATTGAGCTTATTTCCAGCAAAAGAAGTATCATATTGCCATGTATTTCCACCGTTTGAAGTTTTATAAACATAGCCATCACTGACATAATTGTAAGTCAAAAAACCGTTTAGACTATCAGAAAATTCAATGCTGGTAATTGAATAATTATTTGTACTCAGTTGAGCTTGCTGATACCAACCATTTTGACCAAAAGCAATAGTTGAAGATAGTATAGCTACAAATAATAGATTTAAGTATATTTTTCTCATAACATTTTAATTTAAGTGATAACAATTTATTTAAAATTGAAGCTGAAATATTATTTCCAGCTTCAATTAATTATTTATGCTTGAACGTATTAATTCACAATAAGTTTCTTAACCATTCTTTCTGTTTTGTTTTCTACGATTATGTAGTAAACTCCTTTTGCAGGATTTAGCAAATTCAATTGCTGTACTAACCTATCGTTAACTTTTAAATTATCAACCTTATAGATTTCCTTGCCAAGAATATTTACTATTCTTATCTGGTATTCGTCCTTTGAATTGCTAACCAATTCCATGGTAAATTGCCCTTTGTTTGGAATTGGATAAATATTTACTGCAAAATTAGTAATCATCTTCTCATTAATTCCAATGTTTGAGGCCATTCCTGTGTTTACATTATTGGAACGTGAGGTGTTGTAATTGGTGTTGGCCTTTGCAAATATTGAGTCAGGGTAGCATGGATGTGGTGCTACTGCTTCTATTTGGTAGTAAACTTTTCCTGCTGGTGGTGTAAGGTCGGTATATGAATTCAAGGTACTCTGTATCTGTGTCAATGGCTGCAATGCCGTGCTGTCGGAGCCTCTGAAAATTCTATACGAACCAAAGTTAAATCCTACATAATGATCCCAAATTAAATTCCACGTCCCATTCAATCCTGCATTTATGTTTAAATGAATGGTCTTGTGAAAATCTGATGGTGGCGTCTCCATTCCGCATGTATCAATTGCCGTGATTTTGTATCTATAGGCTTTAACTATTGGGTTGGAGTTTATATCGTAAAATATTCCTGAACTGTTTATTGAGGTCGTTCCTATCTTGTAATATACTCCTGCCACTGTGCTCTCTCTATAAATCCTAAAACTGTCGATAAGTGAATTTGACTGTCGCTGCCAAACGATATAATTGTGATTTGTCGCACTGTCAACGCCTACAATACATATTTCTGGCACACTTAATAAGGATGCATTCACTACATAAGGTTGTGAGGTGGTTTTACATAAATTTATATCTGTGGTAGTAACTGTATAATTGCTCGAATTCTTAACAAATATATTCGATGTTGTCTGTCCATTCGACCAATGATAACTGTTAAATGTTGATGTTACATAAAGTTCCATGCTGTCGTTGGTACATGGGGTTATGCTTCCGTTAGAGCTTATTACTGGGGTCAAAGTAGTAAACATTGATAGTGAAAATGGATTTGAAAATTTACTACATGATGTGTCTGATACCATAATCTGATAATTGCCAGTGAGTTTTGCCCAGAAGGTTTTCGTGGTCTGCCCTGATATTAGTATGCCATCTTTCAACCATTGGTAATTGGCGCCTACATTATTGGCTGCCGTTAACAATATGCTGTCGCCTGGACATATTGTCTTTGGCCCTGCTGGTGTTATGGTGGCTGTCAACAAACATGGGTTTGATGTTCCTCCACTGCAATGAATGTAATTGCTCTTTATTAATGTATCAAAACAGCCTGTATTTATGTTCTGTGCTACCACTCCTACTTCATAATTGCCATCATAAGAGTAATGATGTGATGGATTGGCTACTGTGTATGTGCTGCCATCGCCCATCGACCATGCCCAATAATATGATGAAGTATCTGCTGTTTGATTGCTTATATTTACATTAAATGGTGGTATGGTGAAAGTGGTCTGGTTGGCCGTAAAAGCTATGCCAAAATTGGTCGTGTTTACCGTTACTGTAACTGCATTGGATATGCTCTGGCATCCTGTGGTTAAATTGTTTACTTGAACTGTATATATGCCCGATTGTGTGGCTGTATATAGGGCTGTGGTGATGCCAAGAGATTGTCCATTTTTGTACCATAGATAGCTAAGATTAGTGCCTGAGTTTGCATATAATGTTACACTTCCTCCATCGCAAAATGTCGTGGCTCCTAAGGCTGTGATTATTGCTGGGGTACTCACTACATTTATCGTTTTACTGGTCAAATCTGATGAACATGAATTCTTCTGTACTTTCAAACTTACATTCTTCAATCCGTTTGAATTCCAAATGATTCCATAAGGTCCTGAGCCTGAACCACTGGCTATGATGCCTCCATCAAATGTCCATGTGTATTGGGCTGTGGTGTCCGCCGTGCCAAGATAATTCATACTTATTATGTCGCCTTTGCAGCCTTGTGTTGGTATTGTAAAATTGCTGGTGAGCTGTGGATAAATCTCAACTCCTATTTGATTTGATATAGCTTCACAGCCGTAATTGTTTGTTACCTTTGCATAATAAACTCCTGTCTGTAGGGCTGAAAAATATGGTAAATTATTGCTTGAATTTGTTAGTGTTCCTGTGGTGTCGTACCATTGGAAAGTGTAACCAGGTCCACTGTTTGCAAATAGGGTTACACTGTCGGCATAACAGGCTGTGGCATTTCCTACTGAGCTAACTACTGCTATGGCATCAAGTACATTGATATACGAATAATATGGCGATGAACTGCATGCACTGTCGGTTACTGTTAGAGATAATGGCTTGATGCCTGCTGTATCCCATTTTAAAGAATATGGTCCAAAGCCTGTGCCTGATATTATTGTGGCATTATCAAAATTCCAGTTATATGTGGCTGCGGAGGAGGCTGTGCCTGTGAAACTTATTACTGCTGTGTCACTTTTACATACTGCTGCTGCTGTGCTAAATGTGGCACTGGGTTGCCCTATTACTTTTAGGGTATTGGTGTCAACATTGGTGCAACCATTTCCGTCTGTATAGCTGTAATATATTGCATGTATTCCTTGTCCTGCTTGCGATGGATAGTATTTCGAGAGAGCTGAATTTACATTAGCGCCTGTATATACACCTCCTACGGGTAGGCCGCCGGAAAGCGATATCTGGCTTGTTGTTCCGCAAACATCGGCTATGCTCGAAAGTGTTACAGTGGGTAATGCGTAAACTATAGTGCTTACTGAATCGGCGCTGCTACAGCCATTTGCATTCGTGTAGCTGTATTTAATTGTATTATTTCCTATATTCGCATTGGCTGGATTAAATGTGTTGCCAAGAACGCCGTTGCCTGTAAATGTGCCTCCTGTTGGGTAGGCTGTGAGATTGATTGGCAATGAATTAGCACAATATCCTGCGCTTAACTGACTGGTGATTTGTACGTTCGGACTTTGATAAACTGTTGTGTTAACTGTATCTTTGTTCGAACATGAGTTAGCATCAGTGTATGAATATATGATTTGATTTGAACCACTGTTTGCTGTTGCTGGATTAAAGATATTTCCTGTTACTCCGCTTCCAGTAAATATTCCACCGCTTGGCGTGGCTGATAATGCTACCGAAGGACTATTGCTGCAATAAGTATTATTTAAGACTGTGCTTATTGAAACTGATGGCAATGAGTTTACCAAGGTGATGGCGGTATCGCTATTAAAGCAATTATGTGCATCTGTTACGGAATAAATAATTTTATTACTACCAATTGTTGCTAATGAAGGGTTGAATGTTGAACCAACTAACCCATTACTACCAGAAAAAATACCTCCATTGGGATATGCAAAAATAGTTAGACTGGAGTGGTTTGAGCAATAAGTACTATCAATATTTGAAACTATACTAACTACAGGATTATTATAAACCACTGTCGAAATTGTATCAGAATTCTTACAAGAATTAGCATTGGTATATTTATAAATTATAGCATGAATTCCCGCTCCTGCAAGTGCTGGTGAAAAAATATTAGAAGTCATTTCTGCTCCTTGGAAAATTCCTCCAACTGGTGTTCCTATCAAATTATCTGCTGAATCTTTGAAACAATATTGACTTGCTAAACCTGTGAAATTCACTGTTGGAAGTGGATTTACTGTAATCATCAAATTTGAATTTATTGAGTCTGAACATCCGTGATTATCTACCATTGAAATTAAATGATAGTTTGTGTTTTGCGTTGGATTAAAATATTTAGATGATTGCAAAGTATTTGCAGTATCATTATAAGTTGTACTTCCGTTACTCCATTTAAATGCGATTGGCAATGCTCCCGATAAATTGAGATTTATAAGTGTGGAATCTCCATTGCAAATAGTATTTTTTGAAGTTGAAAAACTTCCACTTATTTGAGGATATATTGTTACATGAATGCTATCTCTATAAGTTAATCCTTGTGCATCGGTAACATTAGCCCAATAATATCCGGTAAAATTTGCTACAAATGTAGATTGATTGTTAGATGGTGTAGCACCTGGCCCTCCCCATTGGAAATTGTAGCCATTTGCTGCACTTAGTCCAGTGGCAAGTGTAACATGATTTCCATAGCAAACAGCGGTATCATTGCCAAGTGAAAAAGATGTAGCATTTACAATACCCACATTATCAAATCCGATAACATAATTTGAATTTTGATTTTCATAAACGTTTATTCCAATCTCTACTTTGTCTCCTGTGAAGTTTCCTAAAGGTACCGCCACTTTATGCCAAATGTTTGAATAAATCATATTACTTGGGGTAATTGTATGAACTTTTGCAAAATCACTAGAGCAGTTCGATGCCAGAGAAAATGAAATTGAATCGGAAAAATTAGTTCCTGTTAGTATTTTATAGTCAAATACCAGATATGAGTTTGGAGAAATGATTCCAATATTTTTGTTGTATATAGCATATTTATTAAAGCTGTATGGATTTATAGGTGGACTTTGTTCATAATTATAATTATTATAACTTTCAAATACTAATGCATTGGAAGCTAATCCGTAAGGCCCAGCATTTTGAACGTAAAATCCGTTCATATTCCAATTGTTACTTGAAGAATCAAAATTATCAACATAATTTATTACTTTATAAACCTCATTGTACTCTGTCAAATGTAAAGTATCATTGTTATGAATACCATCATTACTTAAACTTGTGTATGCTGTAAGATTTACGAACCCATTATTGGTGGTGTTAAAAGGGCCAACATAAGCATATCCAATTTGGTCGGGTTGTACGGTGGAATTTACCACACCTGACCAATTAATTGTATCAGAGCCATAAATTAGATGCAACGTAGCTGGTATATTTGACTGAGCCTGAGTTCCATAATTTCTGACTGATAAATATATTGTGTCATCCACTGCACCGCATTTGGTTTGGCTGAGACTCATTATACCTATTACGCCAACATCATTTGGTACTGGCTGATAAACCTTAATGTTATCAATTTTTGCATAGTCACCTCCTCCATTTTGTCCGTCATATAAGAAATAGCCCATAAACTTAATTTTCATCATTCCTCCTGTATATTGCGACAAGTTGAAAGTCAGATTTTCATATTCACTTTGATTATCATTAGATTGATGCCAAACGCTATCACCAGTAATTGATTTTGCTATTATTGAATCGTTTATAACTACATAAAACCATGAATTGTTTGTGTTTCCAGAATTTCTTTGTTTTAAATCGAAAGATAGTTTCAATGAGCTTATGTTGGCTGTGCTAAAATCACAAGTAAAAGCTTCAGCTCCATGCGAATAATTGTTTGAAATTACTGAGTCTAAATCCGGACCATAATAATTCCATCCTTGATAATCGCTTCCGCCCATATAAAGCGAATATGCAGAATTATTGCCTGAATGATTGTTTACCGAAACTTCATTGTTTCCATGGCTATATAAGTGAAAATATTTATTAACTCCACTTTCAAAATTTTCAAAAAAAGGTAGAGTATCTATAACTTGATAATTTGCAAAATTATCATTTATAGAATCATTCTGTCGATATTGATCAGTAGATAAATCTGTGAAAACTAAAATATGATGTGCTCCAGCCTGAGGAACTATCAAATGAGTTGTAAAAGTATAATTTAATGTATCCAAAGACAAAAGTTGTCCATTATATGTCTCAGTTACAGTAGTATTGTTGTCCAATTTAAAGCTTATAGGGATGGAAGTTTCAGTAGAAGTACCGAAATTAATTACTTGAGCCATGAGAATAATATCCGACATATTACATTCCGAAACATAATTTGCTGAGCCAATATTTTTTAATGCGAGATTATGAGCTAAAGGAGTATATTCGTCAGCACCTATGTCTGGCGTTGTTATACTTCTCAGCTCTCCATCGATATCATAAGGCACTTCGGTTAAATGTGTACCCTTATTATTTAGGGCTATACTGCTGACATTAAGAAATTGTCCATCATTAAAGTTTGGATTGATAGAGACTGAGTTTGCATCTTGACCAGTGGCCGATTTTAAGTCAGCCAAAGTAGCCAAGTTTCCATTCAAATACGCTAAGTTGGCTCCAGTTACATAATAATCGTTGTAATTTACAACTCCAATCATGGTAGTATCGTGAAAATATGCGGCTAATCCACCTCCTGTGTTTGCAAAAATATTGTTTACAAAGGTTGGACTATTGGCATTAGATACTGATGCAAATACATTCATTGCTAAGCCTCCATTATCTATTAATACTGAATTGTGATAGTATTTAATATTATGAGCATAATTGCTAATTAAACCTTGATTATCAAAAGAATAACCAGAAACCTTTACCATATTATTTGCTACGAGCCCTACACCTGCTAACTGGTTGGTGTAATAATCATTAGCATAGTCAAGTGTTAATCCGTGACCAGTATATGAAGTATTTAACTTAATTCTATTATTAATAATTTTAAATTTATTAAAAATATAGTTTGTATAAATACCAAAAATATAATTATTAG
This sequence comes from Bacteroidetes bacterium CG2_30_33_31, assembly GCA_001872625.1. Taxonomy (GTDB): domain Bacteria; phylum Bacteroidota; class Bacteroidia; order Bacteroidales; family UBA1556; genus UBA6267. The sequence continues at coordinate 46,696 of MNXP01000026.1, forward strand.
AGTTCGTTTGATTAACATAATTATTAGATATAATTATAGAATCCTGATTTGAAGCTTTTATACCCATAGATGAAAATCCAGTAATATAGTTGCTATCGATTATCGTTCCTTTTTCTAAGTTATATTGGTAATTTCCTTGAACATTAATGCCTATACTTCCACCTATAATATAATTTACTTTGTATGTATTATAATTATCATTGTTATAGTCATTATCAATTACATTATATGAGGATCCAATGGATACTAATTTATTTCCATAAAACAGATTATAATTACATCCATAAGCAAGTTCCACAACTTTAGAAAAGTTATAACCATTGGCTTGAATGGTCATATTTTTAATATGAATATAGTCTGCGCCATCCAATTTCAAAGTATAATTATCATCCGGGCTATTTGCATAATACATTAAGATAACTTCATTAACATTTCCAGATGCCGATGTAAAGGTGATTGTATTTGTAGAAGAAGCTCCCATAACAGAAGGGATTTTTACAGATTCATAATAAACGCCAGAATCCACCAAAAAAGTTACAGCTCCATTTACTCCAAAGTAAGCCAATGCCGTAGTAGCATCATTAAAGCTATGAAAATTAGAGCTTGAATCATGACCTATTGTATAAGTGCCATTTAATGGATTTCCTATCCACAAATCTGCAAATGCAGTATCATTGTATGCTGCCGAATCTCCAAAATTTTTCACTACTGCGCCACTTTGATAATTTCCACTTGCACTCATATTTGCAGTTGTAGTAAATGTATATAAAAGTGTATCACCCACGGCAAGATGTCCATTATAGGTTTCAGAAATTATTGTATTGCCAGAATTTACTGAATACATTAAATTAAATGTGTCTTGAGCTGCAGTACCAACATTTGTAACTTTCACTTTTATTGGCATTGTCGCACTTGGAGCGGCACCAGAAAGCGGTGAAACCCATTCCATCATTGCTAAATCATTGGCTAAATTTGGCTGAAATGTTAGTTTCATATTTGGTCTTGTAGTATATGTTGTTCCTGTTGTGTAAGGACAAACACCGCCTGCATCTGATCGGTAATCTAATGTTGAATTAAATGTGGTAGTTGAATTATACATTATAGCATTGTATGTATAATTAGAGCCACCAGAATACTTATCAAAGCAAGTTTCAATAACCAAATTGCTTACACCATCCCAAGTAAAAGGAGTTGTAAATGTGTGAGTATTCCAACCAGCTGTCTCGGTATATGTTCCAGGTGCATAAACTGTTGTAAGTCCAGTAATAAAGGTTGTGGTTAATGAATATACCGATGTGTTTCCCATTTTAATGGTAAAACCAGTAAGAGGTGCTCCATTAGCTGTGGCAACATTAAATGCTAAGGCTGTTATTACACCACCAGACACTCCAGCGGCAGATAATTCAGCAGCTGTAATTAGCATCTGCTCTTTATCACCTGTATACCAGTTTCCGTAAGGTGCTGGGTAATCAGTACTTGAATTCACATTAGTACCAGTGCCAATAGTTACAATATTTTGTGAAAATGCTGTAAAGGATAATATTGTTAAAAATATTATACCAAATAGTGTAAATTTTTTATTCATGACTTTTATATTAAATGTATAAAAAAAGCGATATTTTTAAGTTATCTTGCATTAGCTAATAAATTGCTAAAAACAATTGCCGCAAATGTAACATTTATTTTATTTATTTTTACATAAATATTAGAATTTATTTTTATAATTATTGTTGTCCTCTATGTTAAAGTAGGTGTCTCCATTCGGTCGAAATGACAAGGGTCAAAGAGATTATTGGAATGTTGTGGTTGATGGGGTCTTCGACGCCATCAACCACAACCAAAAAATCGTAATTATCTGATTGTCATTTCGATTGAAGGGAGAAATCTTTGAATTTTTTAATGGATAATTTTACACGGACAATGATGTTTTATAGATATTTAATCATATCCATTTTAGTAATTTTTTATCTACACAAAAAAAAATTTGTAATATTATTTTTTAGTTATATGAATTCAAATATTATTTTAAAAAAATAAACTCACGAGAAAATTCTTTATACATTTGCCTCTCAAATAATTAAACTCTTTTTACATTAATTATTCTCATTTTATGATATATATCTAAAACTTATTTTAAATATTTTTGTCAGGTGTATTACCTTATACTATATATTTGTTTATTAGTCATTAATTGTTAACTATGTTATTAGTCAATACTTTAACTCATAAGTTCCATCTTCAATGGTCATTATATTTGGCTTTGATGTTGATTTTATGTTTTAAATTTAATGGCACTACCCAAAACATTTCAGTTATTAATAACGGCTGTAACATTTATGTAGCTGGCAACGGTTCTATCTTAGGCACTCCCACAATTTCAATCCATGGTAGCTATCTTAACCTAAATGATGGAATTTCAGATGGTCGAATTGAAGAAAATTTTGGAAATATATGGCTTGATGAAAATTGGACTAATAATGCTAATAACAATGTGTTTACAAATTTATCATCCTCCAATTCGGACGGTATTGTTACGTTTCACAACACAACAAATATTCAATACATCGACGGCATTAATCCAACAAATTTTGAAAATATATATCTGAATGATTATCGAAAAAAACTTTTAAACGACAATAATCTTGTGAATGGAATTCTTCATCTCGATGCTGCCCTTGATTTAAATTCGCATAATTTTATTATAAATAATGCTAATCCAACAGCAATAAATTATATTAGTGGTTTTATAAAAAGTGAAACATTTCCAGGAAATTACAGTTTATTACAATGGAATATTGGAGCAGGATTAGGAGTTTATTCAGTCCCCTTCGGCTCTGATTATCAAACTTTCAACGATTTAAATTATTCAATAGATATTCAAACACCAATGGCAGACGGAGATAATATTAAATTTGCTACCTATCCTACCGATATTTACAATAATCCATTACCCACTGGTGCTTCCAATTTAGAGTTAGAAGTTCTGAAAGTCGTTGATAGATATTGGATAATATCACCAAGCAATCCTTTAAATAAACCTAAAGTAAATATGACTTTTTCTTTCTCCTCAAACGATATAAATTCTGGATATAACTCAATAAATATTAAAAATCTTAAAGCTTCAAGAAATAATTCGACTCTCGGTAAATGGATGGATATGACTCCAAGAGGTTATAATGCTGCCAACACAGTTACCATAGAAAATGTAATGCCTGCCGATTTTTTCGATGCATGGACTCTCGTAAATATCCCAGGACCATTAGCAAATGTATTTGTACCTGATGCCTTTACACCAAATGGCGATGGCCTTAACGACGAATTCCTTCCAGTATTTCAAGTAGATTATCAAATTATATCTTATGATTTTTATATCTTTGACCGCTGGGGAAATATTCAATTACATACCTCGGATGAAACTAAAGGATGGAACGGAAAGAAAGATAATGTCAACGGAGTTCCAAATATCGGGGTTTACTCATGGCTGATTATTGTTAAAGGCAAAAACAGCGAAAACCTTGATGGAGATGGAGTAAAAGAAAAATTTATTGGTAAAGTAACTTTATTGAAATAAAATTTTGAATATTAATAAAAGACATATTATACAATCTGCAGCAGTAAAATATTTACTCTTTACATATTTTGTTCTTGCATATTTTGTGTCTTTTTCTCAAGTTAACCAAGTAGGTATAAATGTCCCTAATCCTCCAAACATTCCACAATCAGTTATTATGGAAATTAGAGACGTAAATCGAGGAATTCTAATCCCAAGAATGGACTCAAATACTCGTAAAGCTATTCCAAATCCCGCAAACAGTCTTTTAGTTTATGATGTAGATTATCAATGTTATTTCTTTTTTAGAACTTATCCCCCACTTACTGGTGGAAATTCAGGTTGGATAAGTTTATGTAGTCTTACTGGTAATGGTGGAATATCAGGACCAACTGGCCCAACTGGCCCAACTGGTGCTGGCGTTACTGGTCCAACAGGACCAACTGGAATTGATGGTATTACGGGTCCAACTGGTTTATCTATTACTGGCTCAACTGGTGCTGGAGTTACTGGTCCAACAGGACCAACTGGAATTGATGGTATTACTGGACCTACAGGTTTATCTATTACTGGCCCAACTGGTGCTACTGGTGCTGGCGTTACTGGTCCAACAGGACCAACTGGAATTGATGGTATTACGGGTCCAACTGGTTTATCTATTACTGGCTCAACTGGTGCTGGAGTTACTGGTCCAACAGGACCAACTGGAATTGATGGTATTACTGGACCTACAGGTTTATCTATTACTGGCCCAACTGGTGCTGGAGTTACTGGTCCAACAGGACCAACTGG
>MNXP01000065.1 GCA_001872625.1 Bacteroidetes bacterium CG2_30_33_31
TGATTGTAAAAATCTTTACATGCTAATCATAAAACAGAGGATTATGAAGTATTTAGAAGCTACCTCCTTGCTTTTTTTGCGGTAATAGGGTCCATTTTGGCTTCAATAGAGCCATTTTGGCGAAGGCAAAAAAATCAGCATCAAAATATTATTCAAAAGTCACCTTCTCCTATATCAAAAAAATGGCTACTTTAGCCAGTCAGTCTTTTAATAATTGGCGATTGAAGTTATGGGTATTAGACAGCTTGCCTCGGCTCCGACGAGGGACTGCCGTTAGTTCCGCAGGAAATTATAACTTTGCATGGGATAATAATGGAAACATGACACAACGCAGTGCAAATAATGTGGAAGGAACTTGGCGCAACCTCTGTTGGGACGAAGAAAATCGACTTATGGGAGTAACTGATTTCTCAGAAGGTAATCCAGATCAAACATCTGCTTATGTTTATAATGCCGGCGGCGAGCGAGTATGGAAATTTTCAGGTGATATCCAGCAGATGACTATTAATGGCAACCAACTCATTAATATTGCTAATATCACTAATAAAACACTTTATTCAAGTCCATATCTTGTTGCCAATGATAATAATTACACCAAGCATTATTTCATCGAATCGGAGCGTGTATGCAGCAAGATTGGAGGCGGATTTAGCAATCCGATAGACCCTATAAATCAAGCTATTATTGAACCTATCAATAGTGGTCAGCCGACAATTTCAGGCAATTTCACTCAACATATAATCAATAGCATAAGCTGCACAAATACCGAAAGCCCAGAGCTTAATGTAGATCCTGTGTTACGTGGAATTGAAGATTTTATTGGAATAGATGAAAATGAGGATTTACAGTATTTCTTTGTGATTGATCATCTTGGTAGTAGCAGTTTTTATAATACTCCCCAAAAAATAGGACATAAAGTTAAATAAGTAAATAGTATTTTTATAGAAAGATTTTGGCGAATAGTGAAGTATGAAAACATCTACTTAAACATCTATGAAAATGGCGTAGATTTGTATCGAGGATTAAATCAATACTTTGAGTTTTACAATTTCGAGCGTAAACATCAATCATTGAACTATGAAATATCAGGAAGTAGGTACAAAAGAGTTGCATAAAACGAGAATAACTTTTTATTCCGCCTGTCAAAAAAGAGTTATTCCCCTTTTTATTCCAACACCTGCACTCTTGTCATAACAATTGCAGAGTTTTATCCTAAGATTGGGAAGTAGTATAATATTACCGACCATATTACAAATGGACAATAATTAATTCAATAATATTTTGAATATTATGATGCTAAAATTTATAATCTTTATAATTTCTTTTTAAACTTATTTAAGATGAACCTATCATTTCAAAAAATTTTTTTTGCCATAGCCACAGTATTTGCACTTTTTGCACTTTTAATTTTCGCTAAAATGATTCTCATTCCTTTAGGCTTTGCGTTGCTTATGTCCTTTATACTATTCCCGTTAGCAAGAAAGTTTGAGTCATGGGGAATGAATAAAATTCTCGCTGCTTTTCTCTCCATTTTCGCAGTGATTTTAATAATAGGAGGAGGCATTATCCTTTTCTCGGCTCAAATTATAGAACTCTCAAAAGAATTCTCTCACTTTCAGGATAAAATCATTCTTGCTTTTACTGACGTTACTTTATATATCAACAAAAATGTGAGCTTTATACCAAATTTGGACAAAAATGAACTATCTGACCGGATCAAGGATTGGCTTAACGGATCAATAGGCTCATTGGTAAGACAAACTTTCAAGAACACGGCAACTTTTCTCGCTGGACTGCTGGCAACAATAATATTTACTTTTTTAATCTTAATTTATAGAAATGGATTTACACTTGCATTTATTGGGTTTTTTCCAGAAGACAAAAAAGAAAGAGTTGTAAAAATGTTTAAATCAATTCAGCAGGTTGGACAAAAATATTTGTTAGGAATGATTCTTCTCATTATTATTATAGGATTAGCCAATAGCCTTGGGCTTTGGATTATCGGTATTGACAATCCCTTCCTTTTCGGCTTTTTAGGTGCTGCTTTATCCATCATTCCATACGTAGGAACCGTTTTGGGAGCAACTATTCCTATCATATATGCTTTTGTGTCTTTTGATTCCCCATGGATAGCAATAGCAGTTGCATTTTTATTTTGGGGTGTTCAATTGATTTCTGATAATTTTCTCAGTCCAAAAATTGTAGGGGGTAGTTTAAAAATTAATGCCTTATCAGCTATTTTAAGTTTAATCATTGGCGCTGTTGTGTGGGGTGTGGCTGGAATGATTTTGTTTTTGCCGTTTGCTGCTATGTTGAAAGTTATTTGTGAGGAGTATGAAGAACTTAAACCAATTGCGTTATTAATAGGTAACCAAAATTATAAAGGAAAAGATGACAGCGTTAGATCTATCAGCAAAGGGTTTGAAAAATTAAAAGGTTGGTTTTCTAAATTTCACAACCCTTCAAAAAAAGTAAAAAACGCAACACACAAGCCAACAATAAAGAAGTATAACGACAATGACAAAAAAAACCAATATTGACTTTAGTATACAGACGAAATGTAAGAACGCCAGCTGCCAATAATTATTCTTCATGTGGCTCGTCTCGTCTTTAGGGACGAGACTAAGCATGAAGCAGCTGCTGAGCTAAATATTTGCGCAAGACAAGGTGAAAATTTGGAATTATTTAATAATTTCAAACAAAATTAATGCTTGCAATATTTAGAATAAATTCATGAAAAAGCTTCCAGAAAAAAATTCATAATTTCAAAATATGGTCATTCTTTTTTTACTGTTTTTTAGCCCTAATCATTTTTTCTAATTGGTCCCAAAGTTCTTGTGGAATTTGCTCCAGCATATTGAATTGTCCAGCGCCTTGCAGCCATTCACCTCCATCGATAGTTATTACTTCGCCATTGATATAAGCAGAATAATCGGACATAAGATATCCAGCAAGATTTGCCAATTCCTGATGTTCGCCCATACGTTTGAGAGGTACCTTTTTACTTAAATCAAATTTATCTTTTAGGTCGCCTGGGAGCAATCTGTCCCAAGCGCCTTTTGTAGGAAATGGCCCTGGGGCGATTGCATTCATACGAATTCCATATTTTGCCCATTCCACAGCCAGCGAGCGTGTCATAGCTAAGACTCCTGCTTTTGCGGTAGCCGAAGGAACTACATAAGCACTTCCTGTTGATGCATAAGTAGTTACGATATTTAAAACTGTAGCATTTTTTTGTTTGCTATTTATCCAATGTTTTCCGAAAGCTAAAGTGCAGTTTTTACTTCCTTTAAGCACTATATCAATAATTATGTCGAAGGCTCTTGCAGAAAGTCTTTCTGTGGGGCTAATAAAATTGCCAGCGGCATTGTTTAAAAGCCCATCTACTTTGCCGAAAGTGTCAAGGGTTGTTTGCAACATCGCCTCTACCTCGTTATAATTTCGCACATCGCATTGAATTGGCAAAACTTCACCATGAGTTTCGTTTTTTAACTCTTGTGCGGCATTTTTTAATTTGTCGATATCTCTTGAGCTAATAACCACTTTTGCTCCCAATTGCAAAAAGTATTTGGTCATAGATTTGCCCAAGCCTGAGCCACCACCAGTTACTACTATAACTTTATCTTTAAGCTCCTGTGCTTTAAACATTGGTTGATTATAATTTTCCATATTAAAAGTATTTGATTTTATGCATGTTAAAATAAATTTGCAGCACCAAAGTGACAGCTGATTTTTACCTTTCAAAAGTAAGTCTCATTCCAAAATGATTTTCATTAATTTTTCCTTCATCGAAAACAAGATTTCCATTGACAAAAGTTTTAAGAATTTTCGATTTAAACATTTTTCCTTCAAATGGCGACCAAGCACATTTGTAAAGAATATTTTCTTTGCTTACAAGATATTCTGAGGCTAAGTCAACAACAACTAAATCAGCGAAATAACCTTGGCGAATAAAACCGCGTTTTTCCACTTTAAAGCAGTCCGCTGGTGCATGACACATTTTTTCAACAATCATAGGAAGCGACATTTCTCCCTTATGATAGAACTCCAGCATTGCTTGCAGCGAATGTTGAACCAGCGGACCTCCTGAGGGAGCTTTAAGATAGCTTCTGCGTTTTTCCTCTTCGAGATGAGGAGCGTGGTCGGTGGCAACAATATCGAGTTTATTATTTTTCAAAGCGATAATAAGAGCTTGTCGGTCGTTCTCACTTTTTATAGAAGGATTCCATTTAATAAAATTGCCCTTTTCTTTATAATCTTTATCCGAGAATAAAAGATGATGTACGCAAACTTCCGTTGTTATATGCTTGTTTTTTAAATTCTTATCTCCTTCAAATAAATTCATTTCCAATGCAGAGCTAAGATGCAAAACATGAAGACGGGAGCCATATTTTTTAGCTAAAGATACTGCCAATGCGGACGACAAATAACAAGCTTCAGCGGAGCGAATTTCTCCATGCTTAGATACAGGAATATCCTCTCCAAAAAGTTTTTTAAAACTGTCGAGATTTCTCTTTATGGTAGTGTCATCTTCGCAATGAGTAGCTATAAGCATTTTGCATTTGGAAAATAAATTCACTAAAGATTCAGGATTATTTACAAGCATATTTCCAGTAGAAGATCCCATAAAAACCTTCACTCCACATACATTTTTTGGGTCTGTTTTTAGAACTTCATTCAGATTTCCATTGGAAGTTCCCATATAAAAACTATAATTGGCAATAGATTTATTTGCAGCATTTTCATATTTTTCCTCGAGAAGTTTTTGAGTCAAAATTGGTGGATTATTATTGGGCATATCCATATAAGAAGTTACACCACCAGCAATGGCAGCCTTGCTTTCACTATTAATATCGCCCTTATAGGTCATGCCAGGTTCTCGAAAATGTACCTGATCATCAATCACACCGGGGAGCAGATATTTGCCTTCTAAGTCGATAATTTCAGCATCATCAATTTTGGGAATATCACTTTTAAAAATTTGCTTTATAAAATTATTTTCAAGGTGAATGCTACCCTTAAAGATTTCGCCTTCATTTACTATGTAGGCATTTTTAAGAATTATTGAAGTGCTCATAAATGTATATTTGATCGAACAAAAATAAGCTTAAATTGTTGAATTGACAAATGGACAAATTGTTTATTGGAATATTCTTTAGAAGTGAAAATATCAACTCATTTTCGTATTAATTTCAATGCATTAAATATAATTCCTATTTCAAAATTTCTATATTTGCAAGCCTAATTATAATAACTATTATATTGTATTACATAATATAAAACACTGAAGATGAAAATATTAATAACTGGTTGTGCTGGTCAAATTGGCTCTGAACTTACCTTAGAATTACGAAAAATTTATGGAAATGAAAATATAATAGCCTCCGATATTAAAGAAGCATCCAAAAGTATAATGAAAAGTGGCCCTTTTGAGTTACTCAATGTACTTGATAAGGAAGCTATGCGAAATATTATTCATAAACATAATATTTCTGGAATTTTTCATCTTGCCGCTATACTTTCTGCTGTGGGCGAAAAAAATCCTATGTTCGCTTGGAATATTAATATGGGCGGACTGATAAATGTGCTCGAACTTGGCAAAGAAGAAAAGCTGGAAAGGATTCTTTGCCCAAGTTCCATTGCTGCTTTTGGCCCTGAAACGCCAACGGAAAATACACCTCAGGAAACGGTGCTGAGGCCTACCACCATGTATGGAATTACAAAGGTTGCTGGCGAATTGCTCGCCAATTATTATGTTCAAAAATATGGAATGGATGTACGTGGTTTACGCTATCCTGGAATAATTTCTAATGGTGCTTTGCCTGGCGGTGGTACCACAGATTATGCAGTGGCAATTTATTACGATGCTATTAAATATGGAAAATATACTTGCTTCGTAAATGCCAACACTCAACTCCCAATGATGTATATGCCCGACTGTTTGAAAGCTACAATTGATTTATTTAGAGCCGATAAAAAAGATTTGAAAAGGTTTGTAGATTATAATGTTGGTTCAATGAGTTTTGATGTAACTGAATTGGCAAATTCTATAAAAAAATATATTCCAAATTTTGAAATTGACTATATGCCAGACTACCATCAGGCAATAGCCGATTCATGGCCAAACTCGGTAGATGATTCTTGTGCACGCGAAGAATGGGGCTGGAAGCCAAGTTACAACCTCGATGCTATGACCCAAGATATGCTTAAAGCTATAAAAATAAAATTGGATAAAGGAGAAATTTAGGCTTTATTAGCTCTTTCAGAATTTCACTTTTGAGGACTTCTATAAAATGTCTTTTCTTCGTTGTCTTTCAATTTTAACCCCGAAAGCTTTCGTGGCATTTACAATATTTATCATGATAGTTATTGAGATGGTTTTTTATTTTCATCTATTTGTTTGAAGATGAAATTTCATGAAAAAACCACCAAAGCAAAAAGCTTAATAAGCAAAAAGACCGTTATAGCTAACGGCCTTTTTCGTTTGTCATCCTGCTTAAAAAAAATTCGTTAATTCAAAGCATTTGCCCCGCTCACAATTTCTATAATCTCATTAGTAATGGTAGCTTGACGAGCTTTATTGTACTTCAATTTCAAATCCTTAATCATTTCGGTGGCGTTGTCGGTAGCTTTATGCATGGAAGTCATTCGAGCTCCATTTTCAGCGGCGTTGCTATCCAATAATGCTTTATAAAGCTGCACTTTCAAAGACTTTGGAATAAGTTCATTTACAATTACTTCAAGAGATGGCTCCATAATATAATCATTTTTTTTGCCTGCATTATTTCCTTCAATAGGAGAAACTGGCAAAAATTGTTCTACACTCAATACATAAGTGGCGGCATTTTTAAACTGATTATAAACTATGTCAACCCTATCATAATCTTTATCTCTAAATTTTTCGAGAATATCTTCGACAAAAGATTGTGCTGATTTCCAATTAAGATTATCCCAAATTTCGTCGTGATGTTGAACAAGATTATATCCCGACTTTTTAAAAAATTCAGTGGCTTTTTTTCCTATGCTAATGATATCAACATTGCCAGCTCTATGTTGAGTGGCATAATCTGTTATCATAAGCTTATTTATTCGTTTGATTACATTAGAATTGAACGCTCCGCAAAGTCCTCTATTTGAAGTTATTCCAATGATAAGAACTTTTTCGATGTCTCTTTTCTGAGCATAAGCATTTTCGTTGGCAACATCATCGCCAGCAGCCAGATTCTGAAGCATTTCATGCATTTTAGCAGCATAAGGTCGCATCATGGTTATGGCATTCTGAGCCTTACGCAATTTCGAGGCAGCCACCATCTTCATGGCGCTGGTAATCTGTCTTGTTGACTCAACGGAGCTTATTCTTATTCGTATTTCCTTTAAATTTGCCATGGGCGTATCCTAAAAATATTATTCGTAACGTTTAGAAATTTCGGCAGCAGTAGTTTCAATGCTTTTTATTGCTTCATCGGTAAGTTTGCCAGCAGCTAATTCAGCCATAGTTTCTGATTGTTTTTCTTTCATGGTAGATATAAATTCTCTTTCGAAATCTTTAATCCTATTTACAGGAACTTTCAAAAGCAAACCTTTTGTACCACAGTACAATATAGCAATTTGTTCTTCAACTCTGAAGGGGCTAAATTGGTTTTGTTTTAATATTTCCACGTTGCGACGTCCTTTATTTAAAACAGCCATGGTAGCAGCATCGAGGTCGGAGCCAAATTTTGAAAAGGCTTCCAATTCTCTAAATTGTGCTTGATCGAGTTTCAAAGTACCAGCAACTTTCTTCATGGATTTTATCTGAGCATTTCCTCCAACGCGTGATACAGAAATACCAACATTGATAGCAGGACGAACCCCCGAGTTGAACAAGTTAGTTTCGAGAAATATTTGTCCATCAGTGATTGAAATCACGTTGGTAGGAATATATGCCGATACGTCGCCAGCTTGTGTTTCTATAATTGGCAAAGCAGTAAGTGAGCCACCACCTTTTACTTTATCTCTTAGAGCTAAAGGTAGGTCATTCATATTTTTTGCAACCCCGTCATTATTAATAATTTTTGCTGCTCTTTCGAGAAGTCTGGAATGAAGATAAAACACATCACCTGGGTAAGCCTCACGTCCTGGTGGGCGACGAAGCAACAAAGAAACTTCACGATAGGCAACAGCTTGTTTAGATAAATCATCATAAATTACTAATGCTGGTCGACCGGTATCGCGGAAAAATTCACCGATGGCAGCGCCAGAAAAAGGAGCATAAAACTGCATGGCAGCTGGGTCGGAGGCTGTGGCGGCTACCACTATGGTGTAAGCCATAGCGCCGTGCTCTTCAAAGGTTTTTACAATATTGGCAACTGTGGATCCTTTTTGACCGATAGCCACATAAATGCAATATACTGTTTCGCCTTTGTCGAAAAATTCTTTTTGGTTGATAATTGTATCCACAGCAATTGTTGACTTCCCTGTTTGTCGGTCGCCAATGATAAGTTCACGTTGTCCACGACCAATAGGAATCATAGCATCAATAGGTTTTATACCAGTTTGCAATGGCTCATTTACTGGCTGACGGAAGATTACGCCAGGCGCCTTTCTTTCTAATGGCATTTCGAAAGTTTCGCCTTTTATTTCACCTTTGCCATCAATTGGATTGCCAAGGGTATCAATTACACGACCAACTAATCCTTCGCCAACATTAATAGAGGCAATGCGGTTTGTACGTTTCACTGAATCTCCTTCTTGAATATCGGAAGCGTTGCCAAGAATAACAGCTCCAACATTGTCCTCTTCAAGGTTCATCGCAATGCCCATGATTGAAGCTTTACCAAATTCGATAAGCTCACCGAGTTCTACATTATTCAAACCGTAAATACGGGCAATACCATCTCCAACTTGTAAAACCGTTCCTGTTTCTTCAAGCATAGCTTTATCATCGAAGCCTGCTAATTGTTTCCTTAAAATTGCCGATACTTCAGCTGGTTTTATTTCTGCCATTTTATATTGTATTTATTATTTTTTCTTAATATTTTTTTACGAATAAATTAGATTCAAATTCTTTGCGTAAGCTAATGAGTTTGCTTTTCAAAGAAGTGTCAAGTTCTTTATTATCAAGCGATAAAACAAATCCACCGATAAGTTCTTCTTTGACAGATTCATTTAATTCAATAGTTGCCCCAGTTTGTTTTTCGAGTTCGCTTATGATTTGTTTTCTTATGTTTTCGTCCAGTGCCAAAGCTGTTTTAATGCTTGCCACTTTAATGCCTGCATGTTCTTTATATATGCTAATATATTGTTCTGCTATTGAATTAAGGTAATCTTCGCGGTGGCTACTGCTAATTATTTCAATAAATTTGATAGAGATTTCAGATACAGATTTTCCGAAAATCTCTTTCAAAACAAGCACTTTTTTGCTGTTTTTAATAATAGGGCTTTTAAGAAAATTTTTCAATTCTTTAGATTCAGCGCTGATTTTATAAATGAGGGACATATCATTGAAGCTTTGTTCAATCATTTTTTCTTCAGCAGAAAAATCATAAAGAGCTTTGGCATATCTCTTAGAAATTTTTATATCGCTCATTAGTTAAAGTTTATGCTTTTCAAATCTTCTTTCATGAGGTTTTTCTGGCTTTCTTTATCAGCAAGTTCCCGTTTAAGGATTTTTTCTGCTACTTCGATGCTAAAATCAGCTACTTGATTTTTAAGATCAATGATAGCGGCCATTTTTTCATTTTGTATATTTTCTCTTGCTGCTTCCACAATCTTATCAGCTTCAGATTGAGCTTTATTACGAGCTTCGTTGACGATGCTTTCTTTCATTTTATTAGCATCTCTGATTATCATATCTCTTTCATTTTTAGCTTCTTTAAGAAGATTTTGATTGTCGGCTTGTAGCCTTTTCATTTCTTCTTGAGTTTGCTTGGCAATAGCCAGCGAAGTGGATATTGTTTGTTCGCGTTCTTTCAGTGATGCCATTATAGGTTTCCAAGCAAATTTGCCCAAAATAAATAACAATAGCGAAAATGTGAGAAGCATATAAAACATCAAACCAATGCCGGGTTGTACTAATTCCATATCTATATTATTTGTTTAATTTTTTCAAAAAAGGCTTCCCCATCCTTCAACCAACCGTTGAAGCGGGGAAGCAAATAATTTAGCTTTATTTCAGAACGATAATCAAAAGACTGATTACGATTGCAAAGAAAGCAACACCTTCAACAAGGGCTGCGGCAATAATCATGTTTGTACGAATATCACCAACGGCTTCTGGCTGGCGAGCGATAGCTTCAACAGCTTTACCACCAATTTGGCCTATGCCTATACCTGCTCCCATTGTGGCAAGTCCAGCACCAATTCCAGCACCCATTTTAGCGAGTCCAATTCCAATCTCTAATAAAATTGCTAATGTTGTCATATTTGATATATATAATAATTAATAAAAAAGAAATTTCTAATGATGTTTTTCTAACGCCATTCCTATGTAAATAGATGATAATAAAGTAAATACATAAGCTTGAATAAATGCTACCAATAATTCAAGAAGACTTAAAAAGACCGAAAAAGCTACCGAAACAACAGAGACGCCTAAGCCCATATATTCGTTGATTGCGCCAAAAATGAATATCATGCTCATAAAGCCAAGTACTACAATATGACCTGCCAACATATTAGCAAAGAGTCGAACCATCAAAACAAAAGGCTTGGTAAATACACCCATAATTTCAACTATGGGCATCAATGGAATTGGAAATTTCAACCACCAAGGAACTCCTGGCATGTTAATCATGTGTGTCCAATAGCTTTTGCTTCCATTGAAAGAGGTGATGACAAAAGTAAATACTGCCAAAACCATTGTAATACCAATATTTCCAGTAACGTTAGAACCTCCAGGGAATATTGGGATTATTCCCATAAGATTATTTAAAAATATGAAAAAGAAAACCGTTAGCAGAAAGGGCATAAACCTCATATATTCTTTTGATCCTATGGCTGATTTTGCTACGTCATCGCGTATGAATAAAATAAGAGGTTCGAGCATAGACTGTAAGCCTTTTGGTGCTTGATCTTTTCTTTTTTTATACGATTGGGCAATAGAAACAAAAATTAATATCAGCAAAAAAGCGCTAAACATAATTGAAAAAACTGTTTTGGTGATGGAAAAATCTATGATAGAATCCGAGTTTCCTGCCGATTCTTTTATTAATTTGCCTTTAAACTCGCCTTCAGCAGGCAATTTGTATCCTAGATAATTGGCTTCATGTGCCAATCTTGAAGATGAAAAAACATGTATTACTCTTTCATCTTTATCGAAAATAATTATTGGTAATGGAATAGCAATGTGATGCTCACCTATTGAAATAATATGCCAATCGTGGGCATCTAAAACATGTTCAAAAATCATTTCTCCAGCATCAAATTCTTTCTTTTGCTCTGGCATGTTTTCATTTGCCGATATAGTTAAAGTGCTAAATGTCAATGCTATAATGCCAATAAAAATCAATAGATATTTTGATAGACTTGCTGTAATGTTATTGTTCATGCTTTTGAGCTGAATATTGATTATTAAATTGGCTGCAAATTTAGAAAATATTTCTTAAGTTTTGATATAAAATTAACAGGCTTGGAGTTTTGCCTTTTAAGAAAAAGGTTTTATGTTCATAATATTATATATCAATATATTAGCTGCGGAAATTAATTTTAAATTGAATAATGGCTCTATTTTTTTACAAAATTTTATTTATCTTCATGGATTTTAAAAAAAATCTATATATTTGCAGCCGTTTTGAATTAAGTCAAACATTCCTCCTTAGCTCAGTTGGTTAGAGCATCTGACTGTTAATCAGAGGGTCCTAAGTTCAAGTCTTAGAGGAGGAGCTTTAAAATAAAAGGTTATAACGATAAAAAGTTGTAACCTTTTTTATTTGCCAAACAATTTGCCAAGCAAATTGAATTTAATTATTTTGAAAATTAAACTTTTCGACCAAGTTATTGCCTTAAACACTCAAATTTTCGATATATAATATGGAATAATAACCAATGGTTATTATAAGTTCATTTAATATGAGACCGTTGTAAAATCAATCGACTGATATTTTTATCTTAATTTGGCGACAGCATTGCAAATATTTGGTCAATTATTTTGAAATTATCATCAATTATTGCGGCAAAATGCCAATTAGATAATGGTTTATTCTTTTTCGCCTTGTGCATAACATTATTTTTTAGCTTCATTTTCTTTAATACTTTGTCGATGTCAGCACTCTTGTATCCTTTATCAGACTTAACCCAGCTGCTGGGATTCGAAATTTGTAAAACATCTTCCAAATGCTTGATTTCGCTCTCGTTGGCAGAAGCAGTTACGATGTCAAGAATTAGAGCTTCTTCATCTGTGGCAAAGTGTTTTTTGTAACCATATCGAAGTTTTCCAGCTTTCTTTATCCATATTGCTTGTGTATCAACTCATGACTTTTCTTTTTCTTGTAGTCTTGTAATTGCAATATTCTGAGTTTCATCCTCTTGTCTATCTTCAACCATTTCTTATGTCTTCTTTCCTTTTGGCTTGCGTAATGAGTCAGTGATTGATGCATCAACTATTATATCTTCTTGAACTATAATTTTATGTTGTTCTAATTGCTTGTTTGTCAAATTGAAAATTTTATCATAAGCATTCTTTTTGGTGCGTTTTGTTCGAAATCTACTAATAAAGTAATGGTCAGGAACTGTTTCACACAAGTTAATGCCTACAAACCTACTGAAAGAAATTCTATCGTTTACCTGATCTTCCAACTCATAATCACTCAATCCATACCATGTTTGCAAAAGATATATTTTAAACAAAACGATGCCTTCATATTGAGGAAGCCCTGCTGCACTTTCTTCCTTTTGATAATATTTGCCAATTGATTTCTCGATTGACTTCCAATCGATTATGCTATCAACTTGCTTGAAAAACTCATCCTTTATCTTCCTACCTGATACCATCAGGTCGGCAAATCCTATTTTTGTTTCTTGTTTCATGCTGCAAATATACAAATATAATTAATATAAACAACTGTATATCAATATTTTAAACTGCTTTTTTTAATGTTTTTGCTTTGCAACGGTCTTAATATAGATATTCTTTTGGATTGTAATAAGGTTTATTTTTTACTACCATATTCCATATAATTACTGCCAACTTTCTGGCGGTGGCGGATATGGCTGAAACTCTCCCTTTGCGGAAATTGATGTGCTGAAAAAAATCCCTTTATGTGGTGGAGTCTTTTAGGTTTCCAATGGCATTGGCGGCATTGCGAAGCGCTATCTTCAATCGATTACTTCCCTTGGGCACTTTACTCGATAGTATTTTACCTCCCGATATTTTATTGTTCGGTGCCAATCTGAGCCAGCTGGCAAAATGTTTGGCAGTCTTAAACCGCCTGATGCCCTCTATACCAACTTCACTCATAACTGCTAATACTGTCCCATAACTCATTCCTTCTATAGCCATCAAGTCAACACCTTCAAAATATTGAAAGGCTACTTGATTAAAATTTTTCATTGCTGGTGCATTTTTATTGACACGCTTATATGGCTTCGCTTCGATATGGTGTTGCCGCTTCTGATCATCATTTTCTATTATCTGCTCCAGTATCTTCGCTATCTCTTGGTCGCATTGTACTATCTTGGCTTGAAACATTTCATACATCTCCAGCTCCTGCCTGAGCGCAAATAAATAATCTTCCCTCCCATTAGATTCCAACGCTTTAGCTATTTCTTCTTGGCTCTTGCGGCAATTGTAATGTCGAAGGCTTGCCAGTTTTTTGGCATCTTTCTCTCCTTCACATATCGCCTTGATAATCGCCATTCCAGTCTGTCCACAAATGTCATTTACCACCACATCCAACCGCAAGTTCAACAAGCGCAAATATTTCTGCATCTTTTTGGAGGCTGAAGCCGAAGAATCTAACAGCAACGCTCGCTGACGGCAATAGGTGTGCAATTGCTCGGTCTGTTTATCTGGCAAAAAACTCCCCGACAATAATCCCAAACTATGCAGTTTTTGTATCCATCTACAATCCTTAACATCAGTCTTTTTCCCCTTTGCATGCTTTGTAAATTTTCCATTGCACAAAATCACTTCAAAGCCTTCACTTAGCAAAACTGCATACAATGATTGCCAATAGGTGCCTGTGCTTTCCATGGCTACAGTTCTGATTCCATGCTCCCTAAACCATTCAGCCATTGCCTTTAAGCCTTCATTAAATACTCCATATTCTTGTACTTCGTCCTCCTTTTGCCCAATAGCTGCCCAGTGTGAACGACTTCCTATATCAACTCCGGCTGCTTGCGGATTGACAATTTCCATTGCAATTTCTTTTTCTTCCATTTTGCTTAATTTTAAAGTTTAATACTCAATGGAGATGTGCTTTTGGCATGTTGAATTATTCTGAACGGGGTTGCCGAATAGTCGGCACCACCACTTTAGTCATGGCATACATCTCAACCAGGATTGCGCTCGTACTCATGAGTAACAGTTCTAAGATCGGCCTTGCATTGAGTATCCCAAAAATAGAAAATTATCTGTTTGATTACGCATACGTTAGCTGAATTAGTCAGTGGCTTTTATTATAGGGAGGGTTGGTGGTAACGAATGTATATCCACCATATGGCGGTTATTTCGTACTTAGTTTGAGGTTTGTAAACTTGGTTAATTCTCTGTATTTTAACACTATATCCGTTTCTTAACGTTCTCTTCGGCGGTGCTCAGGGCAGGTGCTGTCGGTTATATTCATGTTATGAGTTTTAAGTGAATTATGTGATGATTTTCGAGGCAAATATAATATTTTACTTAAAGCACAAACTAAATATCCAAATTATCTAATGGACTTTTTATTTGATCAAAACCTATGGTTGTTACAAAGTTGTATATTTCTGTATTTTGCTGTTTTCGTAACTCAACTTGCTTTGTATATAGCGCAAGTCAACTCCATTTTCAAGTAGATGAGTATCAAAAAATATTTTGCAATTGTGTAAACTTAATCCTTTTCAAGCTCAGTCTTTATTGCATAGCGGCGGTCTTTGCTACTACATTTGAGTATTAGCTTAGGTTAATTTTTAAACTGCATCAAAAATTAACTTCATAAAGAAGAAATTCAATATTTACTGATTTCAATACATTAAAACCTACTTTTATAAGCGTCTAATATCCCAATTTCATAAGATTTATTCAATTTTGAGCTTATAAAATTAAGCTTTTGTGAAATTTATAACAAGTCTAAACAGCAATCACAATCCGCTGTTATTCAGCTAAATATTAAATTTCCAATAAAACATAATACAAATAAGTATATTTGATAATCAGCGCATTAGATAATTATTAATATTTATTGAGTATATATGTTAATCTATATATATAATAGTATAGATAAAATAATTAATTTTGCATTCTCAAATTGAATTATAAATATATCAAAATATTAACAAGATGAAGACAACCAGGAGACAGTTTATTAAAATTTCTGGATTTACAGCCGCAGGTGCAGTTGTAGCTGGTTCGGTTCTGGGGTCAGTTCAAAAAGTTATCGAAAAATCTGCTCAAGGCAATATTACTTCCGATAGCGATTTAACCAGAACTCCAACCTATTGCGAAGTGTGTTTTTGGAAATGTGGAGCTTGGGTTTATAAAGATAAAAAAGGAAATATTAAGAAGCTTGTAGGAAATGCTAATGACCAACATGCAAGAGGGAAACTTTGTCCAAGAGGCACAGGAGGTTTAGGCATGTACACCGATAAAGATAGACTCTTAAAGCCTAAGATAAGGGTTAAAAATGCCAAAGGCAATGAGACTTTCAAAGATGTAGAATGGGATGAAGCTATTTCGTACATAGCCGATAAGATGGAAGCTATTGACAAAAAATATGGCAAGGAGCATATTGCATTATTCATTCATGGAGCTCCAGCAGCACATTTTGAATATCTTTTTAAATCTTATGGCGTAGAAAATAGTGCTGAGCCAGCTTATGCCCAATGTGCTGGTCCAAGAGAAGCAGGATTCTTCGCTACCTTTGGTTCAGGAGTTGGCTCGCCTGAGCCAGCAGATATGCAAAATTCTAAATGCATAACTTTCATTGGAAACCATGTGGGCGAAAATATGCACAACTCATTTGTTCAAGAAGTCTCCACTGCCATTGATAACGGCGCTTCCATTATAGTTGTAGATCCGCGACTTTCGACGATTGCTGCTAAAACAAAATTCTGGCTTCCAATAAAACCAGGAACAGATATAGCTTTGCTTTTGTCGTGGATACACATTCTTATTTATGATAATATTTACAATAAAGAATATGTAGATAAATATGCTTACGGCTTTGATCAGCTGAAAGAGCATGTTAAAAATTATACTGCCGAATGGGCATCTGCCATAACCACTATTGACCCCAATCTTATACGCGATGCCGTATATGAAATGGCAAAAGCAGCCCCAGCATCTGTAGTTCACCCAGGCCGTCATACAACTTGGTACGGCGATGATACTCAAAGAGAAAGAGCCATGGCAATTATCAACGCACTTTTGGGTGCTTATGGAAGTCGTGGAGGAATTTATATGGGAGTAAAGCAAAAACTTCCTGAATACCCTGGTGTTCCAGCATTTCCAGAACCAAAATGGACTTGGAAAGAAATAACAAAAGATAAATTTAAAGGCGCTTCTGTTGGAGTTACCAATGTTTTAATTGATGCTTCTTTAGCTACTTATGAACCAGAACATCAAATAAAAGCATGGTTCATTGCTGGTACAAGTTTTATTAATTCCATACCCGATAAAAAGAAGATTTTAAAGGCTATGGAAAATCAGGAACTTATTGTAGTTGTTGATACAATGCCAATGGAAATGACGGGTTATGCCGATGTGGTGCTTCCCGAATGCACTTATCTTGAGCGCCACGACTATTGTAGAGCAGGCAAAAACAGAATAGCACAAGTAGCATATCGTGAGCCAGCAGTAGAACCCAAAGGAGATTCGAAGCCTGCTTGGTGGATTGCAAGAGAGATAGGATTGAAATTGGGACTTGAGAAATATTATCCATGGCAAAATCTCGAAGAAGTTCTGGCATATCAATTTGAACAAATTGGCACTTCATTGAAGGAAATGAAAAAATTGGGAGTAAAGACTTTTGAGTCTTCCGACCCAATATATATTGCTCCAGGAGAAGACTACCAATTCAACACTAACACTGGAAAGATTGAACTTTATTCCACAGATTTTGAAGCTATGGGCTACGATCCATTGCCAAAATACACACCTAATGAAGAGGTTACGCCTGGTTTCTATCATTTTATTTATGGAAGAGTGCCGATGCATACTTTCGGTCGAACACAAAACAATCCTTATCTTTATGAACTTAAAAAGGAAAATGAAATTTGGATTAACCCAAAAATCGGCAAGATATGGGATATTAAAAATGATGATATGATATGGCTTAAAAATCAAGACGAAGTTATTTCAAATTTTGCTATAAAAGTAAGGCTCACCGAGAGAATTGGACTTGATTCAGTATATGTTGCTCATGGTTTTGGCCATACAAGTAAATTTTTAAGTAAAGCTTTTGGTAAAGGCATAAATGATTCAGAACTGATAACAAATATTAAAATAGATCCTGTCATGGGAGGAACTGGCATGAGAGCCAATTTTGTAACCTTCCTTACAGAAAACCCTAAAATAGAGGAGGTTAAATCATGAGATTTGCAATGGCAATGGACACAAAGAAATGTGTCGGCTGTGGAGATTGTGTAGTGGCATGCCAAACAGAAAACAATGTTCCATTAGGTTTTGCTCGCGATTGGATTGTGGAATCAGTACAAGGAATATATCCTGAAACTGTTAAAATGCATTTCAAAAGTGAAAGATGTCATCACTGCGATAACACACCCTGCGTAAGAACTTGCCCAACAGGTGCAAGTCATGTTATAGAAGGTGGAATAGTGAAAGTAACTGCAAGTGAATGTATTGGCTGTGGAGCTTGTATAGAAGCTTGCCCTTATGAAGCACGTTATGTTCACCCCGATGGTTATGTAGATAAATGTACTTTCTGCGACCACAGAGTTTTTGCTGGCGAAAACCCAGCGTGTGTGGATGTTTGTCCCACTGATTGTCTTATTTTTGGAGACCTTGATGATGCAAACAGCCCAGTTTCGAAAGTGCTGAAAGAGAAAGATTGGTATGTATTGGCACCTGAAGCTGGCACAAAGCCACAGTTATATTTCTTGAAATAATAATATTAAAATAATTACGAAAATGAACGAACAAATTTTTGTAAGCGGAAAAAATATTCCCGAAATCATTCCTAATTTAGAATTATGGGGAGGTCCGATAGCATTGTATTTATTCTTTGGTGGCTTAGCTGCGGGAATAATTTTCTTTGCCAACTATTTTTATCTGCGCGGTCGCTCCAACACCATGGTAATGACTATAAAAGTTGCCCCAATTATTGCCCCAATTATTATTGCAATTGGTTTAATTCTTTTGGTGGCCGATCTTAATCACAAGCTTTACTTCTGGCAATTATTTCTACATATTAGAATGAATTCTCCTATGTCGTGGGGTGCTTGGACTCTCACAGTGATAATGATTCCAGCGATTGTATGGCCTTTATATTATTTGCCGGAGTCTATTGAATATATAAAGCAGAGAGCCCCAAAAAGCAAATTAATTGGCCTTTTTTCTTGGATAAATAACTTTGTTAGACAGTTTAAAATAATATTGTGGATTTTCAAGGTATTTGAAAAAAATCAAAAACTTATTGCGTATTTAACTTTGTACTTATCAGTTATTTTAGGAGTTTATACAGGCATTCTACTTTCAGCATTTAATGCAAGACCACTTTGGAATACGGCTATTCTTGGTCCACTTTTCCTAACCTCTGGAATTTCTACAGGCGCGGCTCTTCTTATATGGCTTTCCAACGACCATAAGGAAATTAAAAAATTCAGCAGGCTGGATCTTTTTCTTATTGCCGTAGAGTTATTTTTTATTATTCACATGTTTATGGGGATGAAAGCTGGCAGCATTGCTCAAGTTGAAGCAGGATTGTTATTTTTAGGAGGGCCGTATACGGCGGTATTTTGGGTAACAGTGGTTGGTTTGGGACTTATTTTCCCAGCAATATTAGAAATAATGGAGCTTGGTGGATTAAAAATATCAGTGTGGATACCTGCATTTTTAGTTCTTATGGGAGGTTTAGCATTCCGCTTTATTATGGTAAGTGCAGGACAATTTTCGAGTTATCATATAATTTAATTTATTAAGAAATGGAAACTTTAGAAAGAAGTAAAAGATATATGAATCCGTATTTGGCTGGATTAATAATTGGCATTGCTATGATTGCAGCATATTATTTTTCGGCAGAAGGATTGGGCTCATCAGGAGGATTCAAAACCGTGGTAGTAGCTACCACCAATGCCATAAATCATGATTATGCAAAAAAGACAAAGTTTTTTGAGAGCTATGTTTCTGAACCAGAAAGTAGGCCTATAAAAACATGGCTGGTATTTGAATTGATTGGAGTAATGGTTGGAGCAATAATTTCAGCTTCTATCGCAGGAAGATTAAAAATTGGCATTGGTAAGTCGCCTAAAATTACTAACAAAACGAGATTGATTGCGGCTCTATCTGGAGGAATTTTATGGGGTGTAGGAACTCAGCTTGGCAGAGGTTGCACCTCTGGACTCATTATGTCGGGCATGGCAGTGAACTCCTTATCGGGATATATTGGCTTAGCGGCAGTTTTCGGTGGGGGTTATGCAATAGCTTATTTCTTTAGAAAATTATGGATTTAATAATATAAAAAAATTAAGATATGGGACCTTTATTTTCACAGGGTATTATAGGAGAAGAGCTAAATATGTTTATAGGTTTTCTTATAGGCATTCTGTTCGGATTTGGCTTAGAATCAGGTGGTTTTGCTAATACTCGCAAACTTGCAGGCGTGTTTTACGGCTATGATTTTGTTGTACTAAAAGTATTTTTTACTGCTGCACTTACTGCTGCAATAGGATTGTTCCTTTTAGATAGATATCAGATTATGGATATAAATCTAACATTTTATCCAAAAACATTTTGGCTACCAACTTTGATTGGCGGTTTAATAATGGCTTTTGGATTTATCATCGGTGGTTTCTGCCCTGGAACAAGTCTTTGCGCGGCATCTACAGGCAAAATTGATGGAATGGTATTCGTTGGTGGCGTTTTCCTTGGTATCATTGGTTATGCTTTTACTAGCGCAACTTTATGGGAAGGATTGAAGAATAAGGGAGCCCTTGGCAAAGTTGATATTGCCACTGCACTTGGTTTATCTGATGGTTTATTTATCCTTCTTGTTACAATTGTTGCTGTCATTGCTTTTGTGGTTGTTACTAAAATTGAAGCTCACATGAAGGCAAAACACGATTATCAATTATAAAAATTGAAAGCATGAAAAAAATTGAAATTTATATTATTTCTGCATTGCTTTTGGGAGCTGTATGGCTAACATTAGCAGGAAAAATTGAAAAAAATGACAAGGAATTATGTCCCTACAAACTTATTTCGCAAGCGGTTCAGATTGAGAACAAAATTACGGTTGATGATCTTGCCAAAAAACTTATGACAAAAGACCCATCAATAGTTTTGATTGATGTAAGATCCGCTGATGAATTCAAAAAATTTAGTTTAAGTGGAGCTATAAATATTCCTTTGGAAAAACTTCTTGCTGACGACAATTTACCAATTATAAATCAAGAAGTTAACAATAATATTTTTTATTCCAATGGCAGCGATAAAGCAGCAAAAGCTTGGCTAATTTGCAATCGTTTAGGATATAAAAACAACTTCTATCTTTCTGGAGGATTAAATTCTTGGATTAAAGATATTATTAAAGCTACACCTCCAGAAGAAACTGCATCAAAAGAAGATTTTGAACTTTATAATTCTCGTAAAGCAGCTTCAATATTTTTTGGTGGCGGTACTGTTGGAGAAAGTAACAACAGCTCAGCAGCCCCAGCGGCGGCTTCATCTAAACCTCTTAGGAAAAAAGAATCCGCTGGTGGCGGTTGTAACTAAAAATATTAAGCCATGAAAATCAAATTTTCAATTTATTTATCAGCATTTAGCTTAGCAATTTTGCTCTCATGCCAAAATATGCCTAGTGATGCTACTTATGAACTTAACCCAAAAGCTGCATTAGCTTATGCTATCACTGATAGCAATATTATATCACCTGAACTTTTAGCCTCCTTGATTTATGCTCAAGATCCAAAAGCCAATTATCAGTTTGTAGATCTAAGAAATCCGCAAGATTATGATAATGAGCACGTTGATGGCGCCATAAATATTCCTTTATCTAAAATAGTAAATATAAACAATTGCAATGTGCTTTTAGATAAAAATAAGATATATATTTTTTATGCAGCTACATCTGATCAAGCCATTATTGCTGGCAATGTAATTAGACAAGTTGGAATAAAAAATTTTCTTGTGAGTAAGGGAGATTTCAATTATATAAAAAATAATATTCTTGATGCGTATAAAATAAACTCCGCCAATTATGACAGTGAAAAACCCGCCTATGATTATGCAAAAGTAATAGCCGAAAGCTCTGGACCTAATGTAAGTTCGGCATCAAGAAGCTCTACGGCTCCAGTTTCTGCAGTACCAAAGACGAAGAAAAAAGAATCTGCTGGCGGTGGATGTAATTAAACAAATATTTAATGCTCGTAATAATGAAAAGTTTTAAAAATATTTTAAAATTTGCCGCAATAATTCTTATTGCCACAAGTTGCCAAAATGCCAATTACTCAACAACCAAAAAAGTAATTAATTTACCTGAAATTAGCAATCAAGAAAGCGTATTGCAAGAGTTTATTCAAAATGGTGGTGATTATATAAACAAAAAAGAGTCGCCTTATTTAATTGATAATGATGTAGTTTATGCAAATTTATCCAATTATCTAATACTCGATATTCGTCAGCACGATGAATATGTAAAGGGGCATATAAATGGAGCAATAAATATAGAAATAAAATCGCTATTCAAATATCTTGATAAAAATCCTATTGGAAATTATGAGAAAGTAATTATTGTGGATAATATTGGATTGCAATCTTCGTATATTTCGAGTGTGCTAAGAGCAGCAGGCTATGGCAATGTATTTCCAATGAAAGAAGGAATGGCTTCTTGGGACAAACAATTTACCCATTTCTGGGCCGATAATCTGACAGATAAATATGCATCAGTGGTTACTTCAGAGGGAAGCCCTAAAGCCGAAAGCATAGGTTATCCAACAATAAAAACTAATGCAAAGAATGCTGCTGAAATTGCAAAGCTTAGAGCTGAAGAAATTATTGATGATAATCCTTTTGTAACTGCGGAAGATGTAATGACAAATAAAAGCGATTTTTACATCATAAATTATTGGCCTAAAGAAAATTATGACATAGCTCATCTTCCTGGTGCTGTTCAATACACACCCTTAAAGTCGCTTTTGCCAAGTGCCGACCTTAAAACAATACCTACGGATAAGAAAATTGCTGTGTATTGTTTTACTGGAAATAATGCCTCTGCTGTGGTGGCATATCTGCGACTTTTGGGCTACGATGCTTACTCAATAAAATTTGGAGTGAATAGTTTTATGTATTCAAAAGCAAAAATAAATAATTGGCATCCATATATAGCCGCCGAAAAAGTGAAAAATTTTCCGCTCGTCAAAGGTGAAAAACCCTCTGACAAGGCAGTAAACCAAGCTGCTGTAGTTTCTAAGAAAGCCGCCGCCGCACCAATTGTTGCTGGCAAAAAGAAAGAGTCCGCTGGCGGCGGCTGCAATTAATTTGAGAGCGTGATTTTTGTTGAAACGATTGATAGCATTTTGCCAAATAATTTGTGCCACAAAAAGCCACAGCTTGGCGTAAATATGAATTTCTGACAATTATTTCGATTAATAACTAACAAAGCTATTTTTTTCTAAATTTGTAATCTTTTTAAATGATAAATCATTGTACAAGAATTGCAATTAAACTTATAGCGTAAATGGTTAATATTCAAGAAATCGAAATTTTAAAACTGGATAATCTCCGTTGGATTCATATTCCCAACCCGAGCGAAGAAAATCTTGAATATCTACGCCAGAATTTCGATTTTCATCCCCTCGATATTGAAGATTGCCAAACAAGAGTACAACGACCAAAAATCGACATTTACGACGATTATCGCTTTCTAATTCTACATTTTCCTTATTTCGACACTGCTCTTAAATTTGTGAAAACCAAGGAAGTAAAAATATTTTGGGGCAAAGATTATATCATCACTATAGGAAAATCTCATTGGGTTATTCGCAAGCTTTTTCAGGAAATAAAAGAAAAGGCAGAGGTAGATGTTGATGAGTTGGATAACACCTCCGACGCACTACTTTATACCATTTTCGATGCTCTTATGGAAGATAGTTTTCGCCTCCTCAGAATGATAGAAGACAATTTGGAAAAAATAAGTACCGAGATGTTTTCAAACAAATCTGAAAATATTATTGAATCAATTTCCGTCACACGAAAGAATCTGATACTACTAAATACTACTTTCAAACCTCAATTACGATTATTTCAAAAATTTGAATCAGGTATTGTAAAAGGATTTAGTGAAAATATGGAAGAATATTGGGGCGATGTGCTCGATGCTTACCAAAAAATGTGGGACTCTATTGAAGATTACCAAGAGTTAATACAAGGCTTTGCACACACTTTCGATTCTTTGCAGGCTAATAGAACCAATGAAATAATTAAAGTGCTTACAGTTTTTTCATCCATAATCCTACCTCTCACATTCTTGACAGGCCTTTATGGAATGAACGTAAAATTACCCATGCAGGAAAATTCTTTTGCATTTATTATGGTTGTTGGTATAATGATTTCGGTGGTAGTTGCGTTACTTCTTTATTTTAGAAAACGTCATTGGATATAAAGCCAAAAAATCATAATGAATATTTATAGCAGAAAAAGCAATTGGAAAATTTTACTTTTTGTTATCGCTTTGGCCATAGTTTTTATAACTATCTGGTACACACATATATTTATCCAAAGAATTGCTGATGACGAGAAAGCTAAAGTGGAAATTTGGGCTAAAGCTATAAGCAGAAAAGCTCAACTGGTAAACTATACCAAAAATCTTTTCGACGATTTACAAGAACAAGAACGAAAATCTGTAGAAATATGGTCGGAAGCAACAAAAAGATTTATTGAGACAGAAAATGAAAATGACTTAAAATTTTATACAGAATTAATCTCTGGCAACGAAAATATCCCTGTGATTGTTACCAACGAAAAAATGGAAGTTACTGCCAAGAAAAATCTTTCACCATTTTTCGATAACATCAAAATTCTTACCCCCGAATTAAGGGATTCTTTTACTTCTTTTAAACCAATAATCGTGAATTATTATGCCAATTTCAACAACTATATCTATTATCAAAACTCCAGATTATATGTTCAACTAAAGCTCACTCTCGACGATTTAATAAAGTCGTTTTTGAATGAAGTTGTCGAAAATTCAATATCCATGCCTGTAGTAATTATGGATAGCAGTAGATCAAAAATTATTGCCTTAGGAGGTTCTTTCGATAAAACTATCATAAATAACAGTTCAAAAATTGATTATATAGTTGCAAAAATGGGAAATCAAAACGAACCTATTGTTGTGGATTTGCCAAAATATGGAAGGAGCTTGATATATTACGAAGATTCGCTGTTGCTTACGCAGCTCAAATATTTTCCAATGATTTTATTAATTGTAATAGCAATATTCTTAATAATCTCGTACTTTTTGTTTTCGGTATCGCGCAAAGCCGAGCAAAATCAGGTGTGGGCTGGCATGGCCAAAGAATCGGCTCATCAGTTGGGAACTCCAATATCTTCTTTGATGGGGTGGATAGAAATTCTAAAAATGAAACCCGAGACTCAAGCTGAAGGCAACGAGATGGCTAAAGATATTGTTAGATTGCAACAAGTATCGGAGAGGTTTTCAAAAATTGGTTCAAAACCTGAGTTAAGAGATAATGATATTAATACGTTGATAAATAGTGTATTATCTTATATGAAATTACGTTCATCAAACAAAATTCATTACGAATTCGATAGTCAGCAGACAGAAATCATTCATAAAGTAAATCCACTTTTGTTGAGTTGGGTGCTTGAGAATCTTATAAAAAATTCTCTTGATGCTATGGATGGAAATGGTACTATCAAGATAGAATCCTCCATAAAGAATAAGCATAAAATCATTGATATTATCGACTCAGGCAAAGGCATTCCTAAGTCAAAATTTAAAACCATTTTCAATCCAGGATATTCCACCAAGAGCCGTGGCTGGGGCTTGGGACTTTCGCTGGCAAAAAGAATCATCAACGATTACCACAAGAGCAAGATTTTTGTAAAATCCTCCTCTTTGGAAGAAGGCACTACCATCAGAATCGTTTTGAAATAGTATTTAGAAAAGGTTTTAATACTTACAAGCCAGCTCTTTCATTCAATTTTTTATCTTCAAAACCAGGCTTTCCCAAAAGGCTAAACATGTTTTTCTTATAAGCTTCTACTCCAGGTTGGTCGAAAGGATTAACCCCCAAAATCAAACCGCTATAGGCGCAAGCCTTCTCGAAAAAATATATCAATTGCCCAATGGAATTTTCATTAATTTCAGGAATAATTATTTGAAGTACAGGCACTCCGCCATCAACATGAGCAATAGCTGTCGCCATCTCAGCTCTACGATTTACGAATTCAATATCTTTGCCAGCAAGATAATTCAAACCATCGAGATTTTGCTCCTCAGAAGGAATTTTTAGACTTTTATTTGGCTTTTCAACAGTGATAAAAGTCTCAAAAATAGTACGTTGGCCATCTTGAATATATTGTCCCATGGAATGCAAATCGGTAGTAAAATTAACTGCGGCAGGAAAAATTCCTTTGCCTTCTTTGCCTTCACTCTCACCAAAGAGCTGCTTCCACCATTCGCCAAAATATTGAAGTTTAGGGCGAAAGCTAACCAAGATCTCAGTTTTGAAACCCTTTTGGTAAAGAATATTTCTGCTTGCAGCATAATGAGCCGCAGGGTTTTCAGCTAACAAAGAGGATGCGCCACAAATTTCTTGCATTTTTTTTGCTCCTTTCACTAACCTACTTATATCAAAACCAGCAACAGCAATTGGTAAAAGTCCAACAGCGGTAAGCACCGAAAATCTTCCACCAACATTATCAGGCACCACATAAGTTTTGTAATCATTTTGATTTGCCAAAATTTTAAGTGCTCCTTTTTCTTTGTCGGTAATGGCTATAATGCGCTCTTTGGCAGCTTCTTGCCCAACTTTCTTTTCGAGCAATTGCTTTAAAAGTCGGAACGCTACAGCCGGTTCGGTGGTGGTTCCCGATTTAGAAATTACAGCCATGGAGAAGCTTTTATCTTTTAAAAAATTGACCATTTCCGAAAGATAATCTTCGCTAAGATTATGACCCGCATAAAGGATTTTGGGCGCTGATTTATCAAAGTCGGAAAAGCTATTTCGCAATGACTCGATAACTGCTCGAGCACCTAAATATGAACCGCCAATACCAATAATCACAAAATATTCGCTGTTATCACGAATCTTTTTTGCACAATCTTCTATGTCTTTCAAAAAATTTTCACTAATTTCTGATGGAAGATTTACCCATCCAAGGAACTCATTACCAGCACATTTCTTCTCCGAAATGGAAATTTGTAGTTTAGATAGCTCCCGTTGAAGTGCTTCAATTTCCTTATCATCAATATAATCGGCAGAGTTGTTATTTCTAAATAGTAAATTATTCATAATTATAGATATGTTCATATTTTATGCCGTAAAAATAATACAATTTACTAAAGAATTATAGAATTATTAGCCTTTAAAATTTTTTTTAAAACTAATAAACATTATCCATTTAAGCATTATCACAAACTATTAAAACAATTGGCACTGTTAATAATATGAATACAAATACCACTTAACCAGCGCCTTAAGGAAACTTCTGGACTCTTGACTCTGATGGCCGATTTCATACCGTGATTTTGGAAGCTTTAATGAAAATATTGCTGCTGGCAAAATATTATTTTGAGAATTTCTAAAAATGAAGCCAAATAAATAAATTTAATAAAAGGACAAAGAATTAGCTACTTTTGCCAAACTATGGAAATTGGAAAAATAAACTTGCTTAAAGCTGTCAGAACCACTGACAATGGTTACTATCTTGAAGATGAAGATAATAACGAGGTGCTAATGCCAAATGCATATATTTACGAAGGATTAAAAATTGGCGATGATTTAGAGGTTTTTATCTATAAAGACTCGGAAGATAGAATTGTGGCAACCACCCTGCATCCTTATGTTTTGCTGGGGGAGTTTGCTTATCTTCAGGTAATTGAAGTAAATAATTTTGGTGCATTTATGGATTGGGGTTTGCCAAAAGATTTACTTATCCCCTATGCAAATCAAGCCGATAAAATGGAGGAAAAACGCTGGTATCTAATCTATCTTTTGAAAGATGAAACTACCGATAGACTTATTGGAACAAGCAAAATAAATCCATTTTTGTATTATGAAGATATTGATGTGGCTGTGGGTGAAGAGGTTGATTTGCTGCTTTTTGGAAAAACTGAATTGGGAATGAATGCCATAGTAAATGATAAATATCGAGGTCTGATTTTTAATTCCTCAATACATAAAACAATAGAAGCTGGAGATAGAATTAAAGGCTATGTAAAGACAATTAGAGCTGATGGGAAATTGGATATTGTACTTGAACCAATGGGCTACAGCAATAGTATTAATAAGGATACTGTAAAGATTTTGACTGCCTTAGCTGATAACAATGGTTTCTTAAATCTCACCGATAAAAGTGATCCTGACGATATCAACGAAATTCTTGGTATGAGCAAGAAAGCATTCAAACGTGGGCTTGGAAATTTATACAAACAAAAACTTATTGAGCTTTCACAAGACGGAGTGAAATTAGTTTGATAATTTATTATTCGCTAAATTCTCCACAGAAGACCTTGTTAAATTTTTCTATAATTATCTCTTTATCTGAGTATTCAGCCAGCAGCATCATAAGCTTGGCGAGAGCTGCGGCAGTAGTAATATCTTTGCCGCTAATAACTCCAATATCGAGAAGCCTTTTGCCGGTTTCATATTTTGTCATATCCACGCTGCCCGACAAACATTGAGTTACATTTATAACCAATAGGCCGGCAGATATTGAAGATTGAAGTTTATCGAGAAACCAAGATTCAGTAGTTGCATTTCCGCTGCCAAAGCTTTCCAGAATCACCGCTCGTAGCCCATCAATATTCAAAATGGCATTAATATAATTTTCGCTCATGCCAGGAAAGAGTTTCAAGATAGCTATATCATTACTGAAATCATAATGAGTTTTCAACTTCTTAAAGTTGGGTTTTAATATCCTTTCATGATAAAATTTAAGATTCATACCAGCATCGGCTAAGACAGGATAATTGCCAGATACGAAGGCGTTAAAGTTCTCAGCATTAAATTTATAGGTGCGGTTTCCACGATATAATCTATTCTCAAAATATACACATACTTCGGGCACCACAGGAGTATCATCAATTTTAGATGCGGCAATTTCTACGGCTGTGATAAAATTCTCGCGCCCATCGGTTCGTAGTTCACCAAGGGGCAATTGTGAACCAGTTATTATTACAGGTTTATTCAAATTTTCGAGCATAAAACTCAATGCTGAAGCGGTGTAAGCCATGGTGTCGCTGCCATGCAAGACTACAAATCCGTCGTAACTTTCGTAATTTTCAAAAATTATCTCCACCAATTTTGCCCAATGCGATGGATTTATGTTTGAAGAATCGATTAGTGGGTCAAAGGATACTGCCTCAATGTTATAGTTAAAATCTTTAAGAACAGGAATATAACTATAAAGATTGTCGAAATTAAAAGGCTTTAACAAGCCAGTTTCATGGTCTTTTATCATCCCAATAGTTCCGCCAGTATAAATTATAAGTATAGTTGTGTCGTTCATAATTTTATATTCCAAAAAGTTGTTTAGCATTAAAAGTTGTTTTTTGAGCTATTTCATCGAGAGGGAGTTGATAAATTGTAGCCATTTTTTCAGCAGTTTTCAGCATAAAAGAGCTTTCGTTACGCTTGCCACGAAAAGGTACCGGTGAAAGAAATGGAGCATCAGTTTCCAACACAATATGCTGAATATCTATATGTTGAAGCACTTCGTCAAGTTTCGAATTCTTGAAAGTTAATACCCCACCAATGCCAAGTTTAAATCCAAGAGCTATAATAAATTTTGCTTGCTTCACATCACCTGTAAAGCAATGAAAAACTCCACGCAAATTCTTATTTCTGTAATCTTCCATTATCTTGGCAATGAAATCAAACGAATCGCGAGTATGAATGGCTACTGGTAAATTAAATTGTAAAGCCAAATCCAATTGAGTTCTTAAGGCTGCCTCCTGCTCTGCAGCATAAGTTTTATCCCAATAAAAGTCGATGCCAATTTCACCAACGGCATAATATTTTCCTTTTAACAGCTCATTTTCAACTATTTTCAACTCATCAGCGAAATTCTCATTCACAGATGTGGGATGTAAACCAATCATTGGAAGAAAAAAATCGGAATGGCTTTTGGTAATTGCTTTTAGCGATAATAATGTTGATGAATCAATATTTGGCAGCATAATATACTCAATATCTGCATCTTTCGCCCTTTGGATAACTTCTTCTCTGTCGTTGTCAAATTCCGGTAAATATAAGTGGCTGTGAGTATCAATAAATTTCATTTTGCAAAATTAGGAAATTACGCAATCATAAGTTATTTTTGCTGCTTTAAATCAATTAAATTAAACATCAAATTGAATATTATGAAAAAACTACTTTCAGCCATAATCATTTTATCAATGGTAATTGGTATCAACTCATGCAAAAAATATCCAGATGGGCCTCTTCTATCTTTACGTTCCAAAACTGCTCGAATGGTGAATGAGTGGGTGATAGACAAAGTTATGAGCAAAGGTGTGGATGTAACCGACCAATATCCAAAGGATTATCTTCTAAGTTTGAAGAAAGATGACACTTATTCTAAAACAGATAACGCCATTGTTTCAGATGGCAAATGGGTGTTTTTAGATAAGAAAAGTCAATTACAACTCACAGAAACAAAAAGCGGTACTCAGTATGTTTTTACTATTTTGCGACTAAAAAACAAAGAATTGACTTTGGAACAAGTTGTTAATACTGAAACTATTACATTTTATATGGTTGTAAAACCATAATCTTTTCTAACCAAGATAAGTGAGGCTGTTGAAATATTTCAGCAGCCTCTTTATTTTTTTATTTCGAAATTTTGACAAAAGTATTGATTGTAAGGTTCAGCAGCATTGGCGATATAGTGCTTACCAGTCCAATAATCAGAGCGTTGAAGCTTGATGCTGGCATAGAAGTGCATTTCGTATTAAAAAGTAAATATGCCCCAGTGCTTATAAATAATCCTTATGTTGATAAACTCTATACCTTTGAAAATGAGATTACTGAAATACTTTCTGAATTAAAACAAGAACATTACGACCATATAATTGACCTGCATAAAAATCTACGTTCGATGCGATTGAAACAAACTCTGGGCGTAAATTCGCAGAGTTTTAATAAAATTAATATTGAGAAATGGCTGAAAGTAAATCTGAAAATTAATGCTTTGCCAGAAGTTCATATCGTAGAGAGATATTTTGATACAATAAAATTTCTCGATGTTAAATATGATGGGAAAGGTTTGGATTATTTTGTGAATGATGAAGATAGAAAAGCAGTTAAATTATTACCCGAAAATTTCAAAAATGCTTATAATGTTTTTGTTGTAGGGGCAGCTCATTTCACCAAACAAATTACTGAAGAACAGCTAATTAAATTAGCAAATCTTTCGCCGCTTCCTGTGGTACTTATAGGAGCAAAAGAAGATATGGCAAAGGCAAAAAGTATTGCCATGGCTGCTGGCAATAAGGTCTTTGATACATGCGGAAAGCTAAGTTTAAACCAGTCGGCAGCCATAGTAGAAAGTGCAGAAAAAGTGATAACTCCCGACACAGGTTTTATGCATATAGCCGCAGCTTTTAGCAAAAACATAATCTCCTTTTGGGGAAATACTATTCCAGAATTTGGCATGTATCCTCTTTTGCAACAAGAGGCAGAAGGCACATCCAAAATAATGGAAGTGAAGAATTTAAATTGCCGCCCTTGTTCAAAAATCGGTTTCGAGAAATGCCCCAAAAAACATTTTAAATGTATGCGAGACATAGACTTAGAGAATATTTTTTAAATCGAAAAATTTCTTTATCAATATTTAGATGAAACAATTGCCTTTCCAAATTAAAGCATCATATTAATTTCACCTTCTTCTTGGTATTCACCATTAATACTCCAACTATTATTATTGCTATCCAAAGTGCCATCCAGAGGTTAAATTTTTCGCCATCAAGAACCCCGAAAATTGTTGCTAATACAGGTATAAGATAAGTAATGGAGGAGGCAAAAATAGTGGAAGTCATTTTGATAAGTGTATTGAAAGCTATTATTGCTGCCGCTGAACAT
This sequence comes from Bacteroidetes bacterium CG2_30_33_31, assembly GCA_001872625.1. Lineage (GTDB taxonomy): Bacteria > Bacteroidota > Bacteroidia > Bacteroidales > UBA1556 > UBA6267. Next base: position 31,621 of record MNXP01000065.1, read on the forward strand.
ACAAGCCCTAATGTGGCAGGATAAATTAGTGCTTGAAAAGCTCCAGGTTGCTGAACAGTTGCAACAAATGGCGTGAATGCAAAAAGAAATAGTAACATTGGCAAAAATACAATACCAAATCCATAAACACTTATGCTTATTGAATCTAAATCTGCAAGTTTGTATTTCACCACATTGATATTTATTGAATAAAAAATTGTTGCCAAAAGTATTAATGCAGCATATTCATATTGAGTGCTAACTTGCCCGTTATTAGACGAATAAATTATTGCCATGGCACCAAATAAACCCATCATTAAACCAGTAATATTTATTATTTTGACTTTTAATTTGTAAAAAATCAAACCTATAATAAGCACAAATATTGGAGTAAGTGCGTTAAGAATTCCAGCTAACGAACTACTAATATGGGTTTGTGCTTTGGCAAAAAGGAATGCAGGCAGTACGCTTCCTAGCAAGGCGAAAAGAATTAAATAATACCATTGCTTGGCTTTTATTTTGCGAAAACCTCTTGCGGCAAATGGAAACATCACCACTGAGGCAAAAACCATCCTCAAAGCCCCAAGCTCTATCGCCGAATATACAAGAAGTGATTTTTTCATGAGAATGAAAGAGCTCCCCCAAATAACTGCAAGGCAAAGAAGTATTATCCATTTCAAATATTTAATTGCGAATGATTTCATGATTTTATTGTAGATGTTGAGGAATAGAGCTCATTAGTTTTTCTTAAGAAAATATATTACAGAGCTACTTAAATCACTATTATTTAGCGATTTAAACCATGTAATAAATCCATGAATAAAACCACCAACTATTGGTAAATTACTTCCTTTATACTTCTCACTTAACAATGAAACATAAAAAGCATCCATTGGCATAGGTTTTTTTTCTATTAATTGAAAGCCATTTTTTATAGCAAATTGCTCAAAAGTTGTTGGATTCCAGTGCCAAAGATGGCGTGGAACATCGTAAGCTGCCCAAAATTTATCATAATATTTAGCATCGGGAGAAGAAGAATTTGGCAAGGCAACAACAAGATATCCTTCATCTTTCAAATTCGATTTTATGGCTTTCATATAACCAGCTAAATCGTGCACATGCTCTAAAACATGCCATAAACTTATGATGTCAAACTCCTGATTATTCATAAGATATAGAGCCTCTGGGGATTCTATTTTAAAATTGAAACTTTTAATCGCTTGATTGCGGGTTTGTTCATCTTGCTCGATTCCTTGAACTTGCCATCCACGGCTTTTTATGTGGTTTGGAAAATATCCTAATCCTGTGCCAATATCCAACAATTTACCTTTTCTGATACCGCTAATCTGCTCTACAAGTTTTGCTTTTTTGTCGAGCATTATGGCACGGGCAACGTGATAAATTTTATTTATTAAGCCCTTATTCGTGTCGCTATGCGATATATAAACATCTGATTTATAATAAATCCCAATGCTTTCCTGATTAGGAATATTTTGAGTTAAAACAAAACCACAGCTGCTACATTTATACAAATCGAAGTTCTTTTTGGTGATGGAATAGTCGTTAGTTCTTATGAATTCTTTTAAATTTTTATTGCCACAAATTGGGCACGACTCATGAAAAATAAAGCTCATTTTAATAATTTAATTTCGTTGGCAAATGTAAAATTATTTCATCTACATGCTTAATTTTTGCTTTCGCAAGGTTTAATTTGAAAAATCTTTTCCAATATAGAAATTTTTATTGTTTAAAGCGCTTAAATGTAATAAGTATTTTTTTTGCCACGAATACACGAATGTCTTTCTTTTTTATATTTATCTCGTAATTCTCCGACAAAATCTTAACCGAAGATACACATAAATTCACGAATATTTTTCTTTTTTATATTTGTGGCAATTTTTACAATACAATTCTTTTTGAATTTAGTCTTAACTCTCCAAAATTTGCCTTCCAGGCATATCTTCTTCGTTGCCATACTCAATCGGGCAAAAGCTTTAGAGGAAGCTTGTTAAAAAATTAATATCATTTTCAAATTACCGCATTTTCAAATTACCGCATCTACTATTTAGAACAAATATAAATTGGGGGGGGGGTAAAATAAATGTTAGAAACTCAATTTTTGAATTTACCTTTGTTCGAAGGTTTTTAAAAAAAACCCTAATCTTAAGCACATAAAATATATTACTATTGAATAAAATAAGCAAAACATTTTTTCATTTAATACATTTCCTTTTTGCAACGGGAATGTCGAATTTTTATATGCCATTGAAAATGAGCTTTGCAAGCTTTGTGGATGGCATAAAAAAGGCCTCCGAGAGGAGCGCCACTCAAGGTCTAAATTTAAGTTTCACTAAACCCGAAAGCCAGCAGCAAAAGTAAGTAAAATATGGAGATAGTAGCCAATAAACCATCTTCGGCAGAAATATATGATGTCTGTTATTGGAAAACGAGAAATATCAAATTTGCAAAAGGTTTGTTTGTTTCTTTTGCCGCAGCAGTAGTTTCTCCCAAAATTATTGTTGTGTAATATGTTGGGGACTAATTTCTTAATTATGAATAAAAAATTAATTTATTTGTTAATGATTATGCTTGGAATATGCATTATTTCGTGCAAGAAAAACACACCTTTTGTTAAAGATAATAAAATTGTGCCCGAAAATGTATCAATAATATTAGAGTCAATTAAAAAAAGCTCGGTTAAATACCAGAATGAAAGTAAGGATAAACCGAATTGGAAAAAAATTCTAAAAATTGCAGGGAAAGATATAACAGGCGCATTATCAGGTGCTGGCACTGGGGCTGCCGTAGGGGGCTTAATAGGAGCTGGAATAGTTGGCGTTGGAGCTGGAGCAGGTGTAATTACTGGTGCAGCCTATGGTGCACTTGCTGGTGGGATTGGATCTTCTCTTTATGAAGGAGGCACAAAATCTGCCCCTCCGAGTTCAACAAATTACTCATTTAATATTAATATTGGAAATGCTTATGAGAATTTAGCTATTGAACATATTTATATATTGAACCTTGGTTTATCAAATAAGGATTTGTTTTTCATATTTGATTCTATAAACAATGTATATGTTTTACAAAATGGAACATTTATTAATTATTTGATTGACAGAGAAGTCACTTTAGGATTGATTACAGAAGATTATACTGAATGTTTCAATTCAAGCGCTCTTGAATCCTTGAATTCTAGTTTAGACAATTTTTTTCCTTTTGATTCCGATTTTTTTGTTAAGTTTCCTATTTATTCAAATTACTTACAATCATCAGGCGTTATTAGTGAAAACGTTAAACTCGTTTTAAATAGTTATTTTGCTAATATGGAAGTTCTTAGTTCTTTAGAATCTGTTATTAGCTATTCTGAATCGGTTGAGATAGCGTCCAATTTATCTGATATTGATAAATGTTTATTATTAACCACCATGGCCTTAACAAGGCATGATATTACATATTGGTTTATTTAATTAATATTGGATGTGTAGCAGTTTTTACTACACATCCAATTTTGTCAAATGATAATTAATAATATTATGAAACACTTATTTTTTCTTCTGTTTATATTTTTAGCATTGAATATGTCTGCCCAAAAATTTAATTTTTCATCAGGAGTTTTATTATCAGGGGGCGTTAAGTTGAGTGAGTTAAATCAGAATCTAGTTAAATTTGGTGCGCCTTTCCCCAACAGATTGATTGGAGGTGATTTAGAAATCACCTATTCTTTTAAAGACAATTATGTTCTTTCTTTTCGACCTATTTTTATGAGTAATTTAATAAAAAATGATAGTATATCTACACATTGTTCAGAGTCGATGTTTACAATGAATTTCGGCAAAACATTTAAATTAATTGATGATTTTAAATTTAAACCTACATTTGGTTATGCAGTGATATTTATTAATGTGAATTCAAAATTTAATGATAAAACTTTGATTTCTAATCAACCAAAGGTAAAACTACCAACAACATCATTATATCAGCTTTCATCATATACTCATTCATTGATTTTTAGTTTTGAAACAATTCTGTATGATAATTACTCTTTTTCAGCAACCTACGTTTTGTCTCTGCATATTCAAGAATGGACATCTAATTTATATACTTTTGATCAATCATTCTATGATAATTTGAGTAACTTTTTTATAGGTATTAAATACAACTTTAAGTAGTTAAAAAAATTAAATATGAAAAAATATTTTGTTTTGATAGTAATTTCATTCTTTATTAGTCAAATTGGCTACACACAATTAGGATGGATAAAAATAGAATGTGGAGGTGAATTTAGTATTGCCTTACGCTCTGATTCTACATTGTGGAGCTGGGGATTTAACGGAAATGGACAATTAGGAATAAATAATACATTAACTCAGATGACCCCCATTAAGGTTGATTCAACTCATAATTGGAAAGATATTTCGGCAGGTGCATTTCACTGTTTAGCTATTAAATCTGATGGAACAATGTGGTCTTGGGGATTGAATAGTAATGGGCAACTTGGCAATGGGAACACTTCACAAAGTCTAGTTCCGATACAAATTGGAAGCAGTATTCAATGGAAAAGTATTGCTGCTGGGCAAGCGCATAATTTGGCTTTAACAACAGATAGTAGTCTATACGCATGGGGATTCAATTTCTCGGGAGATGTCGGTGATTGCACTAATACAGATAAAAATATTCCTGTTGCTATAATGCAAAATAAAAAATGGATTTCTATTGCTGCTGGAGGGGTCCATTCGATGGCAATAGATTCTAAATTTCAACTTTGGACATGGGGAGACAATTCAATTTCTCAATTAGGCGATACTATTATAAATCAAACATCTACGCCGAGAAAAATTGGTAATGATAGTAATTGGTTATCCGTATCAGCTGGATATGCCTTTTCAACAGCTATAAAAAGAAATCATTCATTATGGAGTTGGGGCTTCAATGGTAATGGTCAATTAGGTCAAGGAACATTAGCAACTTTGGTTGTGCCAACTCAAATTGGTCTTGATTTAAATTGGGATAAAATAATAGCTGGTGGTTCCTATGTTTTTGCAATTAAACAGGACTCTTCATTATGGGCATGGGGTTATAATGGTATGGGCCAACTTGGAACAGGAAACACTATTCAAAAACTTAATCCAACTAATGTCGGCATAGATAAAAAATGGATAGCAGTTGCAGCAGCCACTGGATTTGCATATAATTCTTCACTTTATGGTCTCCATTCCCTAGCTTTAAGTAAAGATAAAAATGTAATTTGTTCATCTGGAGCAAATTATGCAGGACAATTGGGAAATGGAAGCACTATTGATAAACAAAATTTCGACTGTAATACTGGCTTCATAAACAGCTTAAACGAAGCCGCTATTATTAAAAAGCAAAAGCTAATTATCTACCCAAATCCTGCCACCGACCAAATTAAATTTGCCATCAACAAACAAGGCGTAAAACTTCAAAACATAAGAATTTATAACGCAAGTGGTTGTATGGTTTTGTACCAAAACACAAATTATACCCTCTTCACTTATTCAGTTTCCTCCCTACCAAAAGGTATTTATTTTGTTGAAATACAGAGCGAAAAAGGAGAAGTTTTTAGAGAAAAATTTGTGAGAGAGTGAAAGCTGAGTTAAGAGATGCGAAAAAGTAAAGATAAAAAAGTATCCCCCCGACCATTTACATCTGGCAGAAGGTTTTAAAATTTTAATTTTTTTAGGGTCGATATTGTTGAGTTGGAGTTTGTTCAATTGCTTGATTTACTAGGGAAAGTAGTCATGCGGAAGGAGTTAAACACAGCAGCAGCCAGCTTGGATATCCAAAATTTGCCTTCCAGGCATATCTTCTTCGTTGCCATACTCAATCGGGCAAAAGCTTTAGAGGAAGCTTGTTAAAAAATTAATATCATTTTCCAATTATCGCATTTTCAAATTACCGCATCTACT
>MNXP01000062.1 GCA_001872625.1 Bacteroidetes bacterium CG2_30_33_31
TGCCAGCATAAGAAGGACGACCAGTTGCACTTTCCCCCTTTTTATAGCATTTGTTTATTTCTTTCTCAATTGGTGTCCAATTTACCAATATATTGATTTGGTTGAAAAAATCTTCTTTGATTTTTCTTCTTTGAAGAGCTAAATCTGCAAACGATATTTTATTATTCTTTTCCATGGAGCAAATTTACAAAAAAAATCAATACAATTATTTGATTACCAACATTATATCAACATTTTTTTGTTAATTTCCCTTGCAACGGTCTCAGTATATAAATAATTATCCTCTAATGACTATCTTTGCAGCCAATTAAATTAAATTTTTATGGCTGAGACAGACGACAAAAAGATTATTTTTTCGATGGTGAAAGTAAGCAAAGCTTACGAAAATGATAAACCCATACTCAAAGATATTTACCTTTCATTTTATTATGGCGCCAAAATCGGAGTTATTGGACTCAATGGCTCTGGCAAATCTACCTTACTAAAAATTATTGCTGGCCTTGAAGAAAAATACCAAGGCGAAGTAGTTTTTTCGCCAGGTTATAGCGTCGGATATCTTGCACAAGAACCATATTTAGATGATAATAAAACTGTTAGACAAGTAATTGAGGAAGGAGTTCAGGAAACTATAGACATCATAAAAGAATATGAAGCAATAAATAATAAGTTTGCCGAACCCATGACTGATGATGAAATGACAAAACTTATTGAGCGGCAAGGGGAGCTTACCGAATTGATTGACCATAGGAATGCATGGGAAATTGATTCGCAACTGGAAAGAGCCATGGATGCCATGCGTTGTCCCGAAGGAACAGAATCAGTAAAACATCTCTCTGGAGGAGAGCGCCGTCGTGTGGCACTTACAAGATTGCTGCTTTCAGAACCCGACATTTTACTCCTTGACGAACCTACAAATCATCTTGATGCTGAGTCCATTGAATGGCTCGAACATCATTTACAACAATATAAAGGGACGGTGATTGCCGTTACCCACGACCGCTATTTCTTGGATAATGCTGCTGGTTGGATTTTAGAACTCGATAGAGGTGAGGGAATTCCGTGGAAAGGCAATTATTCTTCATGGCTCGACCAAAAATCTAAACGTTTGGCTATGGAAGAAAAGACAGAAAGCAAACGCAGAAAGACTCTTGAACATGAACTTGAATGGGTTAGAATGAATCCAAAAGCTCGCCATGCGAAATCTAAAGCCCGACTAAATGCCTACGACCAACTTTTAAGTCAAGATAGCAAAGATACCATTGAACGTCTGGAAATATTCATCCCTAATGGCCCTCGATTGGGCAGTAAGGTTATTGAAGCTCAGGGAGTTTCAAAAGCTTTCGGCGATAAGCTCCTTTTCGAAAATCTAGAATTTCATCTTCCACCTAATGGTATTGTTGGAATTATTGGAGCCAATGGCGCTGGAAAAACTACTCTTTTTAGAATGATTATGGGACTTGAGAGTGCTGATTCTGGCGAGTTTACCGTAGGAGAAACTGTAAAAATTGGTTATGTTGACCAACAGCATGCAAATATTGACCCTCAGAAAAGTATCTTCGATGTAGTTTCCGAAGGCAACGAAATCATTTCCTTGGGCAACAGAACTATGAATTCACGAGCATATATTTCGCGTTTTAACTTTAGTGGCAAAGACCAAAGTAAAAAAGCTGGAACTCTTTCTGGTGGCGAAAGAAATAGACTTCATCTGGCACTTACTCTTAAACAGGAAGCCAATGTTTTGCTTCTTGATGAACCTACTAATGATATTGATATCAACACCTTAAGAGCTTTGGAAGAAGGACTTGAAAATTTTGCTGGCTGTGCTGTTGTAATCTCCCACGACCGCTGGTTTCTTGACAGAATTGCTACTCATATTTTGGCCTTTGAAGGCGATTCGCAAGTTTATTATTTCGAAGGCGGATATTCCGATTATGAAGAAAATCGCAAAAAACGCCTCGGCGAAATTGAACCAAAAAGAATTAGATATAGAAAAATTAAAATGGACTAAACCTCTAAATCCCAATTGCTTTCGGAATTAATTTATAACTTATAACTTCAATGCAATATATTCTAACATTTGACCAAGGAACAAGCAGCTCAAGATCAATAATATTTGATAAAAAAGCTAAAATTGTGTCAATGGCACAGCAAGAAAATCTTCAGATTTATCCATCTAAAAACCTTGTAGAACAAGACCCAGAAGAGATTTTTAAAAGTCAAATTGATACAGCCAAGAAAGCAATATTTGTTGCAAAGATTGGCGCTGCTGATATTGTTGGCATAGGAATTACCAACCAGCGGGAGTCAATCATTATTTGGGACAAAGCCACTGGAAACCCAATTTATAATGCAATAATTTGGCAAGATAAACGCACAAGAAAATACTGTAAAGAACTTCGCAAAGCACATTCAGATGTGGTTCGCAACAAGACCGGACTTTTTATCGACCCATATTTTTCGGCAACAAAAATTCGCTGGATACTTGATAATGTGGATGGCGCAAGAGAGAGAGCCGAGCGGGGAGAATTGCTTTTTGGCACCATCGACACTTGGCTGGTTTGGAAGCTCACTAAAGGTAGACTCCATATTACCGATGTTTCAAACGCTTCACGAACTATGGTTTTCAATATCAATAGTTTACAATGGGATAACGACTTGCTAAAGTTATTTAATATTCCCAAAAATATGCTGCCAGAAATTAAATCTTCATCGGAAATTTATGGTGTTACCGACAAGGAAATTTTTGGAATTGAAATTTCTATTGCTGCCATCGCTGGAGACCAACAAGCGGCTCTTTTTGGCCAATTGGCTATTGAAAAAGGTATGATGAAAAACACTTTTGGTACCGGCTGCTTTATGCTTATGAATACTGGCAATAAACCTCATTTCTCAAATAACAGATTGCTTACCACTGTTGCTTGGAAAATTGACGAAAAAACTACCTATGCCCTTGAAGGAAATGTCTTTATTGCAGGTGCAGCAATAAAATGGTTGCGCGATAAAGTGAATATGATTGATAGCACTCTAGAGACCGAAACGCTTGCCAAATCTGTTAGCGATAGTTCTCAAGTTTTTGTCATACCTACTCTCTCTGGACTTGGTGCTCCTTATTGGAAAAGCAAGATGAACGGTGCTATTTTCGGTCTTACTTTGAACACTACCAAAGCCCATATCGTTAGAGCAACTCTCGAATCTATCGCTTTTCGCTCTAAAGACATTATCAAATTAATGAAAAAAGATTCTATGCTAAAAATAACATCTCTTTCGGTTGATGGCGGTGCTTCCGCTAATAACTTTCTGATGCAATTTTTATCCGACTTGCTAAATATTCCTGTAAAACGACCAGAGGTTGTAGAAACTACCGCCCTTGGAGTAGCATATCTTGCTGGACTTTCGACAAAGTTTTGGACAATGAAAGAAATAAAAGAAAATCACCAACAAAACATGATATTTTTCCCTTCTGAAAATTCAGCAATTGCCAATAAAAGTTACAGGAAATGGAAGAAATTGGTAAAAAAAATGATTCAATAATTTTAGGTATTTTTGTTTTGAAATTCTTGAAATTTCATACACCATAAAAAATTTAATTTTTGCCTTCTATTATTTTTATTTCTTCTTCCATTAATTCATACAGCTTGTAAACCAATTCCTCTTAACCCATCATTAAATCTAAAATGATTAAAAATTTTGATATACAAGCACTTTATTTTTATGAAATATTTTTATGCTAATTTTTTTGGGCTTGCCAAAAAATATCTTTTTGCTTTGAAAGTCAATAGATTAGCAATTGCTATGGATTCGTCGAATTGAGATAGTTTACCTTAAGCCTGTCGAAAGGAAATTTAGTTCAAAAGTTTCGAGTTAGGCAAAGGTGGCGATTTTCAGCATCCCGAAAGCTTTCTGGATTGATGCGGTGCGCTAAACTCCAACTTTTGCCAGACTGCTTTTAAGCTTTCTTTCTTTTTTTCGTCAGTTGTTGTCCGTGTCGATTTAAATTATAAATTTGTAACCATTGTATAAGGTTAAACTACTTGGTTATGAATAAATATTTAACGCTCTCCGAAGCCTCTGAACTCATAGGCAAAAGCAAAGAAACGCTCAGACGTTGGGATAGAGAAGGTAAACTGTCTGCTGTGCGCGAACCAATGAGTAATTACCGAGTTTATAAACGAGAACAAGTTGAAATGCTGTTTGCGGACTTTGTTAATCACGATACCGAAGATGTTGTAACCAACTATATTGAACCTCACAATAGCTATTCTATTATAGAATTGTTTGCCGGTGCAGGTGGATTGGCCGTCGGAATGGAGAAAGCAGGTTTGAAATGTGTTGCATTGAATGAAATAGATAAATGGGCTTGTCAAACGTTGCGAAAAAATCGTCCAAATTGGAACGTTTTGGAAGGAGATATTAAAGCATTTGATTTTATGGAGTATCATAATAAAGTTGATGTCGTTACTGGCGGATTTCCTTGTCAAGCATTTAGTTATGCTGGAAAAAAGTTAGGTCTTGCCGATGCAAGAGGCACTTTGTTTTATGAGTTTGCAAGAGTTATCAAAGAGGTAAACCCACCAATTTGTATTGGTGAAAATGTCCGTGGTTTGTTAAGTCACGAAAACGGGAAAACCTTGCAGGGAATGATTTCAATTTTAGATGAAATTGGTTACAATGTTGTTCCAGTTCAAGTTTTGAAAGCCATACACTATAGAGTTCCTCAAAAAAGGGAACGCTTAATTTTAGTAGGAATTAGAAAAGATATTGATTTACAATATGAATACCCAAAACCACACAAGAAAATATACAATTTAAAAGATGCTTTGAAAAAAAGCGAATTGTTTGATACAAATGTTCCCAAGTCAACTGGTGCAAAATATCCTCAAAGCAAAAAAGCTGTTTTAGATTTGGTCCCGCAAAAAGGTTACTGGCGTGATTTACCACTTGAAATTCAAAAAGAATTTATGGGTGGTAGCTTTCATTTAGGTGGTGGAAAAACAGGAATAGCAAGGCGAATTGGTTGGGACGAACCTTGTTTAACGCTTACTTGTAGCCCTGCACAAAAGCAAACTGAAAGATGTCATCCCGATGAAACGCGTCCGTTTACCGTTCGTGAATATGCCCGAATACAAACCTTTCCCGATGATTGGAAATTTGAGGGTTCAATGGCTCATCAATACAAACAAATCGGTAATGCAGTTCCCGTTAATTTAGGAAAAGAAGTTGGCTACTCTATTGTGAAGTTTTTGAACCAATACTACAACCTGTCAAAGCCAAGATAGTAGCTGTAATTTTCAAAGGTAATTTGGTCTAAAATACTTCTCTTACTCTTTTTAGTTTTTGATTTTATTTCGTCCAAGGCAGAATTTTCTGCAATTTCTTTTTTTTGGTCGGCAGAGGTCAAGTAGTCTTTTATGGCAATAGGCAGCGCCTTGTAAAGTTGAAACATTGCATCTTCTTGTTCTGAAAGTAAAGCGTAAAATTGGTCGCCTGAAATTTTGTAAACTCTGCTATGGCTGTACTCTTTGCCATTGATGTTGCCACTCCATAACTCACAAAAACTTCTTTTTGCCAAAATCTGAACCCAATAACATTTTGCTTTTTTGTAGTCGTTTGCGTAACGTGCTAATTTTTGAAACAATGCTTCGGCCGCACTACTGTTCATTGTGTTGTGCTTGTTCTTGATGTCTGCAAACAAAGTATCATCTTGGGCTTTAATGTCATAGCCACTTAAATTGCCCGCTTCAAAACCTTTTATACCGCCCAAAATTTGTTCGTGAAAAGTCCCGATAGAATTGTTGATTGATTTATCAATTTGCCTCAAAATCTCTGATTGAATGAGGCTTTCTTCGTCTATGTTGTTAAACTTTGCATCAAAAGTCAGTTTAATAGTATCAACTTTATTTGAGTAAAATTCTTTTTCGTAATGTTGTTTTTAGCGTTCAAATAGGCTTTGTGCAAGTTGCCGATACACTCCAATAAATGGTCGTCTGAGATGAAGTTTACGTAATTGTTTTTCATTCTATTCAATCAAATTTGTATGCCTTAAAGGCAGTATTAAAAATTAATTTTTGGTTAGTTTCTATAATGTTGAACTGTCGCCAAAGAAGAGGCATAACTGCAGACCTTTCATCAAATCCGTGACATTTGTCTAATAATCCCTCCTTCAATTCCAAATGATTAAAAAACTGCAATGCTAAAATAGTAATTATATTTGATAAAAGAGCGCTTGATTTTTATGGAATATTTTTATGTTTATTTTTTGCGGCTTGCCAAAAAAAATCTTTTTGCTTTGAAAGCCAATAGATTAGCAATTGCTATGGATTCGTCGAATTGAGATAGTTTACCTTAAGCCTGTCGAAAGGAAATTTAGTTCAACACTCCATATACTTGGCTGGTCATTTTTAAAATTGGAGGAATCAAAAAAAATTAAAGAAATCAAAAAAATAACTTGCCGAATGAAGGTTAGTTACTATCAACAGTAATTATTTATCTATCAATATAAAAGGTAGATTTTCATTTTTTTCATACACACTTTTGAGCATTTTCTTCAAGTTCTAATTATTTCTCATTAAAAGAATCTAATTTTCTTCTTTTTTAATAAGTTTACCAAGGGAATCATAATATTCCCAAAGGCCAGTTTTTTCTGCTAATTTATAATTACCTTTGGATTGTATATTACCATTTTCATAATATTCAATCCATAAACCTGTTTCGCGGCAGTCGTAGTAATTTCCCTCTTTTTTTAGTTTTCCATTTGAATACCAGTATTTAGCTTCACCATATTTGAAATCGTCTTTGTAAGTTTCGGAGCTTAAAGGTTTTCCATTTTCAAAATAATAAATCAACTTGCCGTTATATTTGCTGTTGTAATATTCTGCCGACAATTTTATATTTCCATTTTCAAAGTAAGTTTTTTCGGTACCATTAATAAAACCATCTATGTAAGGGGTTTCCATAAATAATTTGCCCCTATTAGAATTCATAAATGCTGTGCCTGTGAAAGGAATATTGGAATCTTTTTGAAATGTAGTGTCGTTTCTTTTTTCTATTTGAGAATAATCAACTCTTTTGCCAGTGCAGAAGGCGATTTGCAAGGAGGAAGAGGAGATGAGAATGATGATGAGAATTTTTTTCATATTCAAATAAAGAAAAGCAATTCCCAAATTTTTTGGGAATTGCTTTTGTAAAAATTTATTGAGCTTCGGAGCTAAAAATCTGATAGTATTTCATAAATTCGTCGTTTGCTTTTTTTGCAATATCCGTCGCACCATATTTTGTGGCCGACATATTAACTTGTTGCAAAATCATCATAGCAGTACGTTTTTCGTTTATCAAAGTTTTTGCCCCCTGATGTTGCTTGTAATAAAATACCAAGTCATGTGTTTGAATGTCTATAAGTCTGTTCATAAGCTTATTAGCCATAGTTTTATCTCCCACGCGATAGTAACATTCGGCTAAAGGAGTTATAAAATAATCGAAGGAAACAGTTTTTTCGGGAAGTGTTTCCATAGCTTTTTCTAACACTTTTTTGGCTTTAGCATTTTTACCTTCGTCGATAAGAGCAGCGGCAAGTTTTGCAAAATTCGACCTATAATTTCTGATACTTCTCATGTGAGATTCATCGTAATATAATTTAGGGTCATTAAGTCCGTCGTATTCAAATTTGTTCATCAAATTGTCGTACAAAACATCGGTGTTGACGCGTCCATAAGTGCCAAGTTGCCCGCCATCGGCAGTTTTAATTGGCACAAGTCTGTAAGCCATTCCATCGAGCTGAAAGTATTCCATAAGGTCGAGATAAGCTTCGCTGCCAGTGGTTATTGCATAATAAATTGGTCTGTTCCAGTCGAAATTTGCCAGCATCTCAATCATCATCAAATTGTTTTTTTGCACCATGGAGTTATTTATCATCCAGCGTACTTTATCAACTATAAGGCTGCTATCTTTTGCAGCTACAGTGCCGTTTTCAATCACTTTTTTCTTATCCACAGGAATATAAAAATATTTTGTTGGGAAATAATTTATTTCCTCACCATAACCAGTTTTATATTTTGTCTCTTCGGCATCGCTAAAGAAAAATTTCTCCAAATCTTTGATATTATAATATTCTTTGTCGATTGCTAATGCTGGATTTGGAATAAAATAAGCCACATCATTGGTGCCTTGGATATATTTGTCGCGGCCAATTCCAAAAGGAATAGGTTCGGCATCATAAGTCTTTCTTACAGATTGATCTATATACCAGTCGGTATTGAAGAGGCTTAGATTCACAATTTTTATATCTGTACGGATACCTTCAACTTCTTGAGCATACCAAAGAGGGAAAGTGTCGTTGTCGCCATTGGTGAAGATAATTGCATTCTTTTCGCAAGAGTTTAGATAGTTTTTTGCTATATTCAGCGTATTGTATCTTCCGCTTCTATCATGGTCATCCCAGTTTTGCTGAGCCATAAGCATTGGTACAAATAGCAGTGTAACAAGCGATACCAATATTGCCGTTGCTTTAGGGTTCAAATATTTTCTAAGCAAATCGTAAAGAGCTATTACACCTATGCCAATCCAAATTGAAAAAGCATAGAAAGAGGCTACATAAGCATAATCTCGTTCGCGCGGTTGATATGGATATTGGTTTAGATAAATTATTATGGCAAAACCTGTCATCAAAAACAAAATAGTTACTACAAGTGCATCTTTGTAAGCTTTGGAAAAATGAAACCATAAACCTAAAAGCCCCAAAATCAATGGAAGCATAAAATATCTGTTATGCCCTTTATTGTTTTGCAATTCTATAGGCATATCATCCTGAGGGCCAAGGCGAGCTTCGTCGATAAAATTAATGCCGCTAATCCAATTTCCATGAATATTATCTCCAAAACCTTGATTATCATTCTGTCGTCCAGAGAAATTCCACATAAAATATCTCATATACATTTGACCAATCTGATAACTAAAGAAATAACTTAAGTTATCGCCAAAAGATGGAATAACTCTAACTTCACTTCTACCATCTTGTGTGGTGATAGTTTTTTTATTAGATTTATCTTTTATGAATTGCTGATAATATCCAGCATGATTGTTTCTTTGACTGGACCACATTCTGGGGAAAATTGTCATAAAATCCTTATCGTAAACAGGAATTCTGCTTTTCCTTTCATCGGTAATTACATAAGCTTGTTTTATGCTAAGTTGCGGATTATTAAGCTTTTGCAATTCTTTTTCGGCATCATCTTTATACTGAAAAATACTCACCAAACCTCTATCACCTAATTTTATTTTTGATGGATTTTGCAAATTATCTTTATCCACAATGGCATAAGATTTTGTGTAAACAGGTTTCTGGTCTTTGGCGTCAACAGTTGGAGCATTATAATATTGGCCATATAATATTGGCCAATCTCCATATTGTTCGCGGTTGAGGTAAGAAAGAAGCGATGTTGCATCTTCAGGATTGTTCTCATCAATTGGAGTATTTGCATTCGACCTTACTACCAAAACCAAAAACGACATATAGCCAATGGTGATAAATGTAAATGCTAAAATTATAGTATTTGCTAAAAGTTTTTTTGCTTTTTGTGTATGATAAAGCCCATAAACAATGCCGCCAACAAGCACAATGAAATAAACTATGGAGCCAGAATGGAATGGCAAGCCAAAATTATTGACAAATAATTTCTCGAACATCCCAGCAATAATAACCATCCAAGGAATAATTATATACATTACTCCAGCGAGAATAAAGATGGATATCACAAAAGTAAAAATCATACCTTTAACGCTGGGTTTATATTTTTTGAAATAATAAACAAATGTGATAGCTGGAATTGCCAATAAGTTCAGAAGATGGACGCCAACGGAAAGTCCCATAAGGTAGGAGATTAATATTACCCAACGCAAAGCATGGCTTGTGTCGTCGGCATCTTCCCATTTTAGAATTGCCCAAAAAACTATGGCTGTAAAGAATGATGATAATGCGTAAACTTCACCTTCAACAGCTGAAAACCAGAAAGAATCTGAAAATGTGTATGTTAAAGCTCCCACAACGCCAGCACCCAAAACAGCAATAAGATTTCCGCCATTTAGCTTTTCATCTTTTACAAAAAACTTACGAGCAATATGGGTAATAGACCAAAAAAGGAATAAGATTGAAAATCCACTTGCCAAGGCCGACATGGTGTTTACCATACGAGCTACAAGATGAACATTTGGAGCAAAAAGCGCAAAGAAATTTCCAAGAATTTGAAAAAATGGCGCTCCTGGAGGATGACCTACTTGCAATTTATAAGCGGTGGAAATGTATTCACCACAATCCCACAAGCTTCCTGTAGGCTCAGATGTAAGTATGTAAACAGTTGAAGCCACTGCAAATACCAGCCATCCGATAATGTTGTTAAGTTTTTTAAATTCAGTCATAATAAACTCTTGAATGTTTGTATTTAATTGTAAATTAGATAATTGATGCCAATTATGCTAATAATTTCAGTCCACGAATTTATAAAAAATATATCTACCAATAGCTTAAAAATAGTGAAAAGCAAATAATCGATGAATTTTAGAATCTTCCATCAAGAATGCCATTGCCAAAAAAAGGCGATTTAATAAAATTTTGATGCATTAAAAGTTCTAATTTTGTTTTACAAATTTCTATAGTATGATAAAGTTTATTTTGATTATATCTGTTTTTTGTTTGATGCCTTTTTTGGCTTATAATCAAAGTTTTAACGCAGGTTATCATTTTGGAATGACTGCCACTCAAGTTACTGGCGACAATCTTTCGGGCTACAACAAAGCTGGAATTTATGCAGGTGGATTTGTCAACAGAAACATTACCGACAGGGCAAAGATTCAGATGGAAATGAGTTTTATTCAAAAAGGAAGTCGCAAAAATGCCAAACCCAGTGATGGCATTTATGAATCGTATCTCATGAGGCTCAATTATGTGGAAGTACCTGTTTCTTACCAATTTGATTTAAAAAAATATTTAAGCCTGCATGCTGGTCTTTCTATGGCATATCTTATTATCTCTACTGAAAAGGATAATTATGGTGTAGTAGTTCCAGACCCAAATTTACCTTATTTTAAAAAAATTGATTTTGATATTTTTGCTGGTTTAACATATAATATCAATGACAAATGGAGCCTTTTGCTGCGCTATTCATATTCCATTCTTCCTATAAGAAATACTCCATTATTTTCGACCACTTACTATAATGAAGGGCAATATAATGATGTTATAACCACAGCTTTACAATATCACTTTGCTAAATAATGGCTAAAACACAGAAGAAATATTACGTCGTTTGGGAAGGATATAAACCAGGGATTTATCAAAATTGGGCCGACTGTATGAAGCAAGTAAATGGCTTCTCCAAACCAGTTTTCAAATCCTTCACCCGACATGATGTAGCCGAAAAGGCTTTCTCAGAATTTCCAGAAAAATACTTTAGCGAAAATTATTCGGAACCAATTATTTTCGCTGATAAGGCTATGGACTCTATAACTTTAGCAGAAATAAATACTAAGAAAAATACAGAAACTCCAATCATAAAAGCTCTTGCTGTGGATGCAGCATGTAGTGGAAACCCAGGAGTTTTAGAATATCAAGGAGTTGATGTAAGCACAAAAGAAATGGTTTTTCATCAGGGCCCTTTTGCGCTTGGAACTGTAAATATTGGAGAGTTTTTGGCTCTTGTGCATGGCCTTGCTTATTTAAAAAAAGAGGGGAAATCTTACACTCTTTACAGCGATTCTATAACTGCAATTTCATGGGTTCGGCGCAAAGCTATAAAGACTAACCTCCCAAGGAATGCAAAAACTGAGGAGCTTTTTAAACTTGTAGATAGAGCAATTGCATGGCTGCAAAACAACGAATGGAAGAATCCAATAGCAAAATGGAATACTAAAGAATGGGGAGAAATTCCTGCTGACTTTGGAAGAAAATAATGTTAGAATTTTTAAAGTGAATTTTAAAAAAATTCCACTACAAAGTTTTAATCATATCTTTTACCGACTCTTCGATAGGGTAATAATCAATGCCAAGCTCTACTTTACTTTTAGTGCTATTGATGGAGATATTATGACCCACATTTCTGGCAATAAACTTATTAGATAGTCCAAAAGCCCAGCCTACAAGAAAAAGAGAAAACTTAGGCGCCGTCATCAATGGCAATTTGAATTTTTTTGGGTAGGCATTTTCAATTATTTTAACAAGTTCTACCATTGAAAGTTCTTGTGCTGCAATTATAAATCGACCTTTAGTCTTTGTGTTTTCAGCAGCTAAAATATGAGCTTTAGCAACATCGCGCACATCCACAAAGCTAAATTCTAAATTAGGAGCGCCCATTCTGTATTTCCCGCTAATTAAGTCATTCATAAACTGCAAACTACCACTATTTGAAGATTTTTCAAGAGATGGTCCAATTACGAAGGAAGGGTTTATCACTACCAAACTCCATTGAGATTGCGATTTTTCCATTTCCCAAGCACGCTTCTCTGCCAAAGTTTTTGAATAAGAATATTGTTGATGGGTAGCCGAACTTGAAGTATTCCAATTTGCTTCTGTAAATTCTTTCAAGCCTTGTTCTTTCATATCAGCATTATCGCCAAAAATAGCAGCCACACTCGAAGTAAGCACAATTCTTTTTACGGTTTTAGATTTTGTTGCGGCATTTAGAACATTTTCTGTACCTTTCAATGCTGGCAAAATAAGTTCTTTTTCGGCATCGGAGAACTTCAAAATAAAAGGTGAAGCCAAATGATAAATCATATCACATCCGGCTGCAGCCTCATCAAAGCATCCTTCTTTGAGTAAGTCGGCTTCCCAGATTTCTAATTTGGCGCCACTCTTTATGGCTATGGATTCTAGAAATTCGTACTTAGCTTTATTGCCTTTGTTTCTAAGAGTTAACCTTACTGTATTACCCTCTTCGAGAAGATATTTCACTACCCAAGAGCCTATAAAACCTGTTCCTCCAGTTACTAAAATTGTTTTACTCATTTTGCTTTGCATTATTTGTACAACAAAGAAAACCAATATTTTAGATTAAAAATTATCGACTTTATTAAGGATTGTTAAATTGTTTTTATTTAACAAATTTGATAAGTTTCTGCATCTGAGATATAAAATTGACCACACTTATGCATGCCATCTTTCATCTTCATTTTCATTTCGGGAACTTTAAGTTTAGTGGCATCAGAGCCTATATATTTTATTCCAAGCTCTAATCCCCTAAGAATAAATAATAAGCCTTGATTACTACTACTAATGGGATAATTTTATTGATTAGATGTCTTAGCTTTATGCTGGCAAAATTGCCAATAAGCGAGACTGCAAAAATCATAGGAATTGTGCCTAAACCAAAAAGAACCATAAATAGTACTGCTCCAAATATGAATGATGGAAAGTTTATAATAATATATAAACCTTTTAGCTGCTTTAGGTAGAAAATAATACATTAATCCCAACAAAAAATAAATTGCATATATTGCGGACTTTCAAAGCACTATTGTTTCAATTTGCACAAATGGTTTTTCTTGTACAAATGTTTCAATCTACCACAAAAGCCCGCAATTATCGCATATTGCATATTAGCGGTATTTACTAACTTTCATATCTTAGTAATGTAGCAATTTTATTAGTAAACATGCGTCTCTGTTTTAATCTCCTGAATATCAATTTTCTTATTGTCAATAGAACGCCATGCATACCAAATGTAAGCAATAACAAACGGAACTAATAAGGAAACGTAACTCATAACTGTCAATGTATAAAAACTTGACGAACTGTTTTCTATTGTTAATGAACTTTGTAAATCGAATGTTGAAGGATAATAGGCTGTATTATTGAAACCTGCTAATAAAAATAGCGAAAATACGTTCAGAATTGTTCCAATGCCTGTTGCCCAAATCCCTTTTGTACTGCATTTTTCAAAACACATTAAAGGTCTTATAATTCCTATTAAAACCAATAAAACTCCAATTAAAAAAAGAATTGCCACTGCTGGCATTGCAATTAAATTATGCAAATATTTATAAGGTTCAATAAAAACTTCTTTTGTGGTTGGATTTACTGCAAATCCTTTTGAAAACAATAACCAAATTGTAAATGTCAAAAAGAATATTACAAAAGGTATTGCATTGTAAAGTAGTTGTTTTTTAACACGTTCCATGATTTTTGTATTATTAACTCTGTTCATGAAATAAAGCAAAGCTAAAACTCGTGCCAAGAAAAAAACTGTTAACCCTAATGAAAGATTTTGCAAATTAAATGCGGCTTCCAGGCCATGAGCCAAACCTGTCCATTCAGAAATTATTGGCATCTTATTGCCTGTAAGTAGAGTTAAATTCATTTTATTTACTGAAAATCCAGAGCCAGTAAAAAATGTTGCAACAGCTGTTCCTATTAGTATTGTACCAAGCAATCCGTTAATAAACAGTAATATTTCATATAGGCGTTTCCCAAAAAGATTATTAGGTTTTGTGCGGTATTCATAAGCCACTGCCTGAACGACAAATGCAATTAAGATTAATATCCAAACCCAATAAGCACCACCAAAACTTGTGGAATAAAATAATGGAAAAGAAGCGAAAAAAGCACCACCGAAAGTAACCAAAGTAGTAAATGTAAATTCCCATTTTCTACCTAAAAGATTTACCAAAACTGTTCGTTCATCTTCTGTTTTTCCAAGAGTGTAAATAAGTGTTTGTCCGCCTTGTACGAACATTAAAAAAACAAGGATTGCACCCAATAGGGAAACTATTATCCACCAGTATTGTTGCAATGTGATATATTGAAATGTTTCAAACATGACTTTTAATTTTAAAATTTGATTAATTTATTCTTATTTCGTTTTCGATAAGTTCAGTTTCTGGGCCTTTTTTTATTTGCGAAAGCATAATCTTAATTTCAGCAATAAGCAAACCAGTGAAAATGACAAAAAATAGCCAAAAGGTTATTTGAACCGATGTCGATTTAATTTGCGAAACGGCTGCAATGGTGGGCAAAATATCTTGAATAACCCAAGGTTGGCGACCAACTTCTGTAACAACCCAACCTAATTCGGAAGCAATGTAAGCCAAAGGAATTGACCAAAGTGCAGTATATAAAATAAATCGTTTCTTTTCCAGTTTATCTTTTTTTGCTAAAATCCAAACAACCAAAAACAAAGCGATAAAATGAAATCCTAAACCAACCATTATTCTAAATGAATAAAAAGTGAGCGGAATATTTGGAATTAATTCATTTACATTACGATTAGCATAATAACCATAACCAAAATGAGGATAGTTTTCATTTAATTTGGTAAGAGCTGCATTGGCAATACTATCGTTTCCTGTTTTTTTTGCGTTCTTATATTCCGCAAGTGATGTAATTGCTATTTTACCTTTATCGCTCCGTTCTTTGTACGACAATATATTATGCTCTGCATTACCATTTACCAAATCATGTATTCCGGGAACATAAGCGTTTGCATCTTGAAATGCCATGATTGAAAGTAAACTTGGAATTTCTATTTTTAGTGAAATATTTTGTTTATCTAAAATGGTATCAGTTTTATCTTTTTGTAAAAGTCCGATTACGGCAAGCGGTGCATTTTGTCGCCCTGTATAAAGATTTTCCATTGCTGCAAATTTCATGGGTTGATATTTTGCCATGTTCTTTGCAGAACCGTCTCCTGTTATGATTATCAAAAATGAGGTGACTAAACCAAAAATTGAGGCAACTATTATACTTTTTTTAGCAAACAATTGTTCTTTATTTTTTAATAAAAACCATGCACTAACACCTATTACAAATACCGCAGACAAAACATAAGACGATGTAACGGTATGGAAAAATTTATTCAGGGCTACAGGTGAAAATAAAACATCCCAAAAGTTAACCATTTCGTTTCGTGCCGTATCGGGATTAAATTTCATTCCTGCAGGATATTGCATCCATGCGTTGGCAACCAAAATCCATAATGCTGATAGATTTGAGCCAATTGCCACCAACCAAGTTGAAAGCAAATGAAATTTCTTACTTACTTTATTCCACCCAAAAAACATGACTGCAATAAATGTACTTTCTAAGAAAAAAGCCATAATACCTTCTATTGCAAGTGGTGCACCAAAAATATCACCTACAAACCAAGAATAATTCGACCAATTTGTTCCGAATTCAAATTCGAGAATAATTCCGGTTGCCACTCCAATTGCGAAGTTAACGCCAAAAAGTGTCATCCAAAATTTTGTAATCCGTTTCCATTCAGGATTGCCTGTGCGTACATATTGCGTTTCCATAAATGCAATAATAAACGAAAGCCCAAGCGTTAAGGGCACAAACAACCAATGATACAATGCTGTGAGTGCAAATTGTGCTCTGGACCAATCAACGAGCGAAAAATCTATATGTTCCATACATTAGCTATATTTAAATGTTAATACTTATTGAGTTAATTGTTTAATCACATAATTGCCACGATCTTCATCTGTTTTAAAATTTGATTTTAAAAAATTAGGGAAGAAAAAAACTTTCAAGATTAAAAACATAATTATCAATTTAATAACAATAATCGCCCAAAGCTTTTTCCCTACCGTCATATTTTTAAAACCCTGGTAGTAAAATTTATATATATTTTTTATCATCTTCATTTTTATTTATTTAGTTTGTAAGTAATAATTATTCCCGCTGACACTGGGGTTGTAAGAAAAAATACAACAGCATTATGTCCGTACCACCATTGTATCATGGCATCTTGAATGCCTGCATAAATTGAATAGCTGTCCCAAAATGAGTAAGGAATTTCTAATGAATTTACTATATTTAATGCTGCAATTATTAATACAGTAGAGAAATAAAACCAAATTGATACATAATTATGTCGTGCTCTTCTTTTTGCAATAGTAGCAAACATATTCCAACCAAAAGTTACACAAACTAAGACAATCAAAATATCTATAGGCCATTGTAAATCTGCATACTCCTTGGATGTAGCATGCCCCAAGGCAAGACTAACCGCTGCTAAAACAACAATCAATCCTACTGCTGCCCATAATATGCTTACTGTAGCAAACATTCTTGTTATTTTGTTGTCATAAAAAAAAGTTTGCCTTTCCATAATATTTATTTTGAATTTTCAGTTTTAGTTGATACATCATCAAAAACAATACGCACAGATGGAGTATAATCGTCCTCAAATTGGTTGTTTTTTACTGCCCAAAGAAAACTAACAAGAAGCCCGGAGGCAATTATTAAACTTATGGTTATTAGTACAAATAGAGTAAACATAATATTGCAGTCATTTGAGATTCCAAAAGTAAATATAAAATTATTTAATTAAGTAATAAAATACTCGTTTAATAGAAATTTATATAGATTCTAAATAACAAAATTGGAACAAATCTGACTGTTAACTTATTTAAAATGCTGTATATTAAATTGATATACCATTGTTATTATCAAGTTTATAGAATATTTTTATTATAAATAGTAAAATTATCTTTCAACTTTGATTTTTCCAGCGAGTGCCGATGAAAACTCGCCAATTTGATAAAATTGTTCGTTTTTAGAGCTGGCAACTTTCATAAAAGCATTAATATTTTCCTTCGGTATGGCTAATAAAAGTCCGCCTGATGTTTGAGCATCATTCAAAATTATCTTATCTATTTTCGAAATGGAGCTATCATAATTGATATCTTTTTCAACCCAATTCATATTATTAATTGTGCCTCCAGGAATAATATTCGCCATAGCAAATTGGCGAGTTTCTGGTATTATTGGTATAGCTGCCATATTTATTTGCACTCCAATATCTGTGTTCAATACCATTTCGCGCAAATGACCCAAAAGTCCAAAACCAGAAACATCTGTACAAGCTGATGGATTGAAGTCGGAAGCAATTTCTGCAGCAGATTTATTCAAAGTGGACATAAGTTTCACAATATAATCAACTGTTATAGAAGATGTTAAACCACGTTTTGATGCTGTAGAAAGGATACCTGTGCCGATAGGTTTTGTGAGCACCAATTTATCACCATCATGTCCCCCAATATTTTTTAAAATATTTTTTGGGTTTATAATTCCACTTACTACCATACCAAATTTTGGTTCTGTGTCTTCAACAGTATGTCCGCCAATAATAGAAATTCCTGCTTCAGATGCTTTGTCGGCAGCACCTAAAAGTATATCTTCTAATACTTTGAGCGGGAGTCTTTTTTCGGGGAAACCCACAATATTTAATGCAAAAAGTGGCTTTGAACCCATAGCATAAATATCACTAAGAGCATTTGCAGCAGCAATGGCGCCAAAGGAATATGGATCATCTACTATGGGGGTGAAAAAATCTAAGGTTTGAACGATGGCAGTGTTTTCATCGATAAGATATACTGCCGCATCATCGGAAGTTTCGGCTCCTACTAAAACATTTTTATCAAAAATTTTAGGTAGATTTTTGAGTACTTTCTCTAAATCTTGAGGTCGCAATTTACAGGCGCAGCCAAGGCCATGTGTATAGTGAGTGAGTTTTATTCTATCGGTTGTAATTTGGTTGATTGTATCACTGTCTTCCCCACGGATTTGATTTACCTTTTCTATAAATATTTTCGCAGCCTCTTCAATTTCTTCACTTGTTGTTCCTCTGCCCGTAGAAAATCTGATGGTTCCCATGGCGTAATCGAGAGGCAATTTCATAGCTTCTAATACCGATGAAATATCAATAGAATCTGTATGGCAAGCAGCACCAGCTGAAGCAGCAACACCTTGAATTTCATCTAATAAAGTATTAGCTTCAATTTTAGGAATACTTACAGAAAGTGTGTTTGGAAGCCTTTCGGCATTCTTGCTATTTATTCTGATATCAGCAATGCCTATGCTGAGTTTTTCTTCGAGTAGATTACGCATTTTAGCATAATGAATCATGTTTTTGTCTAAATCGCGGCAGGCAATTTCGGCGGCTTTTCCAATTCCCGCAATCTCTAATATATTTTCAGTTCCCGCTCTATGGTTTCTTTCGTGATTAGCGCCATGGATAAGCTTTTCCAAAGTTATTCCGGTTTTAATAAAAAGAGCCCCAATACCTTTAGGCCCATAAAATTTATGAGCTGCTACTGACATCAGATCTACTCCAAGTTTCTGAACATCAGTATTTATCTTGCCTATCGATTGTGCAGCGTCCGTATGAAATATTGCGCCATGATTATGAGTTATTTCAGCAAGTTTTTCTATCGGTTCTACTACTCCAACCTCATTATTAGCATGCATCACACTCACCAATATTGTATCGTGGCGGAATGCTTTTTCAAGTGTTTCAGGATGAAGATATCCATTTTCATCAACAGGCAGATAGCTAATATCGAAACCATTTTTTTCGAGGTATCTACATACTTCTATAACGGCAGGATGTTCCACTGCTGAAGTTATGATATGCTTTCCTTTATGGCTGTTGGCAAAAGCTACTCCTTTGATTGCATAGTTATTAGATTCGCTGCCACCACTTGTAAAAACTATTTCTTCACTTTTGCAATTCAGTAGTTGAGCAAGTTGAGCTCTTGCATTTTCAACAGCTATTTTAGCTTCCAAACCATATTTATGATTGCTCGAGGGATTTCCAAAATAGATATCCAAAAATGGGTGCATCTCTTGGGCAACCTCTGCATCAATAGGTGTTGTGGCGTTATAATCAAGATAAATCAGCTTGTCCATAATTTTACATTAAGATGTGATATTTGAGAAATCAAAAGTAGAAATATTATACCAATTGTTAATATAAAATAGTCCAAAGGACATTGTATATTTTACAATGGTTAATGCCCATACACAATATTAATAATACAATTTATTTGACTATAATACATTGGTAATCGGTATTATTTGTAATTCGATTTTTTATAAGCTAAACTTAAATACAAAAAAGAGGCTGTCATTTAAAAACAGCCTCTTTGAGTAAACTCTTATGGTTTTTTAATTCATGCTTCAATAGCAGCTAAATGTTTCTTTGCTGCATGGAGCATTCTAATAAATTTATTTTACAATCAAGGTGCCAGTATAAACTGCTTTTGAATCATCGATAATTCTAAAAATGTAAGTGCCAGCATCCACATTGTTTCTTTCAATTTCTATTCCTTTATTATTAATTCTATAATTGATAGAAATTTCTCTGCCTGCCATATCGAATAGTTTAAGAGAAACTGCTCCAGTATTTTTATTCAACATTTCAATTATTGCGTTGTCGCTCATAGGGTTAGGATAGATTTTAATGTTGATTGCATTTCCATTTTCATCAAATCCAGCACCTACTGCGAGAACTACATTTTTGCATATTACATTTCCATTTCCATTGATGCTTGAAGCAGTAAGACAAACATTATAAGTGCCACCAACAGCAGGGAAAGTATGTGCAGGATTTTGAGTGTTTGAAGTAGCTCCATTATCATTAAAATCCCAATACCAAATTGTTGGACTATTGGATGAACCATCGGTAAAATTAACCGTTGGATCGCCAGCAATATTAAATGTAAAATCAGATACTGGTACTGGATAAGTGCCAATAGTTACATTATTACACACTGAATCTGATCCTGTGGCATTGGTAGCTTTTAAGCAAACATTAAAAACTCCATTATTAGCAAAAGTATGTGTGGTATTTTGGGTGGTAATAAAAGGGCTGCCA
Source organism: Bacteroidetes bacterium CG2_30_33_31 (assembly GCA_001872625.1). Taxonomy (GTDB): domain Bacteria; phylum Bacteroidota; class Bacteroidia; order Bacteroidales; family UBA1556; genus UBA6267. The sequence goes on from MNXP01000062.1 coordinate 20,643, forward strand.
TCGCCAAAGTTCCATCGATAAGTCAAAGAATTAGAGGAAGTATTGGTGAAACTTACTAATGGATCTGCCGATGCGTTATAACTAAAGTTTGCAATAGGAAGTTGGGCTATGCCAGTAGTAACAACTCTAAAATGGTAATCGGAACCTGAATATGCTGCCCAGCCAGAACTGCTTTTCTTAAAAGACCGGGCAACTGTACTTGGCTGTGTGATAGTTGTCCAAGCACCTCCAACGGGCACAGTATACCCAATAAACACATCGCCAGTAAGATTAGATAATTGTGCTGAATAAGCGCGTAAATCAACATAAGTCATGGGGCTGGTATTTTGTTGTGTAGCTGCTGGAAATATTTTTACTGGAGTAATTTTATCAACTCCAGGCAAGCCTAAAGAGCTCGTCCATACATGCACTAAAATACTATCATTTAATCTATTAGGGTCTGTATAGTTTCTTATTAAAACAGCAGCAATTGTTGTAGGGCCAGAAAGTGTCATACGCATAGCCGCGCCGGCGGCAATGCCAATACTGTCAACAAAATCGACCTGCCCAGGATTATAAAAAAGATGCTGCCCAGCAATATATCTGTTGATTGATGTTGAAATAGAATTTGCAGCAATGGATGAATCTTTTGCATAAAAATAATATTTTACTGAAGCCCCTGCCTGTACTGTAGGAATTACAAAAATATATGTGTTTCCTGATATTGAAGAGGCTAATAGAGTATCATAAAGCCCTCCATCAACTGAATAACGCAGCTCAGCTTTAGCTACCCCAGAAATATCTATGATATCTGCAACTATTGAATCGGTGAAAAGTCTGCCTTCATAAAAATCGCGGGGAGTATGAATCACCAAAGGTGGGGAAACATCAACATCAGTAGTAATAATTTTAAAGTCGTCGATATACATTCCATCGTAATTTACATAACCGTCACTTACAAACTTGAAGCGAACTTTCACATTAGAATTGCCAACATAACCGCCAAGGCTAAAACTAAAATTCGTCCAAACGGATAAAGTATCATCAAAACTGTGTATAGTGTTCCAAGTATTTCCTCCATTAGCTGAAACTTGCAGATACATATAATCGAAGCCTCCTTCAATGTTGTAAATAGACCAAAACGAAACTGTTGCTGAAAGAGCTGTCGCCATATTTACTCCAGAAGCCATAGTTGCATAAGAAGTTTGATTGTCGGTGTAATTTCCAACAGGGCTTTCAGAAAGCGCATGCGATGAAGAATGATAATGAGCTGTTGACAAACCCCACGAATTTGTCAAAGTCCAGTTGGTAGTGCCGTTTTCAAAATTATCGCTAAAAACTGTTATTTGTGCATACGACATAGATGATACCGTAAGCAACATCATAAAAAGGTAAATTTTCTTCATAATTATTAATTTAAAGATTGTTGTGTTTGAGTAGTGTAAAGATATATTAAAAAATGAAAGAAATTATAAAATTATTATCAAATAAAACCAACAAACAATTTTTATAATTTAGCGCAAATTAATTGATATGAATTTTTTCTCAAGTTTTGGTAAATATTTGCAACTGCTCTACTTCTCCTTAGGAAAGCCTCAGAGTTGGAAATATTTTCGAAAACAGCTTATTGATGAGATTGCTCTTATAGGCTTGGATTCACTTGGTATAGTTATGATAATTTCGGTATTTATGGGAGCTGTTTTAGTGATTCAAGCGGGCTATAATATTGAAAATCCACTGATTCCAAAATATACTATTGGCTATGGGGTGAGGGAATCTTTGATTTTAGAGTTTTCGCCAACAATAGTTTGTTTGATATTGGCGGGTAAAATTGGCTCAAGTATTTCTTCACAAATTGGCTCTATGCGTGTTACTGAACAAATTGATGCTTTGGATATTATGGGAATTAATTCGGCTTCACATATAATTCTTCCAAAATTGATTGCCTCTTTAATTTCTTTTCCTTTCCTAATTATTATTAGCATGATGACAGGAATGCTTGGTGGATATGGCGCTGCGGTCATTTGGAATATAGTAAGTGCGTCTGATTTTATTGCTGGCATGCATTATTATTTCTACCCATTTGAAATATTTTATGCCGTATTTAAAACAATAGTTTTCGCTTTTATTATTGTAACTGTATCAGCTTATTGGGGTTATAATGTTCAAGGAGGAGCTTTGGCTGTTGGCCGTGCAAGCACTAAAGCTGTTGTCTACAGCTCAATTTCTATTTTATTATCGAATTTGATTTTGACAAAAATGATTTTAGGAGGTTAATATGATAGAAGCGAGAAAAATATTCAAATCTTACGAAAATAAAGATGTGCTTTACGACATTAACATAATTTTTGAGCGTGGCAAAATCAATCAGATTATTGGACAAAGTGGCTCTGGCAAAACTGTTTTAATGAAATGCCTTGTGGGACTTGACGAAGTTACTTCAGGAGATGTGTTTTACGACGAAAGGAATTTCACTAAAATGTCCATGAAAGAACGAAAAATTTTACGTCAAGAGTTAGGAATGGTTTTTCAAGCAGGTGCTCTTTTTGATTCTATGCCCTTGATGGACAACATAATGTTTCCTTTGCAAATGTTTTCAAAAATGTCGCAAGCTGATATGATTAAAAGAGCAGAGTTTTGTTTGGATAGAGTTGGGCTTTCTGATGCTGGAAATGTTCTCCCTGATGAGCTTAGTGGTGGAATGCAAAAACGCGCCTCCATCGCTCGTGCCATTGCCCTTAATCCAAAATATCTATTCTGCGACGAGCCAAATTCGGGTCTCGACCCAAAAACCGGTGTTAAAATTGATGATTTGATTGAAGAAATTACCTTGGAATTCGGTATAACAACAGTGATAAATACTCACGATATGAATTCAGTAATTCAACATGGTGATAATATAAATTATATTGCTGAAGGAAAAGTGGAATGGCAAGGTAATAAAAATGATTTCCTAACTTCAAGGAACATCAAACTTAATGATTTTATCTATTCCACAGAACTATTAAAACGCATAAAAGCTCGTCAATGAATTTAATAGATATCATCTTGCTGATTCCCCTTTTATGGTTTGCCTACAAAGGTTTTTCAAAAGGATTTATCATAGAACTTTCTACTTTAATAGCTTTATTATTGGGTATTTACATTGCTACTCAATTTTCCAATTACACTTCTGATTTTATGATAAGAAAATTTAATCTTACTGGAGAATATATTAGAATTATTTCTTTCATAATAACATTTTTGGGGGTTATAATTTTGGTAATGTTGTTTGGCAAAAGTCTCGAGAAAGTAATAAAAGTATTTCAACTAAGTGCATTAAATAAAATTGCTGGAGCAATGTTTAGCATGGCCAAAACAGCATTTATTTTAAGTGTTATCATCTACATTTTCGCTAAGCTCAGTATTGAGGATATTTTTATAAAACCAGAATATAAAGATAAATCACTCATTTACAACTCAATAAAGAAAATCGCTCCTGCTGTTTTTCCTATCATAAAGGAAAATAAAGAAAAAGTAATTAAAAAGATTGAGAATTGAGATTCAATTTGATTTTGGTTTTCCAAAGCAAAAATCAATGCCAATTCCAGAATAATTATTTCCGATTACAGGCCTGATGTTCAGGTTGTATTTTTGATGTTTTACCACATAAGTTCCAATCGCATAGCCTAAAGCTGAGGCAATCATCACATCAGAAGACCAATGTTTATTTATATACATGCGCGCTACACCTTCCATAGTAGCGAGAGAATAAACTGTAATTGGAATCCATAATTTGTTTTGATAATGAGTTGCTAAAACTGATGCAAAAGTCCAGCTCATAATTGTGTGCCCCGAGGGAAATGAATTGTGGCTCCAATTTGAAGAATTTGGCCCATCCCAAATATATGGATTCAAGGAAATAGTTTGAAATGGTCTGCTTCTATGAGCTACATTTTTTATTACAGAAACAATAATTGCCGAATATAAAGAAGCTTTCACAAAATCCATGGCCACAGCTTTTGGTTTGTTTTTTTTTGACATAACACCGTATAAATAAAACGAACCCATAAATGCCGCTGTATAATACATCTTGCCAAAAGGGTCAAAGAAATACTTGTCGAGATTATCAAGATTCTGAGTTCTATTTCTTTGAAAAAATTCTGCAATTTGTTTGTCCTGCGAATATAAAATGGCTGCGGAGGCAAGCACTCCACCAGCAGCAAAAGCTTCTCCTTTTGACCAATGTAAAGGGCTAATAACCACACCTTTAAAATCTGTCCAATACGATTTTAAATACTGTTTATCAATTCTTAAAGTGCTATCATTATTAGCAGCAGATTGCGAAAAACCTGCGACACTTATTGCTGAAAAAGCAATAAAAAAGAACGCCTTTTTAATCGCATATTTAAATAATGAAATTTGTAAATAACTCATGTTTATAAATTTAAAACGTTATTTTTGGCTTTCTATACTTTAAGCTGGCTAATAAATTTACAAAATAACTTTGGCAAAAAAATACATTTCAGCCGTCGTCAAAAATCTAAGCTTTGGATTCTCATCCATCTTATATTTGGGTATTTTAATCAAATTTTTTAGCTTCTTCCCAAAATACATCCATTTCTGCAAGGTTCATATCTTTTAAATGCTTGCCAATCTTGTCAGCTTCATTTTCAAGATATTTAAATCTTTTGATGAATTTCAGATTTGTTTTTTCTAAAGCGTCGTCAGCATTTACGCCAATAAATCTACCATAATTGACAAGTGCAAAAATTAGGTCTCCGAATTCTTCTTCAGTTTTTTTGAGGTTGCCTTTATTTATTTCGGACTTCATTTCCTCAATTTCTTCTTCCACCTTTTCCCACACTTGTTCGGGTCTCTCCCAATCGAAACCTACGCCTCTTACTTTCTCTTGAATGCGGAAAGCTTTCACCAAGGGAGGAATAGATTTAGGGACACCCTCGAGAACCGATTTTTTCCCTTCTTTAAGTTTTAGATTCTCCCAATTTTCTTTCACTTCTTTGGCGTTCAAAACTTTTACATCTCCATAAATATGTGGATGTCGGTAAATCAATTTCTCACAAATTTTATTCAGCACGTCGGTAATATTGAAAGCGCCTTTTTCAGAACCTATTTTAGCATAAAAGACCAAATGAAGCATAATATCTCCAACTTCCTCCTTAATTTCTTCTAAATCATTGTTTAAAATAGCTTCCGAAAGTTCGTAAGTTTCTTCAATAGTCAAATGACGAAGGGATTCTAAAGTTTGTTCTTTATCCCAAGGACAGCCAGCTCTTAGCTCGTCCATTATATCCAACAGTCGCTTAAAAGCTTCTAATCTTTTGTCCATTTCTTAATAAGCTTTAGCAAAAAGAACTCTTCCCTTTGAGGGTTTTCCCGTAAAAATACATTTACCAGCTTCCTCATTTTCGCCATAGTCTAAAGGCAGAAGTCGCAGAGTAGCCTTAGTTTCTTCTTTAATTTTCAATTCTGTTTCAGAAGTTCCATCCCAATGAGCTGAAACAAAACCCCCTTTGTTTTCGATGATATCTTTAAATTCGTCCCAGCTATTAGCTTCATAGGTATTTTCATCTCTAAATTTCAAAGCTTTATTGAATAGGTTAGATTGAATGGTATTCAATAAATCAATAACAATATTTTCAATTCCGTCGATAGAAATAATTTCTTTGGTAAGTGTATCTCTACGAGCAATTTCTACAGTGTTATTTTCTAAATCTCTTGGTCCTAATGCCAATCTTATAGGCACTCCTTTGAACTCATGTTCAGCAAATTTAAATCCAGGTTTCTGAGTATCTCTATCATCAAGTTTAACTCTTATTCCATGTTTTACCAGTAAATCTTTCAGCTTTTTAGCACTTTGAACCACAGAAAGCATTTGTTCATCATCTCTATAGATAGGAATTATTACCACTTGAAAAGGAGCAAGTTTAGGAGGGAGCACAAGTCCGCTATCGTCAGAATGGGCCATAATTAAAGCGCCAATTAATCGAGTGGAAACTCCCCAAGAAGTAGCCCAAACATATTCCAATTTATTCTCTTTACTTAAAAATTTTACATCGAAAGCTTTAGCAAAATTCTGTCCCAAAAAATGAGAAGTACCCGCTTGAAGAGCTTTTCCATCTTGCATCAAGGCCTCTATACAATAAGTATTTTCTGCGCCAGCAAATCTTTCGTTTTCACTTTTCACTCCCCTACGAACAGGCAAAGCCATAAAATTTTCGACAAACTCAGCATAAACGTCAAGCATTTTTCGCGCTTCTTGTTCCGCTTCAATTTTTGTTGCGTGAGCAGTGTGCCCTTCTTGCCAAAGAAATTCGGCAGTTCTAAGAAATAATCTCGTGCGCATTTCCCAGCGAACAACATTTGCCCATTGGTTAATTAAAAGCGGCAAGTCGCGATATGATTGAACCCATTTGCGATATGTATCCCAAATTATTGTCTCTGATGTAGGTCTTACAATCAGCTCTTCCTCAAGTTTGGCGTCAGGATCCACTATAATTCCACCGCCATTTTCATCATTTTTTAATCGATAATGAGTTACTACAGCGCATTCTTTGGCAAAGCCCTTTACATGATTGGCTTCTTTGCTGAAGAATGATTTAGGAATAAATAGAGGGAAGTATGCATTAACATGACCAGTATCCTTAAACATCTTATCCAAAGCAGCTTGCATCATCTCCCAAATGGCATAACCATAAGGTTTTATAACCATGCATCCCCTAACAGCAGAGGTTTCTGCCATATCCGCTTTTATCACAATGTCGTTGTACCACTGTGAATAATCTTCATCTCTTGTTACAAAGTTTTTTGCCATAAGTTTTTGGTATAGTGTTTGCTAAAATGCAAACGTTCTTAATTTATGCAAAAGTATAAATATTTTGAAATATTGAATTATTAAATAAACCCATAAAATAGGGAGGAATCGATATGAAAACAATAACAAAATTTTTCGGGATAATGTTGATAATCAGCATTATAGCTTCATGTAGCGCTACTTACAATACAGCAGCTTACCAAGATGATGTTTATTACAATCCTTATAAGTCTGACAGGGTGGTTGAAAATCAAAATCGCCCAGAGAAACATGAGAATAATTTTTCACAAAATGAGGAGACAAGTTCGAGTGATGATGCTTATTATCAAGATAATGACGGCAATGAAAGAAAAGGGAAAGACCATTCTTCTACAGTTTATGTAGATGATAATGGTGATCAATATTCTTACGGTGACGATGATGATGATTATTACGACTATTCCTACTCATCACGCATACGTAGATTTCATAATAATTCTTATTATCAAGGAGGATATTACGATAATTATTATGTAGATCCTTATTATTATGACGGTAATTATTTTGGTTCAAACATTTATATTTCAAGCGTTTACTCCCCTTATTCATATTATAGATATCCAAGCTGGGGTTGGTCCTTTGGATGGTCTTGCGGTTACAATTATTATAGCCCTTTTTATCATTCTACAATTTATATAGGCAATCCTTATTGGGGCTTTGGCTATGGTTATGGTGGATATGGAAATGGTTATTGGTCTGGCTATAATAATGGTTATTATGATGGTTATAATAATGGTTATTGGGATAATTCATATTATAGTAGCAACTACTACAATAATGGCTACAACAAAAATTACTACGGCAAAAATTATGGGAGTGGTTCATCTTATGGTCATCGCGGAAGTGGCGGAAGCAGCAATGGCGGTGTAGGCGACCGTAATGTTGTCGACAATTCTCGCCCTGGTATTGGCGCCAAAACAAGCGGAAATGTTGGCTCAAGAACTAACGCATCCAACGCAACTTCAACTAACCAAGTTGTAAATGCAGGAAATAGAACCGTGGAATCGAAAGATGCCTCTGTAAATATTTCAAAAAATGCTACTCGCCCAGGTGAACCTTCAAACGTTGGAAACACTGACTCAAGAGGTAAAACCATCAACAGTGGAGAAATAATAACAAAAACCAATAATTCTGAGAGTGGTAATTCTGGTAATTCAAACACAAATGTTACAAGAACTAATGAAATCCCTTCAGTCAAAACTGTAAAACCTGGTCAAGGAGCTGATAGAGTTTCTACCGAAGGTAACTCAGTGCCTGATGGCTCTAACAGAACTACTGTAAAACAGGAATATACTCTCGTAAAAACAGAGACATCTACAAGGACAAATAATATCCCAAGCAAGAGATATACTAAACCAGAAGTAGGAGTTGAAAGGCCAAGCAATGGTAATGCTTATGCCCCAAAAAACCAAGGCGGAGCCCAAAGAACTTATGAAATTCCCGAATCAAGAAATTCGGGTAATACAAAAACTTATACTCCAAGAAGTTCCACTGAAAGCGGAAATAATAATAGGCCAAGCAATAACAACAGAAATAATAATGTACAACCCGCTACCAGAGTTTATACACCATCAAGAACACCAGAGAATTCAGGTTCATCGAATCGTGGAAACTATACTCCTTCAAGTCCAAGCAGAAACAATACTCCAGCACCATCTTCTAACACAAGAAGTTATACTCCAGCAAGAACTAGCTCTCCATCAGTTAGCAGACCTTCAAGCTCTGGCAATTCTGGCGGCAGAAGTTCCTCTCCAGCTTCTTCTTCATCAAGCAATAGCAAACCTGGGAAAAGATAATTGAATAGCTGCGAAACAATATTTTTGGAATCATAATTATAAAATTTTTAAAAATGAAAAAACTAAATATCATACTCGTTTTACTCTTGGCAGCGATTACAACTATCGGGCAAAATAGCGTGGATGTTCTTAGATATTCTCAATTCTATAATGGAGGCACAGCTCGCTATATGAGTATGGGAGGAGCTTTTGCAGCTCTTGGTGCCGACTTCTCCACACTTTCTTCAAATCCTGCTGGCATTGCAATTTATAAGAAAAGCGAATTTACCTTTACTCCAGCAATTTACTTTTCAAAATCAGCCTCCAATACAAATAATTTTGAAGGAAGAGGAAATAAAGACAACCTTAATATCAACAATTTTGGATTGGTTATGGTTCAAAATATGAATGAAGATAACGATGGTTGGAAAAGTTTCCAATTTGGCGTAGGACTTAATAGAAGAAATAATTTTAATCGTGAGGTAAACATTGTTAATCATAATCATTTCTCATCATTAATATCTGATTATCAAGATCAGAGCTATGGTTTATATCCAAGTGATTTAGATGCTTTTTCGACAGATTTAGCTTGGAAGACCTTCCTCTTTAATGACACTATAAGAGTAAATAGTGGAGCTTTGGCCTACACTTCTGCCTTAAATAAAGGAGGAGCAAAACAAACCGAAAGAATACTTCAATGGGGTTCGGTGAATGAAATGGTATTTGCTTTGGGGGGTTCGTATAATGATCAGTTTTATATTGGTGGCTCAATAGGATTTCCTCGCTCACGCTACTTTGAACAATTGCAACATACTGAAATAGACGATGCCGATACCATAGTAGGATTCAAATCTTTTACTATGAACCGTTATTTAGAAACTAAAGGAAGTGGAGTGAATTTTAAATTCGGTATGATTTTCAGACCTACAGACATTCTTAGATTCGGATTAGCTTTTGAATCTCCAACTTGGTACAGCATGAGTGATTACTATTATAACGACATGAAACAAATTTATGAAAATGGGCAATCGGCAACAGCAAAATCACCAAACGGCAATTTCGATTATGGTCTTACAACACCTATGAAATTAAATGGAAGCATTGCTGTAATAATTGATAAAATGATGATTGTAAGCACGGAGGCCGAATATATTAATTACGCATCTGGATATCTTAATAGCAGAGTTTATAATTTTAGTAACGAGAATATGGATGTTGAAAATAAATACCAATCTGCATTTAATGTCAAAGGTGGATTTGAAATAAGAATGAGCCCATTTGCTTTCCGATTAGGAACAGCTTATTATGGAAATCCATATCAAAGTGGTGTGAACCAAAGCCATAAATTGCAACTCTCTGGAGGTATTGGCTACCGCGATGGCAATTTCTTTATTGACATGGCCTACGTTTATTCCAAAAGTAGTGAGAATTATTATATGTACGACCCAATTTTTGTTGATGCATCTTTAATTAATTATAATGACCATCAGATTTTGATGACTTTTGGAATGAAACTTTAAGTCTTGATACACATTTTTTATTCATAATACTTTATTTACTGAAAAAATTGTAGCCAAATAAGCTTTGTCTTATACATTAATTCATTTTTAAGATTGTCTAAATACAATCATATCCAAAAATAAATTAATTAGGCTTGTGAAATTTATTGCATAAAATGTATATTTGCAATCTAAATAATTCGCTAAATTCTGTAATATGAAGCCATTAAAAATTTTTATATCATTTTTATTAATATCTTTTGCAGCTCAATCTCAAAACCTTAAAAGTGCTTTTAAATATATTAGCAGCAACAATTTCGATAGAGCCAAAGTTGTATTTGAGGAGGCTAAAAACAACCCAAGTCTTTCATCCATTGCAAACTATGGTATAGCCATAATCTATTCAAACGATGGATATCGCTCGAAAGATTACTACAGAGCTTTCGAGGCTATTAACATATCCATAAGCGATTTTGGCAGAGTAGATGCTTCTCAAATGGGAAAACTTAGCGATTTTTTAACTGGCATAGAAGATATAAAAAGAAAACGAAATGAAATTGATGATAAATTGGTTTCTGAAGTAAAAGCAGCAAATACAATTGAGGCGAGCGAGAAATTTCTTGCCCAAGCAAAATTGTCATCATCTTATAAAGAGGTCAGTTCGATTTATTCTTTGCAAAGATATAAACAAGCCTCCGACTACAATACCATCAACGCGTTTCAGGATTTTATAAAAGAATTTCCTGAAGCAAGAGAGGTTAAAAGTGCACAAGAAAATATTTATATTCTAGCCTACAAAGAAGCTGTAAATGCTGATAATTTGGAGAGATATTCGTATTTTGTAAAAATTTATCCAGAAGCCCCACAGGTGATAGAAATTCAGGATAAAATGATAGACAAGGAATATGAAATGGTACTTTTGACTGGCACCGATGATGCTTTTGATAATTTTATTGACAAATATCCCGACACAAAACAAAGCGACGACCTAAAAAATAAACAGCTGCAAATGAATTATTTACAAGCAAAACAGCTTAACACTTTGTCGGTTTATAACAATTTTATTCGCAAATTTCCTATCTCACCATATACAGCAGAATTTACCGAAATTAGAGATTCATTGGCATTTTTGGAAGCAAAAAAAATCAATACTGTTGAGTCTTATAAAGATTTTGTAAATAATTATCCCAATGCCAAGCAAACTGCAACAGTATTGAAATTTCAAAAAGATTTGAGTTATTCCAAAGCAGAACTTGCCTACATAAAAGAAAAAGAAAAATACGCCTCTAAAAACATAAAAATTGTTGAATATTTGAAACTTGACAAAAAAGACTCTACCATAAAACAACTTTTTAAAACCATAGAATTTGATGAATTTGGCAATGTAATTAGGGAAATTGAAACCTCTGCCACAGGAGCCAAAATTACAACCATAAGAAATTTCTCGAAAAATGGACGTCAGCTTCTTGAAGAAATGAGCACACAAAATAATGATCTTATTTATAAAGTAAAATACTCGTATAACAACAAAGGACTTCTTGATTCTGCACAAAAAACCTATGCAGATAATTGCAAAGACGATTTGCCTGTTGGAACTTACACCATAAAATATAGATATGACAATTCAAGAAATTTGGCGGAAAAAAGTTTAGCGACTTATGATAATATTTCAAGCAGCAAACATTCATATACCTACAACAATCAAAATCTTGTAGCTCAGGAGTTTATCGAGACTAACTTGTCTGGAAAAATTTCTAAAATAAAGGTAAATTATCAGTATGATTTTTATGAAAACCTGATACAGAAAACTGTCTTTAGCGATGAGAATGCGATAAGTTCCGTTGAGACATACTTCTACGATAAGGCTGGAAATATGACAAAATTTTCGATGTACGATGCTTTTGGAAAAATTAAAAAAGCCTATAAATTTAACGAAAATGGATTGCCAATTTCCACCGTAGTAGAATTTCCTAACGATACTTCACAGAATTATAAAATGGTTTATAATTATATTCTTAGAAAATAGTATATTAAAATAACTCTGGGTATAAAAACGTGTTACTAATATTGATTATATATTTTGAATTTACTTTAAGATTATCCAAAAAATTATAACATTGGTGCATGATTTAACTATTCTTCCCCAATTAAAATTTTAAGGATAAGAACTCTTAAACAACCAATAAACATTAAATGAGCTTAATTGATGAATAAGAAAAATGAAAATATGAATTTGGTTAGCCTCTACAATGAGTTAAGAGCTTATACAACTAAAATTTGCGCGCCATTAAAAACAGAAGACTTTATTCCTCAACCTGCAATTTTTGCCAGTCCAATAAAATGGCACCTTGCTCATACAACTTGGTTTTTTGAGACTTTTATATTGATGAAATTTCTGCCGAACTATAAAATATTTAACTCAAAATTCTCATTCCTATTCAACTCCTATTATAATAACGCGGGCGAAAGATTGAAAAGAGTAAATCGTGGACTTTTAACACGACCATTGGTTTCAGAAGTTTTTGAATACAGAATGTATGTAGATATTGCTATTAATCAGTTGCTTAATGATGCTTCTCTTATGAATAAAAATATAAGTGATTTAATAATTTTAGGAATTAATCATGAGCAACAGCATCAAGAATTGATGTGGACTGATCTTAAATATCTTTTTAGCTGTAGTCCACTTTTACCAGTTTACGAAGCGGATTTACCTTTCACAAAATCTATTTACCAAACAAAACAAGAATTTATAAAGATTGAAACTGATACTTATAATATTGGAAATATTGGCAATGATTTTTGCTACGACAACGAAAAGGCTTTTCACAAAGTTTATTTGAATGAATTTGAAATTTCAAATATGCTAGTAACTAAATCCGAGTTTGCTGAATTTGTAAATGATGGGGGATATAATAATTTCAATCTTTGGCATGATGATGCTTGGCATTGGTTAAATAATGAAAAGATAAAATCACCAATCTACTGGCACGAAATCGACAATAAATGGTATGAATATACTTTGAAAGGGCTTTTACCAATTGCACAAAATGAGGCAATGAATCATATAAGTTATTATGAGGCTTTTGCCTATGCCGAATGGAAAGGAATGCGACTGCCAACAGAGTTTGAATGGGAGGTGGCTTCCGATAAATTTGAATGGGGGGATGTCTGGGAATGGACTTCATCAGCGTATTTGCCTTATCCAAATTTTATTAAAGCCGAAGGTGCTATTGGCGAATATAATGGAAAATTTATGGTAAATCAGCATGTGTGTAGAGGCGCATCAGTGGCAACTTCAAGAAATCATAGTAGGAATACCTACAGAAATTTCTTCTCTCCCGAAATGCGCTGGCAATTTACTGGTTTACGAATCATTAAAAAATAGATATGGAAACTTTAACACAACTCTCTCAATTTGCCCAGGATATATTAGAAGGATTAAAAAAAACTAATAAGTCCATTAATTCAAAATATCTATACGATAAAATTGGTGATTCAATATTTCAAAAGATAATGGAAATGCCAGAATATTATCTTACCAGAAGTGAATTCGAAATTTTAACAACCAAATCCAAAGAGATAGTAGGATTATTATCAAAAGATAAAAGAGACATAAATCTTATAGAGTTAGGTGCTGGCGACGGTATTAAAACCAAAATATTACTCGAAGAAATGCTAAAAAAAGGCTTAAATATTGAGTATTTCCCTATTGATATATCTAATAACATTCTTCAAGAACTTCAAAAATCCTTATTAATTGAGTTTCCAAAGCTAAAAGTATCGCCAATAAATATGGATTATTTTAAAGCATTGAAATATATTAACACTAAAAGTAATCAAAGAAATATAATACTTTTCTTGGGTTCAAATGTTGGAAACTTTACTTATTCTGGTGCAGCAATCATTTTAGCTCAAATCGCTCATTTTAATAAATCAGGCGATTTACTGTTATTAGGCATTGACTTAAAAAAAGACCCACGAATCATACAAAATGCCTATGATGATAAAGATGGAATTTCAGCAGAGTTCAATTTAAATGTTTTAAGAAGAATGAATACTGAACTTGGTGCGAATTTTAATTTAAATAATTTTAGTTATTACACATATTATGAGCCCTTTAGTGGAGAAGTTAGAAGTTTTATTCACTCCAAAATAAAACAAAAAATATTGCTCCGTAATTTGGACACAACAATTGAATTTGAAGCCAATGAGATAGTTCATACAGAAATATCTAAAAAATACTCATTAAAAGAACTTGAGAAATTAGCCAATGAAAGTGGATTCAAAGTTGAAAAGCATTATATCGATAAAGCATCTTATTTTACCGATAGCCTTTGGAAAATAGTTTAAAAACAAATAAAAATATAAAATTATGAAAGCAATATGGAATGGCAAAATTTTGGCCGAAAGCAAAAACACCATAAGTTTAGAAGGAAATAAATATTTCCCAAAAGACAGTATCAACAATGAATTCTTTGATGAAAGCAATCATCATACTACTTGTCCTTGGAAGGGAGAAGCATCATACTACAGCATTAATGCTGAGGGAAAGCAGAATGAAAATGCTGCTTGGTATTATCCAAATCCAAAATATGCTGCAAAAGAAATTAAAGATTTTGTAGCCTTTTGGAAAGGCGTGGAAATAGTAGAAGATTGACCTTTATCCTCTCAAAAATATCAACATATTGCCATTGCTTTGCCTTTCAGAAAAGAAGTAACCTTGACTATCGAATAGCTTTAATTCTTCTGGATTCTTTAATTGGTTTTTAATGATAAATTTAGCCATTGAACCCCTTGCTTGTTTGGCAAATGAGCTTATAATCTTGTATTGGCCATTGCTATTGTCTTTAAAAACCGGAGTAATAATTTTAGCATGAATTCTGCTTAAATCCAAGGTTTTGAAATATTCTTCAGAAGCAAGATTTATCAAATAATCATCTTTTTGGGAATCTAAATCACAATGTACTGCTAAAGAAATTTTCTTCTTCCAAAAATCATAAAGCGATTTATGCTTTTTCATTGTGAATTTCGTTCTCATATCAATCCTATAGGCTTTTATTAAGTCGAGTGGCCTTATTACTCCATACATAGCGGATAAAATTCTTAAATGTTCCTGAGCGAAAATCATATCGTCATCATCGAAAGATTGTGCATTTAAACCACTAAAAGCATCTCCATTAAAAGCATAGATAGATTGCCGAGAATTTTGCAGAGTAAAAGGCAAGCTCCAGTTTTGGAATCTCTCATAATTCAAATTTGCCAATGGCTCACTCAAATCCATAAGCTGCGAAAGTTCGACTGGAGAATATTTTCTTAAAGTGCAAATTATTGTTTCAGCTTCTTTCAGAAATCTGTTTTCTGTGTAAATTTCATATTGGCTGTTAGTTGTGAAATTGAGTTTCTTGGCTGGCGAAATAATAATCAGCATACAAGAAAAAAATTAGGAAGCTTTAAGCTTGGTGGCAATTTCTACTGATAGATGTCTTTCTGCATATTCTTTTGTGATATGAAGTTTGTTAAGCTTTGGTTGCGAAGGAGAATTATACATAGCCTCGGTTAAAATAGCTTCTACAATAGATCGTAATCCGCGCGCTCCCAACTTGAATTCGATAGCTTTATCGACAATATATTCGAAGGCCAAATCATCAAAACTAAGCTTAATGCCATCAATTTCAAAAAGCTTTTGGAACTGTTTTGTAAGGGCATTTTTAGGCTCTTTCAAAATTCTTATAAGACTTTCTTTAGAAAGAGGTTGCAAGTATGAGAGCAAGGGAAGTCGGCCAACAATTTCAGGGATCAAACCATAAGCATGCACATCTTGAGGAGAAATATATTGCAGAAGATTTCCTTCATCAATTCTATCGCTGATAATTTTATTGTATCCAATCACATTGGTATTTAATCTTTTGGCGATTTTTTTCTGAATGCCATCGAAAGCTCCACCGGCAATAAATAAAATGTTTTGGGTGTTAACTTGAATCATGCTTTGCTCAGGATGTTTTCGTCCACCTTTTGGCGGAACATTAACCACTGTACCTTCGAGCAACTTCAATAAAGCTTGCTGAACACCTTCGCCAGAAACATCACGCGTGATGGAAGGATTGTCGCTTTTGCGTGCAATTTTATCAATTTCATCGATAAAAACAATGCCTTGCTCGGCAGATTCAACATTATAATTGGCTGCTTGAAGAAGTTTAACAAGCACATTTTCAACATCTTCGCCCACATAACCAGCTTCTGTAAGAACAGTGGCATCTGCTATACAAAAAGGTACATCTAGCATTTTGGCAATTGTACGAGCCATCAAAGTTTTTCCT
Source organism: Bacteroidetes bacterium CG2_30_33_31 (assembly GCA_001872625.1). GTDB lineage: Bacteria > Bacteroidota > Bacteroidia > Bacteroidales > UBA1556 > UBA6267. Next base: position 37,069 of record MNXP01000062.1, read on the forward strand.
GTTCCCGTTTCTCCAACCATCAGAATATTTGACTTCTCTATTTCAATATCGCTGCCGTCATTTTTTTGATGAAGGTTGTAATTTATCCTTTTGTAATGGTTGTACACTGCTACCGAAAGAATCACCTTAGCTTCATCTTGACCAATAACATATTGGTCGAGATATTCTTTTATTTCAGTAGGTTTTTTTAGTTTAACAGGCCCAGATTTGCCTTTTACTGAGCCAATTTCCTCTACAATTATATTCTTAGCTTGATCCACACAGTTTTCACAAATCTGTCCGTCGATGCCACTGATAAGCATTTTTACTTCATTTCGTCCTCGACCACAGAAGGAACATCTATCATTTTTATTTGACATAAATTTATTTTTTCTGTCCTAAAATTTCGTCAATCATACCATATTCAAGGGCCTCA
>MNXP01000022.1 GCA_001872625.1 Bacteroidetes bacterium CG2_30_33_31
GCTTGGCTTTTTTCTCAACATCTTCAATGGTTTTTGGCACAAACTGAAGTTCAAGATTACGTTTAGTAGTATGATTATAAATGCCATAATATCTGATTTTCACAAAACGCTCAGGCAAAATATGCATACAAAATCTTCGCAAAAACTCTGTTCCAGATAGAGTTACAGGTTTCTTTATTGCACCAGCATTATAATCTTTAGCAATAAAAGTCACATGCGAATCGGTGATATTTAGAATCCGGTCATTGGAGATAGCCACACGGTGGGTGTATTGCCCCAGATAGCGAATCACGTGCTCGGCTTTGGCCAGCGAAGGCTCACTATGAACCACCCAATTAGTGGAATAAGCTTTCTCAAGGTCAGTCTTAAAACCCTCTAAAACATTCAATTTTCGCAACTCACGTTTTAAACTATCCAAAAACTTACCTTTAAATGTAGTGCTAAGTTGATGAACAGAATAAAGGAATTTGCCATTATTGCCAATATTCTTCCACTTGCCTTGGATTGAATAGCCAGCAGAGGGCACAAGACAATGAAGATGAAGATGAAGACTCAGATTCTGACCCCATGAATGTAAAATTGCCACAGCACCAGATTCCACACCATAATGCGAGTATCCAAAGCTATGCAGCGTCAATCTGTCTAAAACCCCATCTTTCCCTGTTAATAACTAACCAACTGATTGTTAATAAATTATGTAGTTTTTATTTTGTTAAATAGCTGATTGTTAGTATCCTTACATCATAATCATAAAACAGAGGGTTATGAAGTATTTAGGAGCTATCTCCTTGCTTTATTTGCTTTATTATGGTCCATTTTGGGGTCAATAGCGCAATTTTGGCGATGGCAAAAAAATCTACTCTCAATTTATACTCAAAAATTTGCTTATCACAGAATGGAAATAATGCCTATTTTTGGGACGCGATTTTGCGATAAAACGAAAAATTTTAGGAGTTTTTAGACAGCTTGCCTCGGCTCCGACGAGGAACTGACGTTACTGCCAAGTGTAAAAAAAACGACACCAAAAATGAGTAACATTCTGATAACAGGAGCAACAGGAAATATTGGATTTGAGGTGATTCGGTTTTTATCAAACATTGATTCTCCAAATAGAATTATTGATGGCGTAAGAAATATTAATAAAGCCAAGATTTTTTTTAAAAACTATCCAAATCTGGATTATATAAATTTTGATTTCGAGGATATTGAAACATTTGATAATGCATTGAGCGGAATTGACAGTATTTTTCTTTTGCGACCTCCACAAATATCAGACGTTGAAACATATTTCAAGCCCCTGATTTTAAAGATTAAGGAAAGAAATATAAAAAAGATAGTTTTTCTTTCTGTGCAAGGAGCAGAGAAAAGTAAAGTGATACCTCACAACAAGATTGAGCGATTGATAGAGGAAAACGGATTGGATTTCATCTTTCTGCGACCAAGTTACTTCATGCAGAATCTGACAACAACTTTGATTAATGACATAAAAACTAAACGAGGGATTATTTTACCATCGGGAAAAGCAAAATTCAATTGGATAGACATTGAAAATATTGGGGAGGTTGGGGCAATTCTATTGGACAAATTCGATGATTTTAAAAATCAAGCAATTGAAATAACTGGATTGGAAAACGAGAGCTTTGCAAGAGTAGCAGAACTGATTAATAATTCAATTGACAATCCGATTGAATATAAAAATGTAAATCCGTTCAGATTTTATCAAATTAAAAAAAGTGAAGGAATGGTAAAAGGAATGATTATCGTAATGATTTTACTTCACTTTTTACCGAGATTTCAGAAAGAACCACAGATTTCGGATTTTTATGAGAGCTTGACTGGAAAAAAACCGACAGATTTGAAATCATTTATAGAGAGAGAAAAGAAACAGTTTGAGAAGCAATAATTTACTTAACCTAAAACGTGGAATAAAAAATTGCCCGAAAATTCGGTTATTCATCGGTTGTAGCCCGCTTTAATTTTGTGTAACTTGACAGGTAATCGCCCGCAATCGGCAACATTTTATACCGCCACACGATTGGCGAGCCAAATTATTTTTTTTGGGGGAATAAAGCAAAATTGCCAAAAACTTAGGATGACCTTTGGTACGGATTTCTATTGATTTTTTTTATCTAACAAGAGTGACAATAAATAAAAGATTCTTATGAAGATTTATAAAGTGTAATACTTATTTCATTGGACTTCAACAGCAAGAAAAAATCAAAATTCTTTGTCAATAAAATGTATTTTTGTCGCGCAAAATCAAAATTATAATGCAAAATAATACAAAATTTCAGGACTTAGGGTCTATGAAATATAAAGCTGCTTGGGACTATCAAAAGATACTTTTTGAGGAGGTTTTAAAAGTTAAAAATCTTAATAAAGAATTGCCTGAAAGTGAAGTTGTTGAATCATTAAACTATCTACTTTTCTGCGAACACCCGCACGTATTCACTATCGGCAAAAGTGGCAAAGACTCAAATTTACTGATAAATAGAAGTCAACTTGAGAAATATGATGCCGAACTCTTTCATACCGACCGAGGTGGAGACATTACCTATCATGGACCAGGTCAGATAGTTGGATACCCAATATTAGATTTGCAAGCCATGAAAATGGGCATCAAAGATTATGTTAATAATTTAGAAGAAGCTGTGATTATTACCCTCAAAACTTACGGCATTGAATCTGGCAGACTCAAGGGCGCTACTGGAGTGTGGCTCGATGTTAACATTTTTGGCAAAACCCGTAAAATCTGTGCTATTGGAGTAAAAGCAAGTCATTTTGTAACTATGCATGGTTTTGCCTTCAATATAAATACCGATTTAAAATATTTTAATCTTATCAATCCTTGCGGATTTACCGACAAGGGCGTTACTTCTTTGAGCTATGAACTTAGCAGAACTGTTGATATTGAAGATGTTAAAATAGAATTAAAGAAAAATCTTTCCAAGGTTTTTAATTTCAAATTATCCTAAAAAAAACAACATGACAAATAAAGATATTGTGAGGAAGCCAAAATGGATGAAAAGTCCTATGGCTTCTGGGAAAACATATATAAATTTAAAAGAAATTGTACGTGCCAATGGCTTGAACACTATTTGCACTTCTGGAAATTGTCCGAATATGGGCGAATGCTGGAATGCTGGCACAGCCACTTTTATGATTCTTGGAGATATTTGCACCAGAGCTTGCAAATTTTGCGATGTGAAAACTGGCAAACCATTGCCAGCGGATTATTCAGAGCCTAAGCGTGTAGCTGATGCAGTCGAAAAAATGAAAATTAAACATTGTGTGCTTACCTCGGTTGATAGAGATGATATGGAAGATGGCGGTGCAGAAATTTGGGCAAAGACAATAAAAGAGATCAAAACTCGACTTCCAGAAGTTACTATCGAAGCTTTAATACCAGACTTTGATGCTAATAAAATATTGATAATGAAAGTTATAGATGCTGGTGCTGAGGTAATTTCTCACAATATTGAAACCGTCCGCCGGCTAACTCCAACTACAAGAAGCAAAGCAAAATATGATACAAGCTTGGAAGTTCTAAAAATTATTTCTGCATCCAAAGCAAGAGCAAAGTCGGGAATTATGCTTGGCATTGGAGAAACTGAAGAAGAGGTAATTCAAACTATGGACGATTTGAGAAAGGTAGGTGTAGAAGTTATGACTATTGGCCAATATCTTCGACCATCGCCACAACACTTGCCAATATTGGAATTTATTCATCCAGACAAATTTAAGTTCTACGAAGAACTTGGTTTGAAAAAAGGTTTTAAATTCGTAGAAAGCGGTCCCTTGGTTAGATCTTCATACCACGCAGAAAAACATGTTTGACGTTGTCTTGAGTGAAGTTTATTTAAATTTTCTCAGTGAAGGCGCTCTGAAAGATATAAGCCCATGCGATAACTCCTTGAAAGTAGGTTTAGCAATTTAACCTCCGACAGCTATCGCAATTCATCAATTTATACTACTTTAGCACCACAAAACTTAATTATGCCTACGAAAAACAAACTCTTTCTTTTAGATGCTATGGCCTTGATTTACAGGTCATTTTTCGCCTTTCAGCGTAATCCTCGTATGAACTCTAAAGGACTAAATACTGGAGCGATTTTAGGGTTTACCAATACTTTATGGGAAATTCTAAAAAATCAAAAACCAACTCATATTGCTATTGCCATTGACACCAAAGTGCCTACTGTACGTCATGAAGCTTTTGCCGAATATAAAGCCAATCGAGCTTCTATGCCTGAAGAATTATCTGCCTCAATTCCTTACATAATAAAAATTATTGAAGCTTTTAATATTCCGCTGCTTTTTAAAGATGGTTATGAAGCTGATGATGTGATTGGAACTTTTGCCAAAGAAGCAGAACGCCAAGGTTTTACAGTTTTTATGATGACGCCTGATAAGGACTTTGCACAGCTGGTGAGCGAAAATATTTTTATGTACAAGCCTGCGCGCATGGGTAATGAAGTTGAAATCTGGGGAGTGCCAGAGGTTCTTAAGAGGTTTGAAATTCAGAACCCTCTTCAGGTTATAGATATTTTAGGTCTGTGGGGCGATGCTGTGGACAATATTCCAGGAATTCCTGGCATAGGCGAAATGAGAGCTAAAGAGTTGATAGCTAAATATGGTAGCGTAGAAAACCTTATAGCTCATGCTGATGAACTTAAAGGCAAGATGGCCGAAAATGTTAAAAAGTTTGCTCAGCAAGGTCTGGACTCTAAGAAGTTGGCAACCATCATTTTAGATGTTCCTTTGGAATTCAATGTTAAAGATTTAGAATATTCAAAACCCAATGAAGAAAAGTTAAAAGAGCTATTCGAGGAATTGGAATTTAAGACTCTTGCTCAAAGAATTTTTACTGAAAAAATTTTCGAAAAAACATCACAACAAATTTCGCTTTTCGATCAGTCAGAAGAAAACCAACCTGATAGCATGTCGAATATAAAGCATAACTACCAATTGGTAGAAACAGAAAATGAGATTGATGACTTGGTAGAAAAGCTTTGCAATCAAAAATCATTTTGCTTCGATACCGAAACTACTGCCCTTGATGCAAATACCGCTGAGCTTGTGGGAATTGCTTTTTCGTGGAGCAAAAGCGAAGGATATTTTTTGTATCTTCCTGAAAATTATAATGATGTAATAGAAAAGCTGAAAAAATTTAAACCAATATTTGAAGATAAAAACATCAGCAAAATTGGTCAAAATTTGAAGTATGATTTGTCGGTGCTTAAATGGTATGAAATAGAAGTGAATGGTTTCCTTTTTGACACCATGCTTGCTCATTATCTTATAGAGCCCGATATGAAGCATGGAATGGATTTTCTGGCGAGCAAATATCTCAATTATGAACCCGAATCCATTGAAAAATTGATAGGTAAAAATGGCAAAGGGCAAATTACCATGCGACAAGTGGTAAAGAATAGGGTTGTAGAATATGCTTGCGAAGATGCAGATATCACATGGCAATTGCATAAGATTTTTCAGCCAATTTTAATAGAAACCTCTACCTTCGATTTATTCACCAACGTGGAAATGCCTTTGGTAAAAGTACTCACAGCAATGGAAACGCAAGGTGTAAAAATTGATACCGACGTGCTTTTGAATTTCTCTGGCGAACTAGCAACGGATATAGAAATTGTAGAAAAAGATATTTATGATTTAGCTGGTCACAAATTCAATATTTCTTCTCCAAAACAGCTTGGGGTGGTTCTTTTTGATGAACTTAAGATAATTGAAAAAGCTAAAATGACTAAAACCAAACAATATAAAACTGGTGAGGATATATTGACAAAATTGGAAAACAAACATCCAATAGTAGAAAAAATATTGGAATTTCGTTCACTCTCAAAATTAAAATCTACTTATGTAGATTCGCTTCCAAAATTGGTTAATCCAAGAACGGGGAAAATACATACTTCTTATAATCAAGCTGTTGCTTCCACTGGCCGACTTAGTTCTAACAATCCGAATTTGCAGAATATTCCTATAAGAACTAAAAGAGGCCGCGAAATCAGGAAGACTTTTGTTCCTTCCGATTCCAATCATAAATTTTTTGCTGCCGACTATTCGCAAATTGAATTGAGATTGATAGCTCATTTTAGTGGCGATTTTAATATGATTAACGATTTCGAAAATGGGAAAGATATTCATAGGGCTACAGCAGCAAGAGTTTATAATGTTGACGAATCAATGGTTACCAAGGAGATGCGACGCAATGCAAAAAGCGTGAATTTCGGAATAATTTACGGGATTTCGGCTTTTGGACTATCTGAAAATTTGAATATCTCAAGAGTAGAAGCTGCGCGAATAATTAATCAATATTTCTCTGAATATCCATTAGTTAAAGAATATATGGACAGTCAGATTGCACTAGCTCACGAGAAAACTTATGTGGAAACCATTCTTGGCCGCCGACGTTATCTTCGTGATATCAACAGTGCCAATGCGATGATGAGAAGTTTCGACGAACGCAACGCCATAAACGCGCCAATACAAGGCTCCTCCGCCGACATGATTAAAATCGCAATGATAAATATTTTTAATGAGCTTAATAATAGAAATTTATCATCAAAAATGATTCTGCAAGTTCATGATGAATTGGTCTTCGATGTGCCAATTGATGAGATAGATGAATTGAAAGAAATTGTGATCGATAAAATGACAAATGCAATAAAACTTAATGTTCCTATTGTAGTCGATTCAAAGATTGGAAATAACTGGTTAGAAGCACATTAAAATAAATATTTTTAATAAAATGGATATTAAAAAAGCTATAAGACTGGCAATTTTTGCTTCTGGAAATGGTAGCAATGCCGAAAATATCGCCAATTATTTTAAAGATATTTCGGAAGTGGAAATAAGCTTAATATTGACGAATAAGGCTGATGCTTATGTGCTGGAAAGAGCAAATAATTTGAATATTAAAAGTTTTGTTTTTACTTTTTCAGAGCTGTATAAAACCAATAAGGTGCTACAAAAGCTTAAAGATGATTCTATTGATTTTGTTGTTCTGGCTGGCTTTATGTTGAAAATTCCATCGAACATAATTTCTGCATTTCCAAATAAAATTGTGAATATTCATCCAGCACTTTTACCAAAATACGGCGGCAAAGGCATGTTTGGAAATCATGTTCATGAAGCTGTAAAAGCTGCGGGCGAAAAAATTAGCGGAATCACAATACATTTTGTCAACGACAATTATGATGAAGGTGATATTATTTTTCAAGCAAAAGTTGATATTTTACCTTGTGAGAGTGCCGATGAAATTGCCAACAAAATTCATAAATTGGAATACGAATATTTTCCTAAAACAATAAACTTAATTATTAATAAACTATTCTAGAATTTTGATTATGAATGCTTTGAAACGATTTTTTATTCTCTGGCTTTTGGTTCTATCAGCTTGTAACCATCCTTCTTATGTTCATGATTTTGCATTTGAAAATGGTTGGGAGAAATCAAATGTTTTGAAATTTTCGCAAGAAATAATTGTAAGAGACCGTCCTTATGAAATCATTGCTAACTGTGTTTTGGATAGTAATTTTGAAGAAGAAGAAATAAGATTTTTGCTTTCTTACGAAGATAGTGTAGGCGAAACTTGGGAAAAGGGCTTTGTGATTCCGATAAAAGATAGAGATGGCAATTTTATTGAAAAAAAGACTAATGGAAAATATAATTACAATTTCTCCTTGCTCAAGAATAAATATTTCAGCAGCAAAGGCTTGTGTAATTTTGAGGTTCAAAATTTGAACTCCAGGATGAAAATTGAAAGTATTAGAGATTTTCAAATAATTTTCAAATTGTAAATGGCAGAAGCTAACCCTAAATATCAGCAAAATATATCATCGATTCTACAGACACTTCCCACAAAACCAGGTGTTTATCAATATTTCGATGATAAAGGCAAAATTATTTATATAGGAAAAGCCAAGAGTTTGAAGTCGAGAGTTTCATCATACTTCAATAGAGATGCAAATCAAGGGGCGAAGATTAATTTTCTGGTACGCAAAATTGCCGACATCAAAGTTATAGTGGTTAATACTGAAATTGATGCATTATTACTTGAGAATAATCTGATAAAAAAACACCAACCGCGATACAATATTATGCTCAAGGATGACAAAACATATCCTTGGATTTGTGTAAAAAATGAGGCTTTCCCGAGGGTGTTTTCTACAAGATATATGGTAAAAGATGGCTCTCAATATTTTGGTCCTTATGCCTCTGGCAAAATGATGCACACTATCTTAGAACTTGTATATCAGCTATTTCCCATAAGAACTTGCAAGTTAAATCTCTCTAAAAAAAATATAGAGGCTGGAAAATTTAATGTCTGTTTGGAATATCATATTGGCAATTGCTTGGGTGGCTGTGTTGAAAGGCAAACGGAAGAAAATTATGATAAAGATGTAAAAGCTATCAAGGAGCTTTTACGCGGCAATATTTTATCGGTGATAAAATCCTTGAAGGAATTGATGATGGATTATGCTGGAAATTTGGAATTTGAAAAAGCACAAAAAACGAAGGAAAAAATTGCTGTGCTGGAAAATTATCAAAGCAAATCTTCGGTAGTGAGTTCCACAATATCCGATGCTGACGTATTTTCTATTGATTATGAACAAGATACCAGCTATGTAAATTATATGAAGGTTGTAAGTGGCGCTGTAGTTCAATCTCATAGTGTGGAGCTTACATCGAAACTTGAAGAGACAAAAGAAGAAGTTATCTCACATGCCATTATTGACCTACGAACAAGATTTTATAGCAATTCGGCTGAGATAATTTTGCCCTTTGAAATAGATATTGAATTGCCTGGTGTGAAGTTTTATATACCTCAAAGAGGCGACAAGAAAACTCTCTTAGAACTCTCCGAGCGTAACGCCAAATTTTTTAAACTCGACTTAAGACGCAAACGCGATTTAGTTGATCCTGAGCGCCATAGCAAAAGAATTTTGGAGCAGTTGTGCAAAGATTTACGAATGACAGAATTGCCTAACCACATCGAATGTTTCGATAACTCTAATATACAAGGAACTAATGCTGTGGCATCTTGTGTAGTTTTTAAAAATGCCAAGCCAAGCAAAAATGACTATCGCCATTTTAACATAAAAACCGTTGTAGGACCAGATGATTTTGCTTCTATGGAGGAAATTATCTTAAGAAGATATTCACGACTTTTGGCGGAAAATAAATCGATACCACAACTAATAATTATTGATGGCGGCAAAGGACAACTTTCCGCTGCAATGAAAAGCATTACAAAACTTGGACTGAGAAACAAGATTAGGATTATTGGCATTGCCAAAAAATTGGAAGAGATATATTTTCCTGGCGACACAATTCCATTATATTTGAATAAAAAATCTGAAAGTTTAAAACTCATTCAACAAGCACGCGATGAAGCTCATCGTTTTGGAATCACTCATCACCGCAATAAAAGGTCTAAATCGATGACCAATTCAGAATTGACTAATATAGAAGGTATTGGCGATAAAACTTTAGAGCTTTTGCTTAAGAAATTTAAATCTGTAAAAAGAATAAAAACTGCCTCCAAAATTGAACTTACAGAAGTCATTGGAGAGCACCGAGCTTCACTTGTAAATTCTTATTTTAACAAATTATAATTTAACTGCTGAAGAGTGAAATCCCCGTAGGTATCTCAAGTGAAAAATCGATTAGAAATTTACTTTCGAAATTTCACTAATTTATTATCACAGACCATGAAATTCTCGAAGTTCAATAGCCATTAACCAATTTATATTCATTGGCTTGGTGCATAAAAGCTTGCAAGCGAGTCTCAATAGATGCATCTTGTTGACCGTCGTAAGCAATATTTTCCCAAGGAATATTTTTATGGTCTCTGCGAAAATCACTGGTAACAGAAGTTACCAAAGTACCTGGCATACAAGTAAATGGCATAACATAAATTACTCCAGAGATTTTTGCATCCACTAAACCAGAGGCTTCACCAAGAGCCACCACAGGCTCACCATCGTAATCTCTATGAACGTAAGGCGCACTGCGTTCGAGCATTTCTTCAACTTTAATTTCGTGATCCATATCCACAATCTCACTTACAGCATTTATGAGTTGTTTGCTGGTATAATGCTGTGCAAATTGTTGAATATGAGATTTTATAACTCCCTTTAAGTCGCCGCTCCATTTGCTGTCGCGTCTATAACGATAGGTCGAATATTCGAGCCATTCGGCGAAAGGTCCCATAATAGTTTCTGCGCCCAAAGTTTCAAGTTTATCAACAATATAGCCGCTGCAGAATGGATTATCGCGCATAAATGTTTCGCCAAGAACAGCAATCACCGGTCTTTTGGTGGTTTTATTTAAAGGGATTTTTTCAAAATCTTGCCCAGCGAGTTTTAAAACCATGGACAAATTTTTAGATCCTTTTTCAACCGATTTTACAACTTCTTGAAGCCAAAAATTATAAACTTCTGCCGATTGCCCTTTTACAATTTCATAAGGTCTTCTTTCCTGAATTAATTTTTTTAACAAATCAATGGCTACAATACCTTTCCATGCATTTAGACGGAATTTTCCAGATTTTCCTGGAGCTAATTCAGCATAAGAATCATCGTTGGAAGGTGATAATATTTCAACATCGTGATAGCCTAAACGGCCGAATAATATCTTATGTAGTTTACGATAATCGCCAAATCTACAAGGGCCATTATGGTCGGGCATAAAAAACATGATTTTCGATTGGTCAGTTTCTGGCTCCTGAATTTTGCGAATAAAACTACCAGTGGTACAAATAAATGGGAAACATTCTTGACCATTGGTAATCTTACGGGCAATTTCCAAATCTTTTTTATTTGGCATTGGCAGAACTTCTGAATCAATTCCACAATATCTTGCTGCGGCAGCTAATGCATGCACAGTATCTCTGGCATATGGAAAATATAGCTTCCTTCCATCGCGATTGTTGGGCAATCTTTGTCCCTCATCTTTATGGTTTTCTGTTTCATGCATGCCTTTGTTGAAGCCAGATAAACTATCAAGAAATGCTTCTAATCTTGTAACCACACCAGCATCGGCCGAATGTTCGTCTATTTCGAGATGAAGATATGGCTTTCCTTTCATCTCTTCACTTACATAATGGGTGAGAAAGGAATCTGGACCACAACGAAAATTCCCCAAATATAGGGCAAACAATTTAGGATGTTTTCTTATGATACGTGAGCCAGCAATAATTTTCTGCCCATTAGGCCAATACATCATAGGATAATCTTCAAAGATATTCTCTTGATTTAGTGGAAGATAATCTAAAGGAATTGGAATGGTATTCAGATGAATTAATTTTTCTACTAATCTAAGGTTGAGAAATTTATCGCCAGTGTTGTAAGGTCTTCCAAGCATTACCAAAGGAATTTTATCCTCTGGCAAGTTGGCCAAAATTACTTCACCTCTTTTAGTAAGAGTCTCCTCAAAGGCTGATTGTTCTATGTCGGCAAATTTAATAGCAAGAGCAGTTTTTTTCTTAGAAAGGCCAAATTTCTCTTTCATAAAATTTTGAAGTTCAACTACTAGAGCCCTTTCAAAATGTCGAAAATGGAGTGAGGGAATTAATAGTTTTTCTCTAATTTTTTCATCGGAGAAAGCGCTTTTAAGCATAAAAGGATACGACTGTACCCATGGACAATTGCAATTGCTGGTCGGATTTTCATCTTTAGCTCTTGTATTGACAACAAAAGGCACAAAAATAAAATCCACATCTTTTTCAATAAGATTGTTTACATGACCATGAACAATTTCTACAGGGAAGCAAGTTTCGGAGACCATCAATTCAAGTGATTTTTTTATTATCTTTTGATTTGTGGAATCTGATATCACTAATCTGAAGCCAAGTTCTCTGAAAAATGTTCTCCAAAAAGGGAATTGCTGATAAAAGATTGCCAATGAACGCGGAATGCCGATCGTAATTCTGTCATCTTTAGATTCTTCAACAAAATCGCCAAGGAGATATTTTAACCTTTCTTCAAAATAATTTGGAATATCATCGACTTTATTTTTTCGAGCTTCCACTTCATATTTTTCGCATCTTCCTCCATAAAACAAAGGTTTTTTCTGTCCATCAATTCTAACTCTTTGTATCTCACAATCGTTTGAACATTCTTTGCAGGGGAAACTATCAATAGCAAAAGGTAATTCGCTGGTTTGAAATCCTTTAAACAAAGATTTACGACCATCCTGCATTGCTCCGCGAGCAAGTATTGCAGCTCCAATAGCGCCTGTAACATCAAAATGTGGAGGAATAATTATAGATTTTCCAGTAACATTTTCGAAAGCTGCCACTACAGCTCGGTTGTTGGTAACTCCACCTTGAAAGAAAATTTTATTGCCAATTGGCTTAGTTCCTACAACTCTTTGAATATAATTTTGAACTATTGAATACGCCAAACCTCCAACTAAATCATTTACAGGAGCTCCTTTTTGCTGTAATGAATTAAGGTCAGATTCCATAAAAACCGTACAACGACTTCCTAATTGAGAAGGAGAATCGGAGCCCAAAGCTATGGAGCCAAACTCTTGAACGATGTTGATATTTAATTTTTCTGCTTGTTCTTCGAGGAAGGAGCCAGTTCCAGCAGCACAAACTTTATTCATCTCAAAATCAACGATTACCCCATTTTCAATTCTAATATATTTTGAGTCCTGACCTCCAATTTCAAAAATTGTATCTACCGAAGGATCATAGGCGATGGCAGCTGTTGCTTGCGCAGTGATTTCATTTCTAACTGTATCAGCACCAACGAAATCGCCTGTAAGATATCTACCTGAACCAGTAGTGCCTACTGCTATAACTTCCACTTTTTCTCCAACCTCATCATAAATCTCTTTCAAACCACGCTGTATTGCATTTAGTGGTTTACTTGCTGTAGGTAAATATCGTCGTGCAATAACATTATTTTGGGAATCTATCAGAACAAGATTTGTACTTAAAGAACCTATATCCAAACCGAGTGATACCTTTAATTTATCGCTGCCTAATGGAATGATTTTCACCTCTTTATTATAGATAGCTTTTGACTCAACAAGCTTTCCAAAGGAAGTGGAAGCTGTAATGGTAGTTTTTAAATATTGTTCAAGTTTTTTAAAGCCAGTAAATTTTCCATTTCCAGTATCAGGATGATTTAAAGTGTGAAAAATAGCTCCAATTGCACCCATGGAAGCATAATATTTTGGAATAATTAAATCATCATCATCAAGTTCAAAAGTTTCTTTGAAAGCTCTAACCATTCCAGAGTTAGCAGCTACTCCACCCTGAAAAATAAATGGCGCTTTAAATTTTTTACCTCTTCCGAGTGTGCTTTTAAAATTTCGAGCTACAGCAAAGCAAAGTCCTGCAACAATATCGTGCAAAGGTGTTGCAATTTGCTGAAGATGAATCATATCACTTTTTGCAAAAACACTGCATCTGCCAGCAATTCTTGGTGGATTTTTGGACATCAAAGCAAGAGTGCCAAATTCATCTACTATTGAAACTCCTATACGTTTTGCTTGCTGGTCGAGAAATGAACCAGTACCGGCTGCACAAAGGCTATTCATAGCAAAATCAGCAAGTTGAGAATGACTGTTGTAGCCGCTATTGTCCATAAAGATAAGCTTGGAATCTTCTCCACCCATTTCAATTACGGTTTTTGCTAAGGGGTAAAAATGCCCTACAGAGGTTGATTGTGCAATAATTTCGTTAATAAAATTTCCACCAATAAGTTCAGATGCTATTTTACCACCGCTGCCTGTAAGCGAAATACTCTCAATTTTTTGGTGCTTTGTATTGTCAATGATTTCCTTTAGAACATCTTCGAGAACATGAAAAGGCTTGCCATAGCAGTAATCGTAGCGACTTTCAAGAATTTCCTTTTTGTCATTTATCAATACTGTATTCACTGATGTGGAACCGATGTCAATTCCAAGATAAAGTTTGTCTTTTGAATCCTGTGTTTTTAGCATAAAATAAGTATTTGAATAAAAAAATTTATAAAAATATTAAAGCGCAACAGTTTAAAAAGAATTACCAATAAAAAAATCAATGGTATTTATGAAAATCTTTTGGATAATTAGTGAGGAGAAATCTTTTCAAATTCTTGCCAATCAATGAAGTAGGTAATATTAGTGAGAAAACCATTTATCATAATTATAGCTTGTATTAGAAGCTAAAATAATAAATTAAATGATATAATGATTAATATTTTTCAAAAGGTTTGGAATCTTAACTTGGTGAGACAAATTTTTCTTTGAGGTAGGATAAATTTCAAATATTTTATTCACGAATTTTATCGAGCAGCCTATTCAGTTCTTTAATTTCTGTTTCGTTGAGTTTTGATAGTAGGGCGTCAACTTTAAGCTCACAACTGTCCATATTACCTAAAAGTGATAAACCAGATTCTGATATTTCTATATTTTTTTGCCTGCGGTCGATAGGGTTTTCGGCTCGTTTTATTAAATTTTTAGTTAATAATTTATCAATAATGCGGCTAACATCTGAGTTTTTATCGAGCATTCTTTCTTTCAAAAATCCAATAGACAAAGGTCCTTCCGAAATATTTCCTCTTAAAACTTTTAAAATATTATATTGTGGTTCGGTTATTTTATGCTGTTTGAGTGTTTTTTCAAAACTATAGATTAAAAGTTTTGATGTAAAATGAAGATTTATCAATCCTTTGTGATATTCATTTCTAAAGCGTCCTTTCAATTCATCTTCAATACTCATAAACTATTTATATTTAACTATTTTTTAATAAAATCATAAATCTTCCTGCAAAGAAAAGGAAGATTTATGATACAGAAATATTTATTTTTTTTCGCAATTTCTACATATCTGAGGATTTCTTATTAAAGCGCCAATCCAAACAATAATTAGTATTACTGAAGGGAATAAAATGCTTTGCTGGGTTGTCATGTGAACAATTATAGCACCGCCCATATAAGCACTTAGGAGAAAAGCTCCATAAATATTAGTTTTGGGGAAGAGAAATAGTAATGCCGACCCAATTTCGCCAATGCCAATAATCATTGCCCAAGTATCTAAATGTATTTGTGCTAAATTCTCTGGATGCATAAATTTTCCTGATGCACTGAAAAGATAAAGCGCGGTTAATAATCCAGCTATTGCCCAGCCAATAATGTTTCTAACGTTTGATGTTTCTGTTGTTTCCATTTAATTTAATTTGTTGATTTATTATAATTTGAAAAATATTCGCATTTATAGATTGTTTTAAAAATATTTTCATTTAATAGTCCTGCAAATGTATGTCATAACTTTATATGTTGCACCATATAATAATAAATATTATAAAATTAAAACATGAGAGCCTTTGGAAATATCAAAATCTGAATTGTAAGGGATATTATTTGTATGTCTCAAAAATCAACGAGAGTCAAAATTTTAATAGGATGAGAAATTAAATTCTAAGAAGAAATTAATTCTTATAAACCATAGCATTAATATTCATTCCAGCACCAACGGAAGCGAAAACCAAGATATCACCGTTTTTAATTTCATGTGATGCAATTTTTCCATTTTTCACAAGGTCTAATAGAGTTGGGATTGTAGCTACAGAGGAGTTTCCGAGCCAAGAAATTGTCATAGGCATCACATTTTCCGGCATTTTATCTATGTTGTAAAGTTTATAAAGTCTTTTCAAAATAGCATCGTCCATTTTTCCATTTGCCTGATGAATTAGAATTTTATTTACATCCTCGAGTTGAGTATTGCTTTTGTCGAGACAGTCTTTTATCGCCTGAGGTACTATTTCGAGAGCATATTGATAAAGTCTGCGACCATTCATTTTAAGAAAGCGCTCATCAGGATTGTGAAAATCAGGATTATAAGATTTGTCCATCAGGAGCATTTTAGAATATTCTAAAGTATCAGAACGAGTTTTATGAGCAAGAATTCCTATAGCAGTTTCGCTAATTTTTGCTTCCAAAATTACAGCACCAGCACCATCGGCATAAAGCATACAATCTCTGTCGTGCGGATCTGATATGCGTGATAAAGTGTCGGCACCAATTACCAATATTTTTTTTGCATCGCCAGATTTTATATAATAATCGGCTTGTATAACAGCTTGTAGCCAGCCAGGACAACCGAAAGGAATATCATATGCAACTGCATTTGGATTTTTTATTCCTAAACTATGTTTTACGCGTGCAGCCAGGCTTGGAACTATATCTAATTGCTTATTGTCAAATTTTACATCACCAAAATTGTGGGCTACAATAATATAATCTAATTCTTCTTGGTCAATTTTTGCCGACTTAATTGCTTCAAGAGCAGCAAAATAAGCTATATCCGAAGTTACAAGTTCATTTGTAACATAACGTCTCTCTTCTATGGCGGTAATCTCCAAAAATTTGTCGATAACTTCTTGATTTGACTTATCTAATTTCCTGCCATCAGATTCATAAAACTCATTGCTTAGAAAAAAATCATTTTTAATTTGTCTTGTAGGAATATAACTTCCAGTACCTGTAATGATGCTATATATATTATTCATATTAATGTTTAAAATTTAATGAATTTCTAATGTCGGCTAATAGATTAGAAGCTAAAAAAATTCAAAATATATTTAAAAATTATACCTAAAATAGGTGCTGCAAAGATACTCTATTTATCAACATAAGGCAAATTTGCTTGCATTTATAGAATAACTTTTGTGCTTCCAAAGTACAATTATTTTTTGGGAAAACTTAGATTGTTATAGAATGTCATCCCTAAAGATGAGGTCTAATCATAGATTTGCGTGATAATCAATAAAATGAAAGATAAATTTTCTCTATAAAAAGATTCATTTTTTTTCGGAGTGTATAAAAATTATTCTTGGCAAAGTTATTGCGAAATCATCTCAATTATTAACCCACAAAATCGTTCATTATGGAAATCAAGAAATCAAAAAAAGCAGAAATCGAAAGTTCGAGAGGAATTTTTCTTTTGATTGGATTAGTTACTACTCTAACATTCACCTTATTAGCCTTTGAATGGAAATCTTATGATTTAAAATCATCAGATTTTTCTGCAACAAATGTAAACTTTGAAAAGGATTTTATTCAAAATACTTTAAGGGAAAAGCCCAAAGTAAAAATTCCATCAATTGTGCTCGCCGACAAATTTATACTTAGCAAAAATTCAAAATCTCACGATTTTAGAAATGATGTATTGCTCCCAGATGCATGGGATCCAGATGTTTATATGGATACCGCAGATAATTATAAATATGATATGGAGTTTGAACCATTTTATGAATTTCCACAAATTCAATGTGAATTTACTGGCGATATAAATCAATTCTTATCTGAAAATATAATCTATCCACAATTGGCTGTTAAAAATAATATCCAAGGAACTGTATATGTGCAATTTGTGGTTGGCGCTACTGGAAAAATTAGAGATATAAAAATTATCAGAGGAGTTCATAGTATTTTGGATGACGAATCGCGAAGAGTAATTGAAAAAATGCCCAATTGGAAACCTGCACAACAAGGAGCAACCAAAGTGGCTACAACTGTTAGAGTTCCAATAAAATTCTACCTTAAAGACTTTTAATAAATTCATTAAGTATTTCAAAAAGTTGAAATTCAGCATATAAGTGTTGGCGGGTAAATACAAAATCATGTATTTATCCGTCTTTTTTTTGCTATCTAATTAAAAAAAATGAGGAATAAATAATGAAATGCCAAAATTGGGAAGCATTACATAATATGGAATTATGCTCTCGAAAAAATTAAATCTGATAAATACTACTTTTTATCCTATTTCTTTTATGAATCTACAGATATTTCAATATTATAATAAATAGTAATAATTTGTAAATCATTGATATTATTATAATTATAATATCTTAATCAAGCTAATATTTTTTTTAATTTAGAATTATTGCACCTCATAACAGTTTAATTTTATCATTGTGCCTGAAAACATGCAACAGTATTTAAAAACCGAAAATGGATGAATAAGATTCTTATAATTGATGATAATATTGATGATTTAATTTCCACCAAAGCGCTGCTGAAGATAATTTTGAAGGATTCGCAACTGATAACTGCTTCGTCAGGTAGAGAGGGAATAGCAAAGGCTGAAAGCGAAGCTCCAGATGTCATTGTTTTGGATATTTATATGCCTGTTGTTGATGGTTTGGCGGCTTGCAAATTATTAAAAGCATCCAAAATAACCTCCACAATTCCAATACTTATTATGGCGGAGCCTGCCACAACTATCGAAGAGAAAGTGCTCGGCTTAGAAATGGGTGCCGATGCATTTATCAATAAACCTTTGAATTATGCTGAATTATCTGGTCAAATAAAATCTCTTTTAAGAATACGTACCCTTGAAAAAAGATTAAATTCGGAAAACCAAAATCTAACTATTTCTCTTAAAAATAGAAATGAAAAACTTGATGAAAGCAATGCTATCATTGAAAATATTTATAATTCAATGCCGGTGGGAATTGGTATGATCGAGGATAATAAAATAAAGTTTGTTAGCAAATATCTGGTGAATATTTTAAAGTTCGAGGATTCAATAATTAATCTCACTGTTGACATAATTTTCAAAAATTGGGAAGAGTTAAAAGAGGAATTATTTAAAAAATTACCTTTAAGCCAATCAATGTCAACAGAGACAATAATAACAGATTCTCAAGGTATTACACATTCTGTTTTGTTAACTTTAGGTTTATTGTACACTTCAAAAAACAACAAATTTATATTCAATGTGGTAGATAATTCAGAGATTCATGAATCTCGAATTCTCGAAGATACTTTGCTCAAGATACACAGCCTTGCTTCTGAGTTTAAAGATAACCAATCTTTTTTAGCTCAGATTCACAAACTGGTTCAACAAATTATTCCAACAAAAAATTTATACTTTGGCCTATATGATTCACTAACAAACACTATATCAATTCCTTATTTTAGCAATGAATATGAAGATGCAATTACGTTGATTCCAAATTCCAATAATCTTGCTTCAATTGTAGTGAAATCTAAAAAATTGTTGTGGGTAAATAAGAAAAAAATAGCACAACTTGCCAATTCAAAAATTATTGAATTCATGGGAAAAACAGTTGAAAATTGGGTTGGAATACCATTGATAAATAACTCAAATATTGTTGGAGTAATGGTTATCAAAAACTATGATAAAAACCTAACATTCAATGAAAAACAAATTCATCAGATAGAAATAATTTGCAATTCTTTAGCTCCAATATTAGAGTTGCGCTCAAAGAATATTGCATTAGAGAGCGCACTCGAAAAGTCGCAAGAGTCCGAAAAACTTAAAAATAGCTTTCTGTCGAATATAAGCCATGAAATTAGAACTCCAATGAATGCAATTATTGGTTTTTCGAGCTTACTAAAAGATGAACTTGAAACGTGGGAAAGAGATGAATATGCAGATTTAGTGATAGATAACGGTGATTTATTAATGAAGATTTTGGAGGATATTGTAGATATTGCCAAACTTGAATCAGGTGAAATGACAATAAATAAATTGGATACCAACATCTCAAAATGTCTAGAAAATATTAAAATAAAGTATGAAAATAAGATTAAACTTGCCAATAAAAATATTGAATTGAAAATGTTTACTCCTAAAGATTCTGAAGGACTTTTAATAAAAACAGACCCTTTCAGATTTGAGCAGATTATGGATAATCTACTATCGAACGCATTGAAATTTACTGAAAGAGGAAAAATTAATTTTGGATTCAAATATTTAAACCATGAAGTATTAGAATTTTTCGTAGAAGATGGCGGCATTGGAATTCCTATGGATAAAATTGATAAAATTTTTGATAGGTTTGCCCAAGTTGAAGAAGGTCATGTGCGCGAGTATGGCGGACTTGGGCTTGGACTAACCATTACCAAAAAACTTGTGGAGCTCCTTGGTGGAGCAATAAAAGTTTGTGCTGAAATGAATATAGGAACAAAATTCTGTTTCACTATTCCATTCGATAAACATAAATTTATTGCACTTAACCAAAGTCAAAACAAAGCCGTTTATAATTGGAAAGGTAAAAAAATATTGATAGTCGATGACTTAATAACTAATTTGGAATATTTAGAATTGCTAATGAAAAAAACACAAGCCGACATAATATGGGCTACCAATGGCCAAATTGCTGTAGATAAAGTAAAGAAATTCAATGACTTCGATATGATTCTTATGGATATTCAGATGCCAGTTATGGATGGATATACAGCTACCAGAATAATAAAAAATATTTGCCCATCAACGCCAGTAATAATTCAAACTGCCTTTACTGAAATATCCGACAAGAAGCTTGCAATGGATTCTGGCTGCAACGACTACCTTGAGAAACCAATAAAATCAGTCGAGCTTTTGGAGAAAATTGATAGCTATTTTAACTAAGGCATCACAATACTGCCGGCAGAAATTGATTTTTTTGCACCGGTAACAGAATTTAAAATATTAATTTTATTTTCACTTCTAAGCACGCCCATAAATGCAAATATTAAAGCTTCTTTGTAATCAATAATATTTTCGTTGGGGATAATTATCTCTGCTTGAGTTCTTTTGATGATTTCATTAATTAGAAATTTATTCTTTGCTCCGCCACCACTTACCAATACTTTCCCTTTAATATTGCTTAAAGTTCTGGCTATTTCTTCAGCAATATGAATAGTAAAAGTGGTGATCAAATCTTGGTAACTTATTGAATATTTTTTAATTAAAGGCAATACATTTTCTTCAACCCATTCGCGTCCAAGGCTCTTAGGAGGATTTTTGGAATAATATTCAAGACCGCGTAACTTTCTCAAGAGCCGCTCATCACAGCTTCCTTCAGAGGCCAACTTCCCTTCATCATCGTAATCAAAACCTAAGCTTTGCGCCAATTCATTCAGAACAATATTTGCTGGGCAAACATCCCAAGCGAGCCTTTGGTCAGATATCAAAATTGAAATATTGGCAAACCCACCAATATTTAAACAAGCATCAAAATCGCCAAATAAAAATTGATCGCCAATTGGAACCAGCGGTGCTCCTTGACCGCCGTTGGCAACATCTTGTGAACGAAAATCGAAAATTACTGGCACATTCAGATGGCTCACAATTGCTGCTCCATCGCCTATTTGGAGAGTGTACGCCTCAGCAGGGTTATGAAAAATTGTATGACCATGAGATGCAACCAATTTTGGACGAATCTTATTTTTTTTCAGAAACTCTGCAGTAGAAATTCCTAAAAAATGACCATATTCAACATCCAATTTTCGCAATTTCTCAGCACTTAACGAAGGAGCATTTTTAAGTGTATTTTTCCAATGGAAGTCATATTTTATTGTTTCACAGCATTTTATTTCAAAATTCCAATGTCCGTGGTTTTCTGAAAACTCTATATAAGCAATGTCCAATCCGTCGAGTGATGTACCCGACATAAGACCGATTGCATTATAAGTCTTAGTCATATTTTTTAATGTTAAAGCCACTCAAGAGTTTTTTCAAGACAAATTCCTCGAGAGCCTTTTACCAAAATGAATTTTCCTTGTAGATTAATTTTGGATAAATATTCAGATGCAAGCTGTGAATTTGAAAACCTTGGAAATTTGGTGTCCTTTGCTGCCGAGGAAAATTCTGGACCAACGAAAATAATATTTTCAAAATCTGTAGAATTCAGAAGATTTACAATTTCCAAATGTTCAGCTTTGCTTTCGTTTCCAAGTTCGAGCATATCACCAATAATTGCAATTTTTGGAGAAATATTAATAGAAGCAAAGCTCTCGATAGCATTGCGCATAGATGTTGGATTAGCGTTATAAGCATCGAGATAAATTTTATTTTTTGCTGTTTCAAGCAATTGTGACCTTTTGTTTGATGGCTGGTAGGAAGAAATAGCTTTTTTCAATTCGTCTTTATTAATTCCAAAATAGCTGCCTATAGCTATGGCAGCAAGCACATTAGTAAAATTGTAATTGCCCAAAAGATTGGTTTCAATTATATCTCCTTGGAATAAAATTTCGATAAATGGTTCAGAAGAAAGAAGTTGAGCTTGGTAGTCGGCATTTTTATTTTTGCCATAAGTTACTCTTTCGAGATTTTTGCCGACTTCCAATAACAATGTGTTGTCATCATCAGCAAAAATCAATTTCCCATGATCCGCAATATAATCATAAAGCTCTCTTTTAGTGTTTATTACGCCTTGTAAACTACCAAAACCCTCAAGATGTGCTTTGCCAATATTAGTAATAATTCCGAAATTAGGTTCAGCAATCTTGCATAAATCGGATATTTCATGAGGGTGATTTGCTCCCATTTCAACCACGGCAATTTCGGTATCCATTGGCATCGAAAGTAAAGTGAGAGGAACACCAATATGATTATTTAAATTTCCTAAAGTAAAATGAGTTTTAAATTTTGTCGAAAGCACTGTAGCGATAAGCTCTTTGGTGGTAGTTTTTCCATTTGTTCCAGTAATACCAATTATAGGAATATTGAATTTATGGCGGTGAAAATTTGCCAAACTCTGCATACATTTTAGCACATTATCAACAAGAATTATTCTACTATCGGTAGCAAAATCAGCTTCATCCACAATCACCTTAATTGCTCCTTTTTCAAGAGCTTCTTCTGCAAATTCATTAGCATTAAAATTCTCGCCTTTTAGGCAGAAGAATAATTTGCCTGCACTAATTTTTCTTGTATCTATTTCTATGCCTGTAGATTGGCGAAAAATCTTATAAATATTTTCAATTGATGTTTGCATTTATAAAAAGATAAAATATTAAGCAAATTAGTAAAAGTTTAAGTTAAATTTATCTATGTAAAAAAATCATAATTACTTTTGAGGCAATGCATTTCCAAATTTTTGGTTTACAAGATCTTTCACTTTATGACCATTTTCATAAAGAACTTTGTAAACAATTTTGCCTTCGCTATCCCAATATGTCCAAACGCCATCACGGAGCACCCCTTTGTAGCTTCCTTGTCCCTTTTTCTTTCCGTTGGCAAAATATTCTACCCACTTTCCAGTAGGTTTACCATCACTCATATTTTGCTTTTTAAAGAGTTTGCCATTTACATCATAATAAGTCCATTTTCCTTCTTTTTTGCCGTTATTATATTTCCCTGAAGAAAGCTTATTGCCAGTTTTATAAAATTCGTTGAATTTACCATCTTGAATTCCATCTTTAAAAGAGCCTTTATATTTAGCTTTGCCGTTGTCGTAATTTTGAATGCAATAGCCATTTTTTAAATTATTTTTGTAGTTATAGATATAATTTTTGCCACTATCTTTGAACCAGCCTTCCCATTTACCAGTCATTTTTCCATCGCTAAAACTGCCAAAATCTTTTATTTTTCCGTTGTCGAACCATGAAGTCCAAACTCCAGTTTCTTTACCATTGGAGTATTTCCCTTCTTGCAATTTCTGCCCATTTTCCCACCAGGTAGTCCAAAGTCCATCTTTCAAACCTTCTTTGAATTCGCCTTTTTTCCACAAGGGCGACGACAGATAATAATATGTCCACATACCAGTTTGCACTCCTTTATCGAAGTTGCCCGTACTTCCAATTTTGCCATTGTCGTAATAAAATATCCATAGGCTATCTTGCAAATCCATAGAATTTTTGCCTTCCATTTCTTTATTTCCATTAGCGTACCACCAAGTACAATAGCCATTTAAGCTATCGTTATGGTAATTTCCAACAAATTCTTTTAGTCCATCTTCATAGAAGGATTCGGCATAACCATTTTTAAGATCTGAAATATAGTTATTTACATCTTTTAGTTTGCCGTTTTGGTACCAACTTTTCCATGAGTTTTGTTTTTTCCCATTGGCAATGGTGCCAGATATTTTTGGCTTAGAGTCAATATAATATTCGCTATAAGTTCCATTTTCAAAAGGTTCAACTTTTTTTATGTTTCCGTTTAAATAATATTCTTTCCAAACGCCAGTTTTCTGGTCGTTTTTATAATTTCCACGGTAAGATATTTTCTCATTTTTAAAATATCCTACCCAAATGCTGTCGCGCAAAGAATTTTTGAAAGAGCCTGTTTCTTTTATTTCTCCGCTGCTGTAATATGAAATATACTTCCCATTGGGTTTGTCAACTTTAAAACTCAATTGCCCATTTTCGTACCACAATTTTTTTTCGCCTACTTCGATCCCACTTTTATAAAAAATTTCAGATTTTTTATTGCCATTTATATAGTATTCCAGCCACAAGCCTTCTTTTTCGCCGTTTCTTACATTTCCTTTTACCTGAAGTTTCCTTTGTTCAAACCAAATTCTGTAGTCGCCATTTTCATAGTTAATTTTACTAATCGAATCACCATTTTCATAAAGTCGAATCCACTCGCCAGTCTTTTTTCCCATAGTAAAATTTCCTTGCTCCATCAATCGTCCATTTTGATACCAGGAAGTATATTTGCCATCGGCAGTGCTATCAATCATAACTGTTTCGGAGCTTTTTTTGCCGTCGTCATATCTTTTGATAAGAGTAGTATGTTCTTGAGCTTCTGCATTTTGAATAGCACAAGTAAACATAAAGAAATATAAAAGTAATTTGAATATTTTCATAATTAATTTATTTATCACGAAGTATTGAATAGTTGATTAACTCAACAAGTGAAGATTTTATTTCACTGTTTTCATAAGGTTCTAATGTCAGCAAGGCTTTTTTTAGATATTCATTCATCTTAGCTTTAGAATATTCTATGCCACCAGAGTTCATTACACTTTCAATAATGTTTTTTCTAACTCTGGCATTACTAATTTGATATTTTATTTTATAGATTATTTTACGACGTTCGAAAGAGCTAATATTATTCAAGAAATATATTAATGGCAGAGTCATCTTCTTTTCCTTTAGGTCGTTACCAGATATTTTACCGGTGTTGCCAGTATTTGAATAGTCAAGCAAATCATCTTTTATTTGAAATGCGATGCCAATATTTTCACCCATTTCCCAAAATTTATTTATCAACTCCTTTGAAGCGCCAGTGGAAGCAACTCCAGCAGCGGTTGCAGAGCCAATTAGAGAGGCGGTTTTTTGACGAATAATTTCAAAGTAAATTTCTTCAGAAATATCTAAGCGGCGGGCTTTTTCTATTTGAAGTAGCTCCCCTTCACTCATTTGTTTTGTAGCTTTTGAAACTATCTCTAATAGTTGGTATTCCTTGTTTTCTAAAGCCATTAGCATTCCCTTTGAAAGCAAATAATCGCCAATTAGAACGGCAGCTTTGTTTTTCCATAAAGCATTAATAGTAAATACATTGCGACGCAAATTTGCTTCATCTACTACATCATCATGAACTAAAGTTGCGGTATGTAGAAGCTCTATTAAAGCAGCTGCTTTATATGTTGAGTCGGTAATTTCACCATTGAGTCGGGCAGATAGAAAAACAAAAAGTGGGCGCATTTGCTTGCCTTTATTTTTTAAAATGTATTTGGTGATAATGTTAAGCAGCGGAATACGACTTTTCATAACAGCTTCAAATTCTGTATGAAAACGCTTTAACTCTGCGCCAATTGGCTGCTTTATGTCGTCGATTTTTCCCATTAAAAAATTTAGGCCTTGCCGACAAAAATAAGAATTTTATCGAAAGAATTTGTTAAAAATTTCGCATGAAAAAATGAACCTTTCGACTTTAATAAATTTATTTAAATGAAAAATTATAAAACAAAAAAGTCATCTCAATTCTTTTTGAGATGACTTTTTTTAGAAGTAAAATCTGTAGAAATTATCTATTTATTGTAAGTTTTTTCACTGAAGTATTGTTTCCAGTTTTAATGCTTACCAAATAAATCCCATTTTCAAGATTTGATATCTCAATTCTTGATTCAGTGGCATTTACATCAACATCTTTAACCGTTTGACCAATAATATTTACTATTTTTATATTTGAAATATTTGTGGTGGAGCGAATTTTTAGAAGATTCTTAGCAGGATTTGGATACATGCTTATAGAATTTGAAATGTCAGATTTTTCAATACCAGTAAAAAGGTCGTCAATCATAATGTCATCTAAATACATTGTCATGGTGCTTGCAGAGCTATTTGCATGAAAGCCAACAAAGTATTCTCCGGCTGTGGCAACTGTAAAAGTGGCTGAATATTTATCATAAATATCGGCAGCAACAGTTGCATCTTTTAGATTGGTAGTTAATGCAGTTGCAGTATTTCCTTGTCCGAGCATAATTGAAAAAGCTTCATTTCCATTAACTTTTGTTTTGGCCCATGCCGATACTCCATAATTTTGGCCACTTACTAAATTTAGGCAAGTAGTTATCAACCAATCGTCTGATGATGGCGAGATGCAATAAGCATAGCCTGTTCCAAGGTTTGGATTCACCCCATTTTCAATTGTGTACCATGTATATCCATCTTGAGCAACATCTATCACGCTCCATCCTTCGAGACTTTCGCCAGTTTCAAAGCCCATGGTATAAGGAATTGTTTTGCCCGACAGGTGGTCGGCATTTATTGTTATCAAATCATTTGAGGCATCAGCATCGGAAGAATAAATAACTTTGGCGGTAACTGTATGAAGTCCAGCAGCAGATAAATTTGCTTTAGCTGTAAAAGTATAGGTGGCAGTAGTAAAAGGTGCTAATGCAGTTCCACTGTATGTTTCTGTGGTATAAGTGCCATTATCAACTTTAAATGCAACATCAAAAGATGAAACAGAGATTGCTCCATTATTGCTTAATTCAATAGTAACATCTTCTGAACCAAGTCCACAAGCTGAATATGGTGCAATAATATTAGATACCGCCATATCAGGTGGAGTATAAGTTGCGGGGCCAGAAACATCATCAATTTTCATATAAAACCAATCGGTACAATCGAAGTGGTTGAAAGACACATAGATGGTGTCACCAACAAAAGCGGCAAGGCTTAATTTTTTTTGAGTCCAGGCACTATCTGTGATAGTTTTTACAAAAAGTGTATCGATGAAGTTTGAAGTAGCTTTTCCTGTTGTAGAAACTAATACCTGAAATTTATCGGCAGGATAGGCAGGGTCTTGAGCAGCAAACCAAAACGAAAGTGTGTCGCCAGTTACCGGAATTAAGGCAGGAGTAATTAAATGGTTATTTGGAGTAAGAGCACCAGAGGTAGATGTCCAAGATGCTGATACAGCAGATATTGCGCCAGTATGTGCAGAACCACCAGTATAAGCAAACCAGTTTTGTCCATCGCCATCGCCATCAATAAATGTCCATCCTAATGGTGGAAAGGCAGTTCCTTCAAAACTTTCGGCAAGTGAAGTTTTTGGTGGTGTTACAAGTGCATTGTGTTTCTTTAGAACAACTTTGTTGGAGCTTTGCCCTCTAAAATTGCTTACTCCTTTTTCAATTTGCTGAATATTTGATGTTTGAGCAATCAAAAACCCAAAACCAAAAACAGCTGTAAAAAGTAAAAGTGTTTTTTTCATAATATTTATTTTCGTTAAAAAATTAAGTTCAATTGGCATCATTTTGCCAATGGCTAAAATAGATAAAAAACTATTAATATTAGGTAGAATAAAATATTTTTTCATAATTCAATATAAATCTCTTATAAATCTTATCTTTGTCAGCACAAAATATATTCTTATGATTTTTTCAAAAAACATTAAGATGGCTGATGTGATTCTTAATAATCATCATTTGCTATCGGTGATAAGTCGCTTTGAGATTAAGCTTGGTTTTGGCGAGAAAACGGTGGAAGAAGTTTGCAATGTTCACGGCGTGAATGTGGATTTCTTTCTTGAGATTGTAAATACTTTTAATGAACCTGATTATTTTCCACAAAATTATCTCGAAAGTTTTCCACTGAGCTTGATAATTGCTTATCTTAAAAATACTCATAATTATTATTTAAATCTCAAAATGCCAGAGATTTACGCTTTAATACAAAAGCTTTTGGACGAAAGCGACAAGCCTATTTCTAAAGAGCTTAAACTAATCAGCAAATTTTTTATCGACTATAAAATTCATCTTAGCCAGCACATTAAAAGAGAGGAAGAAGTTGTTTATCCATACATTTTGAAATTGGAACTGTTTTATAAATCAAATGAAAATTTGACAGCCAACGAAATTAAAGAGTTGAAAGATTACGCTATAGAAAGATATGTTGATGAGCATGAAAATATTGAAGATAGTTTGTATGATTTGAAAAGTCTGATAATTAAATATCTTCCTCCACAAGAAAACAATGTGCTCTGTTATAAGATTCTTGGACAACTTGGGCATCTTGAAAAAGATATAAATGACCATTCAAATATGGAGAACAGAGTTTTGGTTCCACGAGTTACGCTGATGGAAAAAATGTTAAAATAAAGCTATGAAGCAAATCAACTTTATTATTGCAAGTAAATCTTACCTTATTAATAAAGGCCTTTCAATTACGCTTAACGAGATTAAAAATGCCAAAGTTGTAGAAATTATTGAAGATTCATCAGCAATTATTCAAAGTTTAACAACTCATCAACCTGATTTTCTGATTGTTGCCAGCGACTTGATTCGCTCCTTAAGTGATGAAGTTTTGAATTCGATTTTTAAATCTTCCACCAACACCAAGATTATTCAGCTTAAATTTTCTCCAGAGGTTTTAAGCAACATAATAATTCACTCCAATTTTGATGTGTATTCTACTAAGAAAGAGACTATTGAATACTTTTTGAATTTAGTGGAGACCGACAATTTTTTGACAAATGCGCATGAAGAGAAAATTAGCAACAGAGAAAGAACAATTTTGAAACATGTAGCATTGGGCAAAACCAACAAAGAAATTGCAGAAGCATTATTTATAAGCATTCATACTGTGATAACTCACCGCAAAAAAATTACAGCCAAGCTTGGTATAAAATCTATCTCTGGTCTAACAGTTTACGCAATCATCAATGGATTAATATCCATGGAAGAAGTAGAATAAAAAAACCTGACTAAAAATTTTTAATCAGGTTTTTTTGAGAAAATTTATTGGATTATTTAACCATAAATTTTTTCATGTACATTCCATCTTTAGATGCGATTTTCAAAATATAAATTCCGCTTTTTACATTACTTAGATTAAGTTTTACTTTGTTTTTGCCTGAATTTACTTGCTCAACTTTGCTCAAAATAGTTCTACCAGAAATGTCAGCAATTTCAAAAGTACTTTGCGAAGATTGTGATGCTGTAATATTTACAAATAAATTCTCCGATACTGGATTTGGAAATACATCTACTTGCAAAAGATTAGAATTATTAGAAATTCCAGAATGAACATTCTGATAAAATCTGTATCTAAATGCCTGATAATAAAGATTTGCAATAGTTTCATCATGAATCACAAGAGTATTTTCATCATTAATATTATTTGCAGCATTGCTCCAATTATGCGAGCCCACTTCTAAGGAAGCATTTGCCAAACCGTTATCAACAACCATAAATTTGTGATGCATAATTCCAGGAGCTATGGCATCTTCTACAAGGTTTGTATCGATAAGGTTATGAAAAATACTCCAATCTAAGGTCGAAAAATCAGCTTCCGCATTGCCTAAAATATGAAGTTTTACACCATTATTATTCACGGCATCTTGGAGAGCGTAAGCAATATCGGTTCTGGTAATCAGCATGGTAGCAATATCTATGGTGGCAGTAGCAGCTGCAATTTCCGAAAGTATTACATCATTTGTTCCATCACTCGGGCTAAAATATGATTTGATATGTTTGCTTCCAATTATAAATTCGTGAGGAGTATTATCCAATTTATCTGGTCCAAATTTGGAAGCAATTAGGTCGGGAATAGCGCCAGTGGAGCCAAACATTTCATTAAATTCCAAATTGTATGTAATGGCTAACGATTTATCTTGAATGATAATCACACTATTTGCATCAGTATTTATTTGCCCTTCAGTAAGATTTGTGGAGCCTGTCCATACAATTGGAACATTTACATTAGAATTATAAGCATCAAAAATTATGAATTTATTGTGCATAATTCCATATTGTGAGCCTACAGGATTCGCAATTTTTTTGATGCCTGCATCTAATTGTTGAAGTCCAGTATTATTTGCAGCATTATCGAAAATTACTCTCACTACCACACCTCTTGTATAAGCATTATTCAATGCTGTAGCAATATTGGCAATGTTTGCAGAATTGAAATTGTACATTGTAAAATCAATAGTTGCCTGTGCTCTGTCGATATATTTTACCAAAGTATCGTCTATGGCATTGGTCAAAGTTATAGCATTTACCCCTGTACTTACGCTATGGTCGGTAGGATGATTGAAATAAACTTTGATATCTCCTGAAGAAACTGATTGTGTAATAAAAACTCTTATGGGTGAAAAAGCTGTATCGTTGCCCAGCACAGAAAAAGCTTTTACATAAAAAAGTTGAGAAGGACTTGCATTTTTAATGGCAACATGATGGGCAATAGAAGAAGTAGTATCAGATAAATGATTTACAAGATTATTATTGGATGAACCATAAAATATTTCAGAAGTTCCAGCATTATCGGTAATCCAATTCAATGCAAAACCTGTGGTAGAAAGAGAATCCAAGCTTACAGATGAAATTATTGAAATGCTTGAACTATTAATAATATCTGCAGAATCTCTACATAGCAATTGATATCCTGTAGTAGGACTGCTATAAGAGAATTGTGAATTTATTCCTATCAATGATACAGTTCCTGAAGGAATTACATGGCCAATTAAAGGATTATTAGCACGAACATAAATAGAAGAAGTTAAACCATTGGCAGTAAAATAATAAGAAGTATTGCTACTAAATGTACCACCTGGATTTGTGGTAAAAGTAGCGTTATTAATTCTTACCAATTCGCTTTCATGATTTTCGTTGAGCGAGTCAATTGGTGCAACTTCTGGAGTTGGCAAAGCATTTCCTGTGGATAGAACGGTGAAACTTGTCAATGGATCGAGTTCAGTAAGTTGGTTGTAATTCTTCAGAGTACCAGTAATTTGGATAGAATCGCCGCGTTGGACTGTACTCAAAGTAGCTCCATAAGCTGCAATTCCAGCAGTACTATCTTGTAGATATCTTATTACACCTAACTCAGAACCATTGGTAACAATGCCTTTGACGGTAACCACTGTTCCCATGCTTAGATTTCTTGCTGCTTTTATGGTTATTTGTGCGAAGGAAGCGCTTGCTGCAAAAACCAAAATTGAGATTAAAAAAAGTTTGATTTTCATAATTTGATAATATTTATATAAATGATTTAGTTTAATAATTAAAAATTTATTGCCAATGAGGTAACGAACCTACGTCCCATACCGAAAAAAACTGCGGCGGATTTTGCGTCAAAAGAATTCCAGCTTTGGCCACTGTATCCATCATTGTTGTGAGCGTCAGTAATGTAAACATTATCAAGCACATTTAAGACAGAAAGACGTATGTTGAAGCCTAATTTTTTATGTTTAAAACTATATCCAGCAAAAGCATCCAACAGGGCATAGTTTGGTATTTTCCAAGATTGTTTTGGGTTTCCATTTGCATCAAAAGAAGATGGATGAAGCTTTGGATCTAACGACATAGGGTCAAAATTGGAATAATTATCTCCAAAAAAAGTAAGAGTGCTCTTCAAATAGAGACCTTTTTTTATTTGCCAACGAAGGCTTTCTCTCAGCTGAGTTTGAGCGGCATCGCCAACTTTTAATCCTTTAGCATCAAAAAATATTTTTCTTACTACCTCACCTGTATTATCATTTACAACTTCGGCAGAGTCAGCAGAAGTCCAACGCCAATCGCCTAACGAAATCACTGATTCGGAAAGAATATATTTGTTAATCTGCCATGCAATTTCTGTCTCTAAACCTTTGTGGAGAGCATTCATTCCATTGATATTTACTTTGTAAGTAACGTCATCAATTTTTATTGAAGAAGCAACATCGGCAGGTTTATTTTGCCAATTTGTAAGATAAGCATTCAGATCCACAGTAATGTCGCCATTAAAGAAAGTATATCCCAATTCTATCGCTTTAACTATCTCATTTTTAATTTGTTTATACATTCTGTTGTTATTGTCATAAACATTTGCAAAACGAGGAGCTTTGTTAAGGTAGCCAATATTTATATAGACATTTTGAGTTTCGGAGATATTATAATTTGCGCCAGCTTTAGCAGTATAGCCAGGAATATATTTCCAGCCAGTTTCAGCAGTGCGAGCCTCAGGAGAATTTAGGGTATAAGCTTGTCCATTAAGTTTAAAAGTATCAGCAAGAGCAATAAATTTACCTTGCGATAAATCAAATTTTGGTGTGTAACCTACAGCTTGATAAAATGTTTGTCCATTAATTACGAGGTCTTTTTTCTTAAAGTAGTCAATTCTATTATAACCGCTATAAGCCATCGTTAGATTTACAAAATACGACCAGTTTCCTTCCTTTACGTTTAATTGAGCGAAAAGTCCACCCCAACGTACCAAGGCGTCGTTGTGGTAATAGACAATGTCGCCATTTTTACGAACTGTGGAGGGATTTGTCTTATCATTAAGTTCAGTAGCAGTATAAGTATCGATAAATGAGTTCGCTCCAAGCAAATCATAAGTTGTACGATAATGAGAGCCTTTATAACTTCTTAGGTCTAAACCACCAGAAAGTTCCCAATTTTTTTTGAATCGCCAGCCAAAAGAAGAGAGTAATCCATACCAAAAATGGTCGTTATTAGATGCATAAATAAAATCGCCTTTTCCTTCGAGTGCAGTTCCATTATTTTTCATATTTGAATTATACGATGATTGAATATCTTTTAAACCATCGCTCAAGGTTGTTAGAGTTCGGGAAAATCCAGTTCCTCCTCCATTTCCCATCGACAAATAAGCAATATTTGAAATGTAGAGTTTTGAGGAGACATTCCAAAAATCTCGAATGCTATATTGAGGCTTGAAATAGAAGTTAATTTTCTCATTCACTTTTTCTTGTTTGCTTAAGGTATCGCTACCCTGTGTTGACCATCGATTGAGATTTCCCCAATTTTGGTTATAACGCAAGCCCAGATTTGTCGGTTTTCCTTTTATGTAATTGCTGTCGGCGATTCCAACTTTCTTGGCATAGTCGGTACTAAATTCAGCTATTGAGTTTTGATATGCTCTTTGACCATGAGATTGTGGCGAACCAATAGCCGAAAGGCTAAGTAAATGATCCCCTATAGCTTTATCAACTCTCACAAAGAAAAACCAGTCTCTTGTCCAAGTCATATCAGCCCAGCCGTTACCTCTTTTGTAGTATCCCGAAAAAGTAACTCCCCAGCCATTCTTTAGTCTGCCAGAATTTAATGCCAACGATGAGCGGCTATAGCCATCTGAGCCCATTTCTTGATTTACTTTAAAGCTTTTTTTCGAATCTATTCCTCTGGTGATAATGTTCATGGTTCCACCCACCGAAGGGAGAGCAAGTTTGGAAGCACCTAATCCTCTTTGTACCTGAATTGAGCGCGTTGCCAAATCTAATCCTGACCAATTTGACCAATAAACCCAACCATTTTCCATATCATTTACTGGAATTCCATCAATCATAACTGCAACATTTCTTTGGCTAAAACCTCTGATATTTATTCTTGCATCGCCGTCACCGCCACCTAATTGGGTAGCATAAACTCCTGGTGTTGAATTCAATATCATTGGTAAATCTTGAGCAGCCAATTCTTCTTCTAATTTTGCTGGTTTAATGGTTGAAAAGGCTACTGGGGTCTCGCGAGATTTTGCCACATCTGAAACTATTTCTACTTCTTCAAGTGTTGAATTTTCGAGCTGAAATACAATTACTTTTTCGCTTTTATCAAGAACGATAGTTTTTTCAATTTGATTGTAACCAACATAAGAGACTTTAAATCTATAGATTCCGTAATCAAGTTTCACAGAAAAATTACCATTCAAATCAGAGATAATTCCTTTGCCTTCGCTGTACATAATGTTTACTCCTATAAGTTTTTCGCCAGTAGTCTTATCAGTTACGCTTCCTTTGATATTTCCCTGCTGAGCATTCATAGTTGAAAACGCATACATGGCAAATAATAAAATAATAATTTTTAATTTCATATTTATTTCTTTTTCAAGGATAAAAAACCCTCATTCATAAAATAAATGAGAGTTTTTTTATATTAATCATTAAAGATTATTCTATAATGACTTTTTTAATGATAGAAGAATTATCGGTAAAAAATATTTTCACCATATAAATTCCATTTAGCATATTTGTGGTTTCAATTTTCATATCACCACTGAAATCAGCATTTTTTTTGCTATAAATCACTTGGCCAATTGCATTAGTAATTTCGACAGATTCGATAATTTGCGTTGCTTTTACGGTAAAGAAACTACCTGCTACTGGGTTAGGGAAAAAGAAGGCATTGTTCTGCTTCTTTATATTATTTATGGAGTTTGGGGTGCAGTTTCCTTTATGCCATCCGAGGGTGCTGAAAGTATTCTTTGGCAAGCTATCCCATTCAACCACTGGGTTGAAATATGTTGGGTTTGTAGTGATGCCTTGCTGAACCGTTGGTTTTCTAATCAAGGTATGATCTTTTGTCCACCAACGACCACCCAAAGCATCAGTAAATCCTGCAGCTGTATCTGATGTCCATGCTTGACCGGGATTTTGGCCAACAACACCAATAATATCAACATAAGTTCCCGAAGTAGTTTCAAGAGTTATAGCATCATTACCGTTAAAATACATTGGTCCAGGATATGCGCCACTCATAAAAGTATCTGCATGAGCTATTAGTTCAGCAAATACAATGGTATCATATCCTGTAGCACTTGGGTCTCTTTTATCAATAACAATAACATAAACTTCTGAAGATGCTAATGTACCAGCTAAAGCAAGAAATTGTGGACTTGTTCCACCATTAGAATATCTTACAATTCTATATCCTGATAAATTTATTGCAGCGTTGGTAGGATTATAGATTTCGATAGCTTTATTATTGTAATTGCCCTCAACATATTCGGAAATAAATAAGTTTTGACATTGACTAAAAGCCGCAATAGACAAAACAGAAGCAATCATTGATAGTAAAATTTTTCTCATATTATTTAATTTAAATTGGTTACTTAAAATTTTGGGAAGCAAAAGTAAACATAATTACATTTGATTTCTAACAATAATTATAATAATTAAGGACATATCTAATAATCAAAATAAAATTGTTAAAAAAATTTCGAATGTAGTTTTTTCAAATAAGCCATGAACTTAGGATTAAATACTTAACATGAACTTTGGATTAAATGTTAAAACAATAATTTTAATTAAAAACAACATATTTTTGGCAAGACGAGAGTTCTCACGAAATTATAATTTAATATTAGCGCGATTATTAAAAAATTGTATTTTAGCCAGCTATTTGGAGAGATGCTCGAGTGGTTTAAGAGGCACGCCTGGAAAGCGTGTGTACGTCAAAAGCGTACCGAGGGTTCGAATCCCTCTTTCTCCGCTTATATAGAGTACCAAAACGTACCAAAGTGTGTCAATCAGTCGATTACGCACTTTTTTTTTGCTCTTTGATATGCCAAAATGTGCCAAAATGTACCAAAGTTTGCTTCCGAACCAGCTTCCCTTTTTTCGGAACCTAAAAAAGGAAGCACAACTTTGTAAAATCTGGAACAAAATGGGATAAAATGGTACTGTAAATCAGACATCTATGTTATCAAAAGGAAGTATTATTGCAAACGAAATGGAGGGCAGTAATTTAAATTTTAAGCCTTATGAGAAATCAAAAAGCTTCCTTTTCGCTGATTTTTTATATCAGCAGAACAAAAGCCAAGAAAAACGGAGAAGTTCCTGTTTATCTGCAAATCTACATTAACGGAGTTAAGACTAGCTTTCAGATAAAAAGGCACATACTTCCAAATCTTTGGGATATTGGTAAATCCCAAATGAAGGGAAGAACTACTGAAGCTAAAATCTTTAATGATTATTTAGATGCTATCAATGTTCGAGCTCATAATCTTTATAACCAATTATTGAAAGAACACGAAATCGTGACACCCTTTCAATTACGTGATGCCATTCTGGGAACCAATACGGCACAACCCCGGCAGGTTATCGAGATTTGGGAACAACATATTGAGAATCTAACCAAATTAATCGGAAAAGAAACAACAGTTTCTACAGTTCAGAAGTATCGTACTGGAAAAAATCATTTTAAAAATTTCCTTGAGAAACATTATAAAATCAGGGATGTTTCCATTAAGGCTATCAATTACGAAATGATTGATTCTTTTAGTATGTATCTCAAAACCGAAAAAGGAATTGGACATAATACTACAATCAGATTCCTTCAGAACTTAAAACGAATTACTCACATTTCTATTAGGAATGGATGGTTGGTTAAAGATCCATTTGTAGGTTTTAATTTTTCTAAGAAAGATGTCTCTAGGCCTTATCTTACAGAGGATGAACTGGAAAAAATCATTAAGCTTAATACTAGGATTGAAAGAATAGAGAAAGTGCGCGATTTCTTTGTTTTTAGCTGCTTTACTGGTCTTGCTTACGCCGATGTTAAAAAACTTACTGGTAATGAAATTATCAGAACTGAAAGAGGGTATTGGATTAAAACTAAAAGGCAAAAAACCAGAGGAATGGCCAATATCCCCCTCCTTCCTATTCCTATCTCAATTATCAATAAGTATAATAATATTGATGAATTAATTGATAATGATCAGGTTCTTCCTATTCTCAGCAATCAAAAACTTAATGCCTACTTGAAAGAGCTAGCAGATTTGACTGGTATTACCAAAAATTTAAGTTACCATGTTGCTCGACACACTTTCGCAACTACCGTAACTTTAATGAATGGAGTTCCCATTGAATCTGTTTCTAAAATGCTTGGACATAAGGATATTAAATCTACACAACATTATGCCCGTATTGTAGATCAAAAAGTGGAAGAAGATATGGATTTGCTTCATAGTAGATTAGAAAACAGATTAGCTTATGCAGTATAACGAAAGCCCTTCGGGGCTTTCCTTTAATCTTATTTTTTTATGAATGAAAAAGACTTT